>NZ_JAQLOI010000001.1:2927709-3253011 GCF_028204155.1 Vibrio algarum | reverse complement strand
ATCTTACGCAGTATATTACGAAGCCTCAGCAGAAATGCTGGGGCTTTTTTGCGTTTGGTGCATAAAGAATACTCTGCGATGTGGTCGTTCAGTTGGTTAGCTTTTTGTTAGGGGAAGCCGGCCTGTCACGCCGGGGGACGCGCGTATTTGCAAGTAGAGAGCAAGTCCCGTCCACTCCGCCATTATCTTACGCAATGTATTACGAAGCCTCAGCAGAAATGCTGGGGCTTTTTTGCGTTTGGTGCATAAAGAATGCCCTGTGATGTGGCCGTTCAGTTGGTTAGCTTTTTGTTAGAGGAAGCCGGCCTGTCACGCCGGAGAATGCGCGTAATTGCAAGTAGAGAGCAAGTCCCGCCCACTCCGCCATTATCTTACGCAATATATTAGAAGCCTCAGCAGAAATGCTGCGGCTTTTTTGCGTTTGGTATCCAATTACACTGACATCAATGATGGGATCAAAATTTATTCGGTTCACAGACCGCTTAAGACCTCCTTGTCCTCTTTGTAAAGGCCAATCATTGCCTTTGATGCGTGATCAATTGAACACAATTTATCTGATCAGTTGTTTAATGGTATTGCTAAAAGCGTATTCAAGTACTTCCGAGTTTAAACGACTTTTCAAGAACATTACCGCCCTCAGACCTTATCTAGCACACCGAAAACAAAAACCTACCTATCAGTCTAGAATTCTATCCAACGTGGACTAGAAGCCTTTACGGAGCGTTTTGTTATGCAATATAGCGTGACGTATTAATTTCCTAGGTGATATTGGAAATTCGTTAATCGACTTAAAAATATTGAAAAGATTCTTCAAGTAATCTGTGATGCGGTATAAGAGTTAAAGAGCAGTGAAAATTGCTCCTCTAGTGGCGGCAGGGATAAGTTGCGTTAATATTAACGTAACTTCATAAACGTAGAGTTAATATTCACTGTGAGTCGCTCTAGAGCTCCCTAAAGCTAATGTTTGGTTCTTGGCTTAACACACGTAGTAAAAGATACTGGAGCGGGTTTCATAATTTAAAACTAAAACGAATTTGTTGGGTATGAAATTATTTCGTTAGCGAGGAGATGGGGATGTAGGGTGAGTGAGAATAAAAAAAGCCACGTCTTTCGACATGGCTTTTGAAAGTGGCTCCCTTTGCTGGACTTGAACCAGCGACATACGGATTAACAGTCCGGCGTTCTACCAACTGAACTAAAAGGGAACAGATTTTGTGATGGTGCCGACTACCGGAATCGAACTGGTGACCTACTGATTACAAGTCAGTTGCTCTACCTACTGAGCTAAGTCGGCGCCGAACATTAAGCATTTGCATAATGTTTAAATATGGCTCCCTTTGCTGGACTTGAACCAGCGACATACGGATTAACAGTCCGGCGTTCTACCAACTGAACTAAAAGGGAATTATAACGTTAAGAAAAATGGTGCCGACTACCGGAATCGAACTGGTGACCTACTGATTACAAGTCAGTTGCTCTACCTACTGAGCTAAGTCGGCCCGTATTTTCTTTCAAATTAATGTCCAAATGAACACCAATTTTAAATATGGTGCCCGGAGGCGGAATCGAACCACCGACACGAGGATTTTCAATCCTCTGCTCTACCGACTGAGCTATCCGGGCAACGGGCGCTATTAAACGGTTTTTCTTTGTTAAGGTCAATAGATAATAGTAAAAAATATTGCGTTTGATGTTTTTTTGTACTTAACGAGCTGTTTAGTCTAGTTAGTATGCTTGAAAGTGCTTGTTTGTATAGTTCAAGGGATTATGAAAAGAATGATTTGCTATCTAAAATAAGCAGTGAGAACGTTTTTTTAAAAGGTAAATTGAAGTTGTGGTTATTTATTCTTATGTTGGCATTAGTGACAGTGCAAAAAAAAGCCATCTCTTTCGAGATGGCTTTTCAATGTGGCTCCCCCTGCAAGACTTGAACTTGCGACATACGGATTAACAGTCCGCCGTTCTACCAACTGAACTAAGGGGGAATTATATGGTGCCTCGAGGCGGAATCGAACCACCGACACGAGGATTTTCAATCCTCTGCTCTACCGACTGAGCTATCGAGGCAAAAAATGGTGCCGACTACCGGAATCGAACTGGTGACCTACTGATTACAAGTCAGTTGCTCTACCTACTGAGCTAAGTCGGCGCACTTTATTTTTTGCTTTTTATGTTGACGTCTTAAACACCAACAATCAAATTGTGGTGCCCGGAGGCGGAATCGAACCACCGACACGAGGATTTTCAATCCTCTGCTCTACCGACTGAGCTATCCGGGCAACGGAGCGCTATTAAACGGATTTTCGAGCCTATCGTCAACTTGTTTTTGCAAATAAATAGTAAAAAAGTGACTGTTTGACGCGAATTTAGACAATTTTAACTTCCATGTCGAAAATTTGCTCGTTTTAGAGAGTTGTTAGCTTTGCGTCGAGTTAAATTCCTTTTTAAAATTTGTCACTTTCTGAAGGTATTTCCTTGCCTCACTATTCGCATGCTTTTGGGTTAAAGCCCAATAGACTTGATTAGGTTGCAGTGAGTTTAATTGTGTCATAGCCCTGCTTCTGCTGCCTCTATCAAAGGTATTGAGTACACCACCTGTCCCACCGTTATAGGCAGAAATCATGCTGTACTCTAATGAAAGTGTATTTTTAACATCCTTTAAATATCTGTTTTTTAGGATATAAAAATAAGCGGTTCCAGTATCTATATTTTTCTCAGGATCAAATAAATATTCTGGAGTTGGTATTCCTGGTTTTTTCTTAACGAGCTTGAATACATCAGCGCCTGCAGTTTTTGGAACTACCTGCATTAACCCATAAGCATTTGCCCAACTGACGGCATAAGGGTTGAAGCTACTTTCTGTTTTTATAATCGCGTAGATAAGATCTTCAGGTATGTCATATTTTTGGGATGCTTTTTGTACAATATTAGCGTATTTGTAACTTCTAACTTGATAGTGTTCTTTTACCATGGGTATTTCTACATAGTATGCTTTTTTGAAATCAACGTTTTTTGTTTTTAGTTGATTAGCAATAAGGTAATCCGCATATCTATTTGCGCGCCAGCGCCATTGAATCGGTTGTTTCTCATGATCTATGACTTGTTTATAGAGAAATGGTTGCCCTTCTAGCGTGATGCTAGACGAAGAAAAAAGGTCGACACTAGCGGGATCATCCGGTGTGAGCAGTGTTGTGATAATTGCGTTTTTTAAGTGTTTTTTGGGATCTGTCGGAGATACAGTCTCCACTACAATCGTACCGGCGGAAAAATTAACTTCAGATCGGCTCAAATAATTGTCGATGTATTTTACGTAATTGATTTTTCCAGCCATACGTATTTCATGGCTTCCCCAGCGCTTTTCAATATTTCCTGAAAAACTGCCTATCAGTGCATCTAATGCTCCTTGGTCCTTTTGAAATTGACCGGGAAGCTGGGCTAAGTTTTTAGCAAATCGATTTGTAGGCTCATAATCCACGGCATAGAGGTGAGTTTCCACGAACTCGCGACTACAGCCAGTTAACAGTATGATTAATATTAAAGTTAGGTATTTTTTCATATGGTCTATAAACAAGAAAGATGGCTTACAGCCATCTTGTTAAACAACAAAAAGTTATTTACTTGGTGGCGTATAGCCTTCAATAACGATATCTTGACCTTCGAAGAGGAATTTGACCATTTCATCTTCTAATAATGCTCTGTGCTCAGGATCCATCATGTTGAGTTTTTTTTCATTGATTAGCATTGTTTGTTTGCTTTGCCAAAGTGCCCACGCTTCTTTCGATATGTTATCAAAAATACGTTTGCCTAGTTCTCCTGGATAGAGTTGAAAATCTAATCCATCAGCTTCTTTGTTTAGGCGCTCACAAAATACGGTACGACTCATAATTTTTCCTTTGTTGGTTCCAGAAGATGCATTTCAAAAGCAAGGCTTTGTATCAGCTGTTTGACAGGGGCAGCAAGCCCCACTTCTTCGGGTTGAGATATGTTATACCAGAGACCTTTCGTTCCTTCCATTATCAAATCAGGTTGCTTTGTTAATTTGATAAGTACTGGCGTAATATCTAAGTGATAATGACTGAATGTGTGTCTGAAACTTATTAGAGTTTGTTGAACGTCAATATGATGTTGTGGGATAGCTCGCATGTCTAACTGATGGATAATATCGGGTTCATTGTTGTCAGGAAAACAATATAGTCCACCCCAAATTCCGGTTTGTGGCCTTTGTTCTAACCATACTTTATTGTCGTGATATAGAATTACAAACCAAGTCTCTTTGATTGGTTTTTCTTTCTTAGGTTTCTTGGTGGGAAACTCAAGTTGTCGATTTTGTTTATATGCTTTACAACGCGTGTTAATTGGACATAGCTGGCATTTAGGTCGACTGCGTGTACAAACAAGCGCCCCCATATCCATCATAGCTTGATTGTAATTATCCACTTCTGTACTTGGGGTATGCATTTCAGCCAAATCCCATAACTGATTTTCTACACTCTTTTTACCTGGCCAACCTTCTACCGCGAATGCTCTAGATAGTGTGCGTTTCACATTACCATCCAGTATTGCGTGAGGTTTTTTAAAACCGAAGACAGTACTGCGGCGGCTGTAGAGCGTCCTACACCAGGAAGTGCGTTCATTTGTTCAATATCATTTGGGAATTCGCCACCATGAGTTTCGGCAACTATTTTGGCCGCTTTATGTAGGTTACGTGCTCTCGCGTAATAGCCTAGGCCTGTCCATAAATGAAGAACTTCGTCTTGGTGTGCGTCAGCAAGGTCACTTACCGTAGGAAATTTTTCTACAAACCTTTCAAAATAAGGTATGACTGTGGTGACTTGGGTCTGCTGTAGCATGATTTCTGACAACCAAACCCTATATAGAGTCTTATTCTGTTGCCAAGGTAAGCTCTTTCGCCCAAAGGATTGATACCAACTTAATATAGCCTTAGCAAATGGGGTCACAACATTCTCTTTTCTGTTTTTATTTGGAATGAAATTGCACCACAATTAAGGATGCGTGTAAAACACATATATTTTGGGGGTATTTTTAAATAAAACTCCTTGCACGAAGGGTAAAACTTTGGATAATCCACGCTTTGATTGAACAATGAACAGGCAAAACCAATGAGCGAAGTAACGACAAACGAATATACCGAAGATGGCAAGTTAGTACGAAAAATACGTAGCTTTGTACGTCGTGAAGGGCGCTTAACAAAAGGGCAGGAAACTGCGTTAGCCGAGTGTTGGCCTACAATGGGCATCGATTATCAAGATACTTTGTTGAATTGGAATGACGTGTTTGGCAACGATAATCCTGTTGTTTTGGAAATTGGATTTGGTATGGGCGCATCATTAGTTGAAATGGCTAAAAACGCACCTGAAAAGAATTTTATTGGTATTGAAGTACATAGCCCTGGTGTTGGTGCTTGTTTGAGTGCGGCTAATGAAGCTGAAGTAACTAACCTTCGAGTGATGTGTCACGATGCGGTAGAAGTGTTTGAACATATGATCCCTGATGGCAGCTTGACCACATTGCAGCTTTTCTTTCCAGACCCATGGCATAAAAAACGCCATCATAAGCGTCGTATTGTTCAGTTGGGTTTTGCCGCGATGGTACGCCAAAAGTTAATTGCTGATGTAGGTGTATTCCATATGGCGACTGACTGGGAAAATTATGCTGAACATATGGTTGAAGTGATGAATGAAGCACCTGGTTACGAAAATATTTCGTCAGATGGTGATTATATTCCACGTCCAGAAGAGCGACCATTAACTAAGTTCGAAGCCCGAGGCCACAGGTTAGGGCATGGGGTTTGGGATATTAAGTTTAAGCGCATCGGCTAATATGGTTATTTGAATGCCTATTTACTAACTAAAGAGCGCATTGTGCTCTTTAGTTATATTCTACAAATCAATGTCACATAAAACCTTCCAATAAGTCATTTAAAAACAGCTTCCCTTTTTCTGTAACCTGCCAAGTTGACTCACTCTCTTGTAAGTACCCTTTAGATTTTGCCCAGTCGATTTTGGGTTGGATAGCTTTAATGCTTAATCCTGTTGTTTCAATGAAATCTTTTTTTGGACAGGCTTCAATGAGTCGGAAACGGTTCATAAAATACTCAAATGGGCGGTCGTTCTCCTCTACCTCTATTTCACTTTGTAGGTAGGGTTTAATTAGATTTAGGTAACCTCTAGGATGTTTTACTTTGGTTGTTCGAATTATTTTTCCGTTGACGAAACTGAGTTTCCCATGTGCACCACAACCTATGCCTAAGTAGTCACCAAAACGCCAGTAGTTCAGGTTGTGTTGGCATTGATAGCCAGGCTTGCTATAACCAGATATTTCGTATTGAACATAGCCTGCTTTAGAAAGTTTTTGATGACCGAGATCAAAAATATCCCAAAGCTGATCATCGTCAGGTAAAGTTGGCGGTTTTGAATGAAAAAGTGTGTTGGGTTCAATAGTTAGTTGGTACCAAGAAAGATGCGGAGGATTAAGTCCAATCGCTTTTTCTAGGTCAACCAGAGCTTGTGAGACACTCTGTTCTGGAAGACCGTGCATTAAGTCTAAGTTAAAGCTATTTAGCCCTATATTATGGGCTAATTGTGCTGCCTTGACGGCTTCCTCTTTACCGTGAATTCTACCCAATCTTTTTAACTTTGATTGTTCAAAGCTTTGTATTCCTATCGAAATACGAGTGACCCCTTCTTTTTGGTATTGTTCAAAACGTGTCGCTTCGATGGTGCCTGGATTCGCCTCCATAGTGATCTCAATGTTTTCTTTGAAGGGAAGTCGGGCTTTTATACCTGCTAACAATCGACCGATTTCGTTGGGTGATATTAAACTGGGTGTTCCGCCTCCAATAAAAATGGAGTGCAGTTTTCTGCTGTCATTATTCAGTGAATACCTTGATATATCGGTATCTAGATCTTCTAGTAAGGCGTCAATATACTGCTTTTCTGGTATCTCAGTTTTTAATGCGTGAGAATTGAAATCGCAATACGGGCACTTTTGTACACACCAAGGGATATGTACATAAAGACTTAAATTAGGAGGAGTCAACATCAGTTACTGTTCACCGCTTAACGTAGCGAATAATTGTTTAAGCGCTTTGCCTCTGTGCGATAGTTGTTTTTTCTGCGCCGACTCTAGTTCAGCGGATGCGCAGTTTGTTTCTGGTACCCAAAATACAGGGTCATATCCAAAACCATTTTCCCCACTTGGTTTGGTTAGAATTTTACCTTCCCATTTGCCATGGCAAACAATAGGTGTAGGGTCATTTTCGTGCTTCATTAATACTAAGACACAGTGAAAACGCGCTGTTCTTTTTGCATCTGGTACATCAACCATATTCTCTAGTAGCTTTTCTAAATTCTTTTGATCGTTTGCACCTTCACCAGAATATCTCGCGGAATAGATGCCTGGTGCACCCAACAAGCTATCCACTTCTAGACCAGAGTCATCAGCTATTGCTGGTAAGCCTGTTTCTTTTGCCGCATGTCGAGCCTTTATTATGGCGTTCTCAATGAAGGTTGTGCCTGTTTCTTCGACTTCAGAAACATTAAATTCACTTTGGGCCAATACATCGAAACCAAAATCAGAAAGTAAGTCAGCCATCTCTTTTACTTTGCCTTGATTTCCTGTCGCCAGTACGATTTTTTTGTCATAGTTCTGTTCTTCGCAATCAATGAAATTTAAAAAGCTCTCATAAGAGAGCTTTAATTATGTCTGGAATTTGGGATGGGGAGCATATTCTTACTTGCTTGTGTCTACCTAACTCTCCTTTTTCTATCTTAATATCGCTTTTTGCTATTTTGAACTGTTTAGATAGAAACTTAGTCAGGTATATATTTGCTTTCCCGTCCACGGGTGGTGCCGTTATTGCAATCTTAAGCTCTTCTCCATGTAAACCAACAATATTGTCTCTGCTGGCCTTAGGTTGGATATAGAGCTTCAGAACAAGATCATCGTGATCTTGTATTACTGCTGTCATTATAGTTGATACCAAATAGGTCCGATTAGGTCGCCCATTAAGAAACTAGCAAATTGCAGCGCAATAAATAGTACCAATACGCTTAAATCAAAACCGCCCATAGCAGGAATAATACGACGAATTGGCGCAAGCATCGGATCCGTTAATTGATGAAAAACAAATTCAATGGGGCTGCGACCTTGGCTTACCCAGCTCAATATTGCTCTGAGTAGTAGTACCCAAAACAGTAGACCACCAG
The DNA here is from genome assembly GCF_028204155.1 of Vibrio algarum. Taxonomy (NCBI): domain Bacteria; kingdom Pseudomonadati; phylum Pseudomonadota; class Gammaproteobacteria; order Vibrionales; family Vibrionaceae; genus Vibrio; species Vibrio algarum. The sequence goes on along the minus strand of NZ_JAQLOI010000001.1, from coordinate 3,244,783 downwards.
CAGCTTTCACCAACGACAAGAAACCAAAAATTAAGAAATCGATACTAAACACGAGTGTACCGTTTGCGATTAATATCAAAGCAACAAATTTTATTACACATAATAGATAAGCAAACAGTAATGTGGCTAAATCTAGGCTACCTATTGATGGGATTATTCGGCGAAGCGGGCCGACAATAGGTTGAGTGGCCTTAACTATAAACTGAGAAAACGGGTTATAGAAATCGGCACGAGCCACTTGTAACCATATTCTCAGTAGCACCACCATAATGTAAAGATCAAACACGGTGGATATAAGGAAGTTCATTGAATTCATTGTGGACCCTTAAAGATTAAAACTAGTTGATTATTCGGATATTAGAAGAGCTTTTCCATCTCTTCTGCTCTAGAAACGGCCGCTTGCATTGCTTTGGCGACGATCTCTGTAAGTTGGTGCTCATTAAAAGTACGTAAGGCTTCGGCAGTAGTGCCACCTTTAGAAGTAACCTGTTCTCTTAATGTTGAAATATCAATATCCGCATTGGCAATGACCATTTCAGCGGCACCAAGGGCAGACTGTTGAACAAGTAACCTTGCCGTATCTTTGTCAAAACCTTGTGCCATTGCTTCATTTTGCATCGCTTCCATAAATAGGAAAAAGTAAGCTGGAGCACTACCCGCTGCTGCAATGACGTTATTGATTGCAGATTCTTCTTCCACCCAACAAACTTCACCTACGGCTTGCATTAATTGGCTAGCGAAAGTTTTATCATCGCTGCTTACAGAAGGCGTTGCGTATAAACCGCTCATTCCTTTGCTCACTAACGCTGGTGTATTTGGCATCACGCGAACAAGGTTTACTTCAGTTTCTAAATATTCATTTAACCTAGAGGCTGAAATTCCAGCAGCGATAGAAATAACCAATTTATTTGATAAATCGATATTGGTTAAACCACCACATACTAGTTCCATAATCTGAGGTTTTACTGCAAGAACGATAACATTAGCGTTGTCCGCGGCCTCTGCATTGTCTCCTGTGGTATTAATATCGTATAAATTAGTCAGTAAATCGCGCTGCTCTTTATTTGGATCAGTAGCAGTAATATCGCTGGAATCAAAGCCACTTGATGTAAGGCCTGCAATAATCGAACGAGCCATATTACCTGCACCAATAAAGGCGATCTTTCTATTTTTCATTGACTAACCTCTTCCATATTTAACAATAAATTAAGACTTAGTAGTGTAATCTCTAGCACCAAAGATAGCAGTTCCAATACGTACCATTGTGCTACCAGCTTCAACAGCCGCTTCCATATCACCACTCATACCCATGGATAGTGTGTCTACATTTGTATATTTATCAGCAAGTTTACTCTGAATAGCCGAAAGTTTTGTAAATGCATTTAGTTGGGATTGATAACTGGATACATTTGCAGGAATAGACATCAACCCTCTTAAGGTGAGGTTTGGGAGAGAAGAAATCAACTCAGCTAACTGAAAAACTTCAGATTCAGATGTGCCTGATTTAGATTCTTCACCACTTATGTTTATCTGTATTAAAACTTGTAACGGTGGCAGATTTTCTGGCCTTTGGTCGTTTAAACGTTGAGCTATTTTACTTCTATCGATAGAGTGAACCCATTGGAAGTTCTCGGCAATAGGTTTTGTTTTATTGGATTGAATTGGACCAATGAAGTGCCATTCTAGTCCGGAGTTTTTATAATGTTCAGTAAAATACTGTGCTTTTTCAACACCTTCTTGGACGTAGTTTTCACCGAATGCTTTTTGTCCCGCTTCTATTGCCGCCTTTATAACTTCTATAGGTTTAGTCTTACTTACGGCCAAAAGTTGCACAGAACTTGGCACTCGACCACACTTATGTTCAGCTGTACGAATCTGTTTAGTGACCTGTTCTATATTTTGTTGAATACTATACATAATTGACTTTATTAAGGAATTTATATGGATATCGCTGAGTTATTAGATTTTAGTGTAAAACATAATGCCTCAGATCTACATCTTTCTGCTGGTGTAGCCCCTATGATACGCATTGATGGCGATGTTAGGAAGCTAGGTGTACCAGCTTTAAGTCATTCTGAGGTACATCACCTTCTGTTTGAAATAATGACAGATGCACAACGAAGTGAATTTGAAGAAAAGTTAGAAGTCGACTTTTCGTATGAGATTCCACAAATTGGTCGCTTTCGTATCAATGCCTTCAATCAAAGACGTGGTTGTTCAGCTGTTTTACGAACTATTCCTATGGATATACCTACATTGGAAGAGCTAGATGCTCCACCAATTTTCAGTGAGATATCTGAAATGGAAAAAGGTTTAGTGTTGGTTACGGGGCCAACTGGGTCTGGTAAATCGACAACCCTGGCGGCGATGGTTAATCACATCAATCGTAATTTCAATAAACATATTTTGACTATTGAAGATCCAATTGAATTTGTGCATTCGAATATTAAGTGCTTGATTAATCAGCGTGAAGTTCATAAAGATACCCACAGTTTTAAAGCCGCGTTAAGATCTGCTCTACGTGAAGACCCCGATGTTATTCTTGTCGGGGAATTAAGAGATCAAGAAACCATTAGCTTAGCGTTAACAGCAGCAGAGACTGGGCATTTGGTATTTGGAACTTTGCATACAAGTTCTGCTGCAAAAACTGTTGACCGTATAATCGACGTATTCCCAGGCAGTGATAAATCGATGGTGCGTTCTATGCTCTCTGAATCTCTTAGGACTGTCATTGCACAGAAATTATTAAAAAAATTGGTGGCGGTCGAGTAGCATGCCACGAAATCATGATGGGTACTCCAGCAATCCGTAACCTGATTCGAGAAGACAAAGTGGCTCAGATGTATTCTATTATTCAGACGGGTTCTTCCGTTGGTATGAGAACCATGGAACAGAGTGCTAAACAACTAGTGGCAAAGAATTTAGTCGATCTTGATGAAGTGAATAAGAAAATCGAAATGGAGGCAATGCCATTTGGATAATAACACGATGGATCTTAATGCCTTATTGCATGAGATGACGAGTAATAAGGCTTCGGATATCTATATTACTGTTGATTCTCCTTGTTTATTGCGTATAGATGGGCAACTGCGCCCCTTTGGAAAAAAGTTAGATCAAGAAGGTGTCACATCTTTACTTGATGCTCTAATGGATAAAGATAAAACAACTGAGTTTATTCGAACCAAAGAAGCTAATTTTGCTATCGTACGCGATAGTGGCCGTTATCGGGTTAGTGCTTTTTTCCAACGAGAGCTGCCTGGCGCCGTAATAAGGAGAATAGAGACACAAATCCCTAGTTTTGATGATCTGAAGCTTCCAGATGTCTTGAAAGAGCTTTCTATTGGAAAAAGAGGATTGGTGTTGATTGTTGGGGCGACAGGTTCGGGAAAATCGACGACGATGGCAGCGATGACTGGATATCGTAATCAAAATAGAAGTGGACATATTTTGACAGTGGAAGATCCTATTGAATTTGTGCATGAGCATAATCAATGTATTGTTACGCAAAGGGAAGTCGGATTAGATACGGCAAGCTATGAAGTCGCGCTGAAAAACTCTCTTCGTCAAGCTCCAGATATGATCTTAATTGGTGAAATTCGCAGTCGTGAAACGATGGAGTTTGCGATGACATTCGCAGAGACAGGCCATCTTTGTATGGCTACGTTACATGCCAATAATGCTAATCAAGCGTTGGAAAGAATTCTAAATTTAGTCCCTAAAGATCATAAAGAGCAGTTTTTGTATGATTTATCCAGTAATTTAAAAGGGATAATTGCTCAGCAGTTAGTGGTGGATAAAAGTGGGCGTGGTCGGCATGGTGTATTTGAGGTGTTACTTAATACTCCTCGAGTAGCAGATTTGATTCGTCGAGGTGAACTCCATGAACTGAAGTCAACAATGGTCAAGTCCTCTGAAGCCGGCATGAGAACATTTGATCAATCGCTTTATCAATTAGTGAGTGAAGGCAAGATTACAGAAGCCGATGCATTACACAGCGCTGACTCAGCAAATGATTTGAGATTAATGTTGAAGACGAATAGTGGTGATGTGTCCACCAGCGCACTTGCTGGTGTCAAAATAGATATGGGTTAATTGAGTCTGCGGAATTAGCGATAATTAGTTGTAATTATCGCTAATTATTGTTTATTCATTCCATTGGGCTTCAAACCAACTCTCTAAAATAACCACTGCGGACTGGCAATCTATATTGCCTTTGCTTAACGCTTTATATCCACCCATTTCGAATAGATCTGCCCTTGCTTCAGCTGTTGAAAGTCGTTCATCATGCAGTTCGACAGCAAAGCCAAAGCGTCCATGAAGTCGGTTAGCAAATTTTTTAGCTCGTGGTGTAATGCTTTCTAAATCTTTACCGTGCAGATCTGTTGGGAGGCCAACAACAATTAGATCAGGCTGCCACTCTTTAAGTAGTTTTTCTATGTCGTCCCAATTTGGAACACCATCGTTCGCTTTAAAGGCTTTTAAGGGTGTTGCTGTACCTGTTATTTCTTGTCCAACCGCGCTTCCGATACTTTTTGTTCCGAAATCAAAAGCGATGATGGTTTTAGAATTAGAACTCATTTTGTACTCTTAGTTATATTTGTTTTTAGCTTATTCATGCATGTCCAGCATCTGCTGATAATTGAGATGGTTCAACACCGAGCATTTTTACTGCTTTCTGCCATCTTTCCTGTACCGGAGTTTCAAATATTACGATGGGGTCGGCCTCTACGGTTAACCAAGAGTTTTCCGCCAGTTCATGTTCTAACTGCCCAGCAGTCCAACCAGAGTAACCTAGAGCAACGATATAGTGTTTAGGTTCGGCTTCTGTTCCTAGGACACCTAATATATCTTTTGAGGTTGTCACACTAAGATGATCCGTCATTTGAATGCTTGATTGGTAGTTATCTTTAGGTTCATGAAGAATAAAACCTCGATCTTCCGATACTGGACCGCCACTAAGCACTGCGGCCTCTAGGCTCTCTTTGTGAATCTGCGGATGAATGGAATCTACATCCACTTTTCTCAGCATTCCTCCTACGGTTATGTCGATAGGGGAGTTGACTACTATACCCATTGCACCATCTTCATTATGTTCGCAAATATAAATCACAGAGCGATGGAAGAGAGGATCTTGCATGCCTGGCATTGCGACTAAAAAGTGGTTAGATAAATTCATATAAACTCCATTGCTCAATCTAAACGTCGAGGAAAGGGGCTGCCTGGACAGCCTATTTGACAGTCTATTTACTTGACTATCTGTTTATTCGACGTTCAATTGCATCCATTAATTTTCCTGTAATTGACACATCGAATGCAGCTTCTATTTCTTTTATACAAGTTGGACTTGTGACATTTATTTCTGTTAGTTTGTCACCAATGACATCTAGACCTACAAATATTAGTCCTTTTTCTTTCAGTGTCGGTGCAACAGCTAAAGCTATTTTTTTGTCTGTTTCACTTAATGGTCTTGCCTCACCTCGTCCGCCTGCAGCAAGGTTACCTCGTGTCTCCCCTTCGGCAGGAATACGAGCTAAGCAATAAGGCATAGGCTCGCCATCAACCACTAAAATCCGCTTATCGCCATTGCTGATATCTGGAACAAAGGTTTGAGCCATTGCGTAATTTTGACCATGATTGGTTAATGTTTCGATAATAACTGAAACATTTGGATCTCCCTGCTTCACGCGAAAAATTGAAGCGCCACCCATTCCATCTAATGGTTTTAAAATAATATCGCCATGCTCTTCTTGAAATGCCTTAATTTTTTCTGCTTTTCTGGTCACGATTGTGGTTGGTGTAAGCTCTGGGAACCAAGCGGTAAATAGTTTTTCATTACAATCACGTAAGCTTTGTGGCTTATTTACAATTAAAGCACCATTTTCTTCCGCGCGCTCTAAAATGTAGGTCGCATAAATATATTCAGTATCAAAAGGGGGATCTTTACGCATTAGTACCGCGTCTAGTTCGGAAAGCTCAATTGTTTGTTCTGCTGTGAACTCGAACCATGATGTGGGATCTTCTTTTAATGTTACGATTTTTGTATCAGCAACGGCAACACCTTGATCTAAATGGAGATCATTCATCTCCATATAGTGAATTTCGTAGCCGCGTTTTTGGGCTTCAAGCATCATGGCAAAGCTAGAGTCTTTCTTGATATTAATGGACGAAATAGGGTCCATTACTATGCCGAGTTTAATCATTGTGTTCTCCTATGTTTGAGGTCGCCGAGGTAAATTATTTAGAGTTCAAGGTTAAATTAACCAAGATCGCCAAAGCGAACCTGTAATGCGGTAATTGCCGTTAGTGCTGCGGTTTCTGTTCTTAATACTCGAGGGCCTAACAATGTCTCTTCAAATTGGTAAGACTCGGTTTTGGCTATTTCTTCTGCGGATAGACCACCTTCAGGGCCTATAAGTAGCCTGACTTTTTCAACTGGCTCTGGGAGCGTATTTATCGAATATTTGGCTCTGGGGTGAAGATTTAACTTTAGCGCATCATCCTCTTCAGCACACCATTCTTCTAATTGCATGATTGGTCGAATCAGTGGGACTAGATTTCTTCCACTCTGTTCACATGCAGCAATGGCGATCTTTTGCCACTGCTGAAGCTTTTTTCAAACCTTTTAGTGTCTAACTTAACACCACACCTTTCTGAAATAAGGGGAGTAATAGTGTTCACACCCAATTCGACTGATTTCTGAATGGTAAATTCCATTTTGTCGCCACGAGAAATAACCTGACCTAAATGGATATCTAAAGGGGATTCAATTCTATGTTCAACTTTTTCAAGTACGTCGACAAGAACGGACTTCTTAGTGACTTCTGTAATTTTGGCTGGAAACTGTGCACCTGTGCCGTCAAATAATAGGACTTCTTGACCTGGTTTCATTCTGAGTACGCGGCCAACATGGCCTGCTGCGTCATCACCAAGTGATGTGATGCCAAGATTCGTTATGATCTCTGGATGATAAATTCGAGGTAGGCGCATTGTTGGTGGTCCTGAGTATTATTTTCTGCTGATAACATGGATGCATTCTGACGAAAAAACAAGGGCCTTAAGCTAGGTTGTTTATCTTAAGCTATTCCCGTTGGTTCTAACAAACTCACTAGGATAGCTGTATTCCCGTATAAATTAATTCTTGTTTGCATTCTCGACAACTGTACTGTGTACTGCCTTTTAAAACTTTGTTGTGGCGACGAATAGTAAGTGGATAGGAGTTACATTTGCACTGATATTCAAAGGTTTGCCCTTGGACGGAAGTAACTTCAAAGCTGTGTGTGGTTTTTGCATTGAGGGAAAAGACTTGTTCCATGACTTTCTGCCACTCTTTCCCATGAGGCCTAACTCGGCCAAATAAACGAAAAGTAATTAAATGAGCTAATTCATGCGGGATTACCTCTTGCAGGAATTGCTCAGTGTTTTCGCTAAGGAGGATGGGATTAAGACGAATTTCCCAATTTTGAAAATAAGCTTTTCCTGCTACCTTCCCTCTTAATCTAAAGTTGAGCTCTGGCAGTGGAAATGTTTGATCAAAATATTGATTGGCAGTGGCAACATGGTGGGACAATGCTTTTTGTGCCTGATAAGTAAGTTCGATATTGCCCAAAAATTAACTCCTAAAAAAACGCCTCAGTATTATCTGAGGCGTTAATTATAAGGCGAATTCTACCTTGTTACTATTTAGAATTTCACAGCCCTGCAAAATCACGTAGAAGCGCGGCTTTATCTGTCGCTTCCCACGGGAACTCTTCGCGACCAAAGTGACCGTATGCGGCGGTCTTCTTATAGATTGGTTGAAGAAGGTTCAGCATTTCTTGCAGACCATATGGGCGGAGATCAAAGAACTGACGAACCGCTCTAATGATAGTATCGTGGGATACTTTTTCAGTTCCGAATGTTTCTACCATGATAGATGTTGGATCGGCAACACCGATGGCGTAGGACAACTGAATTTCACAGCGATCTGCTAAACCAGCAGCAACAATATTCTTAGCAACATAGCGGGCAGCATAAGCGGCACTGCGGTCAACCTTTGATGGATCTTTACCAGAAAATGCACCGCCACCGTGACGAGCAGCTCCACCGTAAGTATCTACGATGATTTTTCGGCCAGTAAGACCACAGTCACCCATTGGACCACCAATAACAAAACGACCCGTTGGGTTAATGAAGAAGTTTGTATCTTTGTTTAACCACTCAGAAGGAAGAACAGGCTTGATAATTTCTTCCATTACGGCTTCACGTAGGTCTGGTGTAGAAATAGAATCGCAATGCTGTGTAGAAAGAACAACGGCATCAATACCAACAATTTTACCTTGCTCATATTGAAAGGTAACTTGGCTTTTGGCGTCTGGACGTAACCAGTTTAGTGTTCCATTTTTACGAACTTCAGCTTGTTTCTGAACAAGCAGGTGAGAATAAGTAATAGGAGCTGGCATTAATACTTCAGTTTCGTTTGTTGCGTAACCAAACATAATACCTTGATCACCAGCGCCTTGGTCTTTCGGGTCGGCTTTATCAACACCTTGGTTGATATCTGGTGACTGTTTGCCAATAGTGTTTAGTACGGCACAAGAGTCCGCATCGAAACCCATATCAGAACCAACATAACCAATTTCACGAACGGTTTGGCGCGTGATTTCTTCAATATCAACCCAAGCAGATGTCGTTACTTCACCACCTACCATAACCATGCCAGTTTTTACGTAAGTTTCGCAAGCTACACGGGCTTTAGGATCTTGTTCAAGAATTGCATCAAGAACAGCGTCTGATATCTGATCTGCGATTTTATCTGGGTGTCCTTCTGATACTGATTCAGAAGTAAACAGGTGCTTAGCCATAGTAGATAGCTCCGTATTAAAACGTTAAAAAAAGATGCAAAAATGCATCTCTAAAAAATAAAATAATCAGTGTGTAAAAACGACATTGCAAATGGGCGTTTCTACATCTAGACGTCTATTTTAGTATTTGGAGTTCAAATTACAAGTTTTTTCTGAGCGAGATCATAGACTGAATGAATGTAAATTTAGGCAAATAAAATTATTTTCATCAAAAAGTGTTAAATGTTCGTGAATAATCGATAAGGAAATCGATTGCAGTCCTAATTTCGCTTTGAGAGAATAGCGCCGCTATTAATTAACCATAGTTCAGGTTAACTAGCGATTACCCTAATTATCGAATTCGCGTATCTACTCAGGAGCAGACATGCCTTCCCAACAAGAATTAGCAAATGCAATCCGTGCCCTTAGCATGGACGGTGTTCAACAAGCCAACTCAGGTCACCCAGGCGCACCTATGGGTATGGCTGACATTGCCGAAGTACTTTGGCGTGGCCACCTAAACCATAACCCACAAAACCCAGAGTGGGCTGACCGCGACCGTTTTATTCTTTCTAACGGCCACGGCTCAATGCTGATTTACTCCCTGCTTCACCTCACTGGTTACGATCTTTCAATTGAGGATCTGAAAAACTTTCGTCAATTGCACTCTAAAACACCGGGTCACCCAGAATATGGTTATGCACCGGGTGTTGAAACAACCACTGGCCCACTAGGCCAAGGTATCACTAACGCGGTTGGTATGGCACTGGCGGAAAAGTCATTAGCGGCTCAGTTTAACCAAGAAGGCCATGACGTTGTTGACCATAACACTTATGTGTTTATGGGTGATGGCTGTCTAATGGAAGGTATTTCTCACGAAGCATGTTCTCTTGCGGGTACTTTAGGCCTTGGTAAACTTATCGCGTTTTGGGATGACAATGGCATCTCAATTGATGGTGAAGTAGAAGGTTGGTTCTCTGACGACACACCTAAGCGTTTCGAAGCCTACGGCTGGCATGTTATTCCAGCGGTTGACGGTCACGATGCCGCCGCTATCAATGCGGCTATTGAAGCAGCAAAAGCAGAAACTGGCAAACCAACGCTTATCTGTACTAAAACCGTTATCGGTTTTGGTTCTCCTAACAAATCAGGCTCTCACGATTGCCACGGTGCACCGCTAGGCGCAGACGAAATCGCTGCAACACGTAAAGCACTGGGTTGGGAGTATGGTCCTTTTGAAATTCCGTCGGAAATCTATGCGCAATGGTCTGCAAAAGAAGCAGGCGCAACTAAGGAAGCGACGTGGAACGAGAAATTTGCAGCTTATGAAGCAGCATATCCAGAGCTTGCAGCTGAATTCAAACGTCGCATAAATGGCGAACTACCAGCAGAATGGGAAGCAAAAACGTCTCAAATCATTGCTGACCTTCAAGCAAACCCTGCAAACATAGCGTCACGTAAAGCGTCTCAAAATGCTTTAGAAGCGTTTGGTACTATGCTTCCTGAGTTTATGGGTGGTTCTGCGGACCTTGCACCGTCAAATCTCACCATGTGGTCTGGCTCTAAGTCCATCACACCAGAAGACGCTTCAGGTAACTACATTCACTACGGTGTACGTGAGTTTGGTATGACCGCTATCATGAACGGTTTAGCCCTTCATGGCGGTTTTGTTCCTTACGGTGCCACCTTCCTAATGTTTATGGAATACGCTCGTAACGCACTTCGTATGGCTGCACTGATGAAAGTGCAAAACATCCAGGTGTATACGCACGATTCCATTGGTTTAGGTGAAGATGGTCCAACGCACCAACCTGTAGAGCAAGTTTCATCACTGCGTTTAACGCCAAACATGAGCACATGGCGTCCATGTGACCAAGTGGAATCGGCTGTAGCGTGGAAATTTGCAATCGAGCGTAAAGATGGCCCTACGTCACTTATTTTCTCTCGTCAAAACCTCGCACAGCAAGAGCGTGATGCCGCTCAAGTGGCTGACATTGCGAAAGGTGGATACGTACTGAAAGATTGTGATGGTACGCCAGAGCTTATTCTTATTGCCACTGGCTCTGAAGTTGAATTAGTCGTTGCAGCGGCGGCGCAACTGACGGCTGACGGCAAGAAAGTACGTGTTGTTTCTATGCCTGCTACGGATGTATTTGATAAGCAAGATGCGGCTTACCGTGAAGCAGTACTTCCTGCTGACGTGAGAGCACGTGTTGCTGTTGAAGCAGGTATTGCTGACTTCTGGTACAAGTACGTTGGTTTTGACGGACGTGTTATCGGTATGAGCACCTTTGGTGAATCAGCGCCAGCAGACGAACTATTTAAGATGTTCGGCTTTACAGTTGAGAACGTAGTTAAAGCCGCGAACGAAGTGCTTGCGTAATAACTCGTTGAGAAGCCACTATTGTAACAAGAGTTGGTAAATAAAAAAACCGAGCTCAAGCTCGGTTTTTTTACACATGCATTTTTATTTATATACAGTATTATCTTTCTTCAAATAAAAAGGATGAGAGTAACGTTGATGCTAAAAATAGCGATTAATGGTTTTGGCAGGATAGGCCGTAATGTGCTGAGAGCCTTATATGAGAGTGGAAAAAACTCTCATATTCAGATAGTTGCTGTTAATGAATTAGCACTACCCGATGCGATGGCGCATCTTCTTCAATACGATACGAGTCATGGGCGCTTTGGTAAAAAAATATCTAACGATCAAGAACACCTCTTTATTCATCATGAAAATGGTGAGTTTGACTCGGTTAGAATTCTTCACTTAGCGGATATTGAATTATTACCATGGCGAGATCTACACGTTGATATCGTTTTAGATTGTACAGGCGTATATGGTAATAGAGATGATGGACTCAAACATATTGCTGCTGGTTCGAAAAAGGTGTTGTTCTCTCACCCTGGTGCAAATGATCTCGACAATACGATTATTTATGGTGTCAATCATGAGACATTATTGAAAAAGCACAATATCGTTTCAAACGGCTCCTGTACAACTAACTGTATTGTACCGATCATTAAGGTGTTAGATGAGGCGTTTGGAATCGATTCTGGCACTATCACTACGATCCATTCGTCAATGAACGACCAACAAGTGATTGATGCTTACCATCCTGATTTAAGAAGAACCCGTTCTGCTAGTCAGTCAATCATTCCTGTAGATACAAAACTTCATAAAGGGATTGAAAGAATATTTCCGAAATTTTCCAACAAATTTGAAGCGATTTCGGTACGAGTACCCACAGTAAATGTGACAGCAATGGATTTAAGCGTCACAATTAACACAAAAGTGAAAGTTAATGACGTAAATCAAACCATCATAGAGGCATCTCAGTGTACATTACGTCACATTGTTGACTATACTGAAAAACCATTAGTTTCGATCGACTTTAATCATGATTCACACAGTGCAATTGTGGATGGAACGCAAACTAGGGTTAGTGATGGTCGTCTAGTAAAAATGCTTGTTTGGTGTGACAACGAATGGGGTTTCGCCAATAGAATGCTAGACACTGCTGTTGTAATGCATTCATGCGAGAAATAGTATAAAAAATAATTTATTTACCCTGTGAAATAAATTGCTATTATATACATCTAAGCAACAGTTAAAGAATTTCTAAGTTCGGTACAATACCGGGCTAAATAAACTTTCTTAATTTATAAATCGAGAGGACAAACCATGTCTGTAATCAAGATGACTGACCTGGATCTAGCAGGTAAACGTGTATTTATCCGTGCTGACCTAAACGTACCAGTAAAAAATGGCAAAGTAACTTCAGATGCACGTATTCTTGCATCACTTCCTACTATTAAGCTATGCCTAGAAGCTGGCGCTAAAGTAATGGTTACTTCTCACCTAGGTCGCCCTACAGAAGGTGAATACGCTGAAGAGTTCTCTCTAGCACCTGTAGTTAATTATCTAAACGATGCTCTTGATTGTGAAGTGAAATTAGCAAAAGACTACTTAGATGGTCTTGAGCTAAACACCGGTGAACTTGTTGTTCTTGAAAACGTTCGCTTTAACAAAGGCGAGAAGAAAAACGAAGAAGAGCTTTCTAAGAAATATGCAGCGCTTTGTGACGTATTCGTAATGGATGCATTTGGTACGGCTCACCGTGCTCAAGCTTCAACTCATGGTGTTGGTACTAACGCTCCAGTTGCTTGTGCTGGTCCTCTACTTGCTGCTGAATTAGAAGCTCTAGGAAAAGCAATGGACAACCCTGCACGTCCGCTTGTTGCTATCGTTGGTGGTTCTAAGGTTTCTACTAAACTGACTGTTCTTGAGTCACTATCTAAAATTGCCGATCAACTTGTTGTTGGTGGTGGTATCGCGAATACATTTATCGCTGCTGAAGGCCACAATGTAGGTAAGTCTCTTTATGAAGCAGACCTTGTTGAAACGGCTCAGAAGCTAATGAAAGAGTGTTCTATTCCAGTAGCAACAGATGTTGCTTGTGCAAAAGCGTTTGATGAAAATGCTGAAGCAGAAATCAAAAATGTTGCTGATGTACAAGACGACGACATGATTTTCGACCTTGGCCCAGATTCAACAGCGGCACTTGCTGAAATTATCGGTAATGCTAAAACGATTCTTTGGAACGGACCTGTTGGCGTATTCGAATTCAAAAACTTTGAAGCTGGTACAGCTGGTATCTCAAAAGCAATTGCTGATTCAGAAGGTTTCTCTGTAGCTGGTGGTGGTGATACTCTGGCTGCAATCGACAAATTCGGTATTAAAGCCGACGTATCTTACATCTCAACTGGTGGTGGTGCGTTCCTTGAGTTTGTTGAAGGCAAAGTACTTCCTGCTGTAGCAATGCTTGAAGAGCGTGCTAAAGCATAATGATTTAAAGAGGCGGGAAAATACTCCCGCCTTTCTGTTTGCTGATGCTGGCTATTTATTGTTAGAATGCCGTGCGCGTTATGAGCAAACGATTGCAAATTTGTAAGAAATTAATTTAAAACGACAGAAAATAGGACTCATTCCATGTCTAAGATCTTCGATTTCGTAAAACCAGGTGTTATCTCTGGAGCAGACGTACAAAAAGTATTTGAAGTTGCAAAAGAAAACAACTTCGCACTACCTGCAGTTAACTGTATCGGTACAGATTCTGTGAACGCAGTGTTAGAAGCAGCAGCGAAAGCTAAAGCTCCTGTTATCGTTCAGTTCTCTAACGGCGGCGCATCATTCTTTGCTGGTAAGGGCGTTAAGCTAGAAGGTCAAGCTGCTGCTGTTCTTGGTGGTATCGCTGGTGCTAAATATGTACATGCAGTTGCTGAAGCTTATGGTGTTCCAGTTATTCTTCATACTGACCACGCAGCTAAGAAACTTCTGCCTTGGATCGACGGATTACTAGACGCTGGTGAAGAGTACTTTGCTCAAACTGGTAAGCCTCTTTTCTCTTCTCACATGATCGACCTTTCTGAAGAGTCTTTAGAAGAGAATATCGAAATTTCAGGTCAATACCTTGCTCGTATGGCGAAAATGGGTATGACTCTTGAAATCGAACTAGGTTGTACTGGTGGCGAAGAAGATGGCGTAGATAACTCTGATATGGACGCATCTGAGCTTTACACTTCTCCAGAAGACGTTGCATACGCTTATGAGAAACTAAACGCTATTAGCCCTAACTTCACTATCGCAGCATCTTTCGGTAACGTACATGGTGTTTACCAAGCTGGTAACGTTGTACTTACTCCTACGATTCTACGTGATTCTCAAGCATACTGTGCTGAGAAATTTGGTATTGCTCCAAATGCTCTTAACTTCGTATTCCACGGTGGTTCTGGTTCTTCTGAAGCAGAAATCCAAGAGTCTATCGGCTACGGTGTTATTAAAATGAACATCGATACTGATACTCAGTGGGCATGTTGGGATGGTATCCGTCAGTACGAAGCTACTAACCGTGATTTCCTACAAGGTCAAATTGGTAACCCAACAGGTGAAGCTGCGCCTAACAAAAAATACTATGATCCACGCGTATGGTTACGTGCTGGTCAAGTATCTATGGTTGCACGTCTTGAAAAAGCATTCGCTGACCTTAACGCAGTAGACGTACTATAATTCGTCCTTCTTGTTGAGAAAAACCGCTCTTAAAGAGCGGTTTTTTTATGTCAAAAAATCAATGCGGTGATGTAATACCGAACGAATACCCTCAAAATCACCTTCTCTCTTAAATAAGATACACATTCCACTCTGTAACCCTATGAAAATAATAATTTAATAGTTATCTTCTCCTTTGTATAAGTTGGTCTTATAGGTCGTGGGCGTTAAGTATTCCGAATATTTAGTTTATTTCTTATTTAATACACTGGATTTTGTGGTACTTCGTACGCTATCGTATTGCTCTGTATAAGAATATTCGGTAGTAAACTTAACGAGTTATTATTTTTGGTGAAAAATGTGTAACTTGGCTTATGACCTTTAATATTTTTACTATGTAGTGACAGAAGATAATGTGGTGCAGTGGATGTTAAGGCTGTGGTACAGATGGAAGTTAATATTAAAATTTTGAGGATATATAGATGGCGAGTGAAGACACAGTGGTTGCGGAAGTAGCCGATACTTTCTCTATGGCAGAGCAATGGTTTACAAATAATTCAGAGCTATTAATTCAGTATGGTGTAAATATTATTTCCGCGGTTCTGATTCTATTTATAGGTAATATTATTGTAAAAGCTATTGCAAATAGCGTTGCTAAAGTACTGAATAAAAAAGAGATGGATAAAGCCGTTGTCGATTTTGTTCATGCATTAGTGCGTTACCTGCTTTTTGTAATCGTATTAATAGCAGCATTAGGACGACTTGGCGTTCAAACGGCTTCTGTTGTTGCCGTTATCGGTGCGGCTGGTTTAGCGGTTGGTTTAGCTCTGCAAGGGTCTCTTTCTAACTTTGCTGCAGGTGTATTGATTGTTGCTTTCCGTCCATTTAAATCGGGTGATTATGTTGAAATCGGTGGAGTAGCAGGTTCAGTAAGTTCTATCCAAATCTTTCAGACGGTATTAACTACACCAGATAATAAGATGGTTGTTGTTCCTAATGGTGGCGTAATTGGTGGCGCAATTGTTAACTATTCTCATCATGATACTCGTCGTGTAGATCATGTTATCGGTGTCTCTTACAGCGCAGATCTTCAGAAGACGAAAGAAGTCATCACGCGAGTTCTGGAAGCTGATGAGCGTATTTTGAAAGAGCCTGGAATCACCGTTGGTGTAGTCGCTCTTGCGGATTCTTCTGTTAATTTTGTTGTTCGTCCTTGGTGTCGCACCGCTGACTATTGGGGAGTGTATTTTGATACTCTTCAAGCTATCAAAGAAGAGTTGGACAAAGAAGGTATTGAAATTCCATTCCCGCAAATGGATGTTCACCTTAATAAAGCTGATTAAGTCATCGTCATAATTGTCATAAAAAACCCCAAGTTGGGGTTTTTTTAGTTAAAAATTGATGTGAATGGGATTAGAGTCTTGAGCGCTTCGCTTCTCGAATCTAGAAAAAACGATTTGCATTGGTATTTTTAAAAGGCATTTTTTTATTCAAGATTCAAGATTCAAGATTCAAGATTCAAGATTCAAGATTCAAGATTCAAGATTCAAGGTTCAAGATTCAAGATTCAAGATTCAAGGTTCAAGATTCAAGATTCAAGATTCAAGATTCAAGGTTCAAGATTCAAGATTCAAGGTTCAAGATTCAAGATATGGATTGTTCATGTTAAAAATATTGAGTGATAAGCTCTTTGGCAAGAGAGGCGGCGATCAAGAACATAATGAGAGCAACACCAATGTCTATGCCGGCTTTTACTCTAGGCTTTGACAATGTTGTTGCAAGCTTAGCAGCAGAAATCGACAAGGCATAAAACCAGACAAAAGAGGCGGCCATTGTACCAATAGCAAAAGATATTCTATCGTTTCCTTCAAATTGACCACCAATGGACCCAAGTACAACAACCGTGTCTAAATAGACATGTGGATTGAGTAGGGATACCGCGAGCACACTTAGGATGACGCTGCGCCGACTTTTGGTGATGGCATTAACATCTAGTTTTTCGGTTTGAGAACTAAATGCACTTTTAAGGGATAAATAACCATAAAATGTAAGAAAAGCGATACCGCCAACCGTTACAGTACTTAGTAAAAGTTCATTTTGAGACAAAATGGCACCACCGCCAAAGACCCCGAGCGAGATTAATAAAGCGTCTATTAAACTGCAAAGTGTTGCGGTGGTTAGATGATAATTTCTTTTTATACCCTGATTTAGAACATAAGCATTCTGCGCACCAATGGGAATTATCATACTCGCACCTAGCCCAAAACCTTGGAACATAATCCAAAAACTCACATTTACGCCTTAAATTTATGAGAACTGCGGTAGAGCATAGTTAAAAAACACCCATAAACATAACTAATAATATTAATATATAATTAGTAAAACTAATACGCATTAGCGGGGACGTTATGAGAGGAATGGATTATCGCTGGATTGAAGCACTAGATGCCGTGGTTAATTATCGCAGTTTTGAGAAAGCGGCCCAAATATTGTGTATTTCTCAATCAGCAGTTTCTCAGAGAATCAAGCAATTGGAAAAGTGGTCTTCTCAGCCAGTTTTAGTAAGAGAGCAACCACCAAGAGCAACGCTGGTAGGGCAGAAGTTGTTAGGCCTTTATCGCAGAGTTTCGTTACTGGAGCAAGATCTCTTACCTGAACTAACTAGTAGAAACGACTTGCCGATCGATGTGTCAATTGCGACCAATGCAGATAGTCTAGCGACTTGGGTCCTGCCTAGCCTTGCTCCGCTTCTTGTTGAATCTAAGCTCGCGCTTAACTTTGTTGTTGATGATGAAAGTCGAACTTTAGAGAAGCTAAGAACAGGGGAAGTAGTAGGGGCAATATGTATAGAAGATACGTCTATACCAGGCTGTACAGCAGACTATTTGGGGGTTTCAGAGTATATATGCGTAGCTAGTCCGGATTTTTGCCAGCGTTATTTCCCTAACGGTGTTACGAGAGAGGCGTTGTTGGAGGCTCCAGCGGTTGTATTTAATCAATACGATCATATGCATGAACAATTTATTAAAAAACATTTTTCATTGTCTATTAGCAATGTTGTTAAGCATACGGTGAGAAGTTCGGAAGCCTTTGTTAGTTTGACTAGTTTAGGTGTGGCTTACTCACTGATACCTAAACTGCAAATTTGTCAGGAACTAGAACAAGGATGCTTAATTAATATTGTCCCGGAGCATAGTATCTCTAATGAGTTGTATTGGCATCATTGGCAGTTAGAAAGCGGAGTGTTAAAACAACTCTCTAACGCAATTATTCAATATGCGAAAGAAACGCTCCCACAACAGAAGTAAAACCTAACTTTTCGATGACCGAAATGAAGCTTTAATCGTTAAGATATCAAGTTATGAAGAATGACAAAGGTTATTAGAATGAAAAAACTGTTTACTTTAGCTATGGCAATTTTGTCATTTTACAGCTTTCCTTCTTGGGCTGAAAACTGGGACTTTCCTTACCTTGAGACGACGGGCTATGGACAGGTAGTTTTAAAGCCGGATATGGCTGAGTTTACTGTTAGGGTTGAAGAGTCAACGCTTACCGCCGAAAACGCTAAAAAAAGAGTGGATAGTGTCGTGAGTAAGTTTATTGAGAGATTGACTGACGCCGGGGTAAATAGAGATGAAATCACAGCAACCAACATCCATTTGTCTCCTAAATTTAGCTATCTTAAATCCGGTAAATCTGAGTTGGTAGGCTATCAGGCAACGAGAAGTATAACGGTAATGGTAAATCAGCTTGAGGACTTAAATCACTATCTAGATAGAGCATTAGACGCGGGAATAAATCGAATTGACTCAATCGAACTTAAAGTAAAAAATCAAAAAGAACATCAAATAATGGCGAGGAAGGCTGCTATTAATGATGCGAACGAAAAAGCAGAGTCATTGGCAAAGGGTTTTGATATAGAATTAGATGGAGTATGGCGCATTTCCTATAACAGTTCACATACTCAACCAACCATGATGAAAGCGATGGCAATGGATAACAATACCGGCATTTCCCCGAATGGGTACGAAGATTCGAAATTAGTTATTAGGGACAAAGTGACGGTCACATATAAATTGTCTAACTAATTTCAAATATGTAAAAGGCATCGAATTCGATGCCTTTTACATACGGAAGAAAGCGTAATTAAATTAGTGCAGCAATCGCGCTCTAATTGTACCCTCAATCTCTTTCAATTTAACAAGTGCTTCTTGCGAGCGACTTGCTTCAACATCAATAACGACATAACCCATTTCAGCATTTGTCTGAAGGTACTGACCAGCAATGTTAATCCCTTCTTCGGCGAAGATGGTGTTAATTTGAGTCAAAATACCTGGACGGTTTTCGTGGATATGTAGCAGTCTAGAAGCATTTTTATGAATAGGTAAAGATACTTCAGGGAAGTTTACTGAAGAGAGCGTTGAACCATTATCAGAATACTTAGCGAGTTTGCCAGCAACTTCAATACCTATGTTTTCTTGTGCTTCTTGAGTGGAACCACCTACATGTGGCGTTAAAATAACGTTATCGAATTTCATTAATGGAGATTCAAATGGGTCTGCATTTGTTTTTGGTTCCGTTGGGAATACATCAACAGCAGCGCCACCAAGGTGACCTGATTCAAGAGCCCCACACAACGCTGGAATATCAACAACTGTTCCGCGAGCCGCGTTAATAAAAATAGCCCCCGGTTTCATTAGTGAAAACTCTTCTGCACCCATCATGTTCTTTGTACCATCAGTTTCAGGTACGTGAAGTGAAATGACGTCACACTTATTAAGTAACTCAGCCATGGTATGAATTTGAGTGGCGTTACCCAAAGATAATTTGTTTTCTATATCGTAGAAATAAACGCGCATACCTAAGTTTTCAGCAATAATACCGAGTTGAGTACCAATATGGCCATAACCTATTATACCGAGTCTTTTACCGCGAGCTTCGTATGAACCATCTGCTGATTTTTTCCATATCCCTCTGTGTGCTAATGCATTTTTCTCTGGGATGCCACGGAGCATAAGTAAAATTTGGCCTAATACTAACTCTGCCACACTGCGCGTATTGGAGAATGGGGCATTAAAAACTGGAATCCCACGTTTTGCCGCTGATTTCAAGTTTACTTGGTTTGTCCCGATGCAGAAACAACCAACAGCAACTAACTTATTAGCTGCTTGGAATACTTCTTCAGATAAGTTGGTTCGGGAGCGAATTCCAATAAAGTGCACATCTTTTACGGCTTCTAGTAACTCTTTATCAGATAGAGAGCCTTTGTGGTATTCAATATTGGTATAACCAGCAGATTCCAAAACCTCTACTGTTGAAGGGTGTAATCCTTCTAATAATAGAATTTTAATCTTATCTTTTTCCAGTGATACTTTAGCCATTTATTCTCGTCCTTAAAATGGGGTGTTTTCGTCGGCACAAATTATAGTAATTAATGTATAAACCTTGTCTGGCGTAATCGCCAAATGATATTTCTGTACATTTTCTGACTACTAAATTATCAAAAAAACTGGCAAAAGGGTAAGAATATTACGGAATAAATAATAAAAAACGGTGCATAAATGCACCGTTTGTAGTCAAGTTACGGAAAACTTAAGATTTACTCTTCGATTTTTGCACCATTAGGTGTACCAGTAATGACGACATCGGCACCACGATGAGCGAAAAGACCAACAGTGACAACACCGGCCAATGAATTAATTTGATCTTCAAGTTGTTTTGGATTAGTGATTTTTAAACCATAGACGTCAATAATAATATTGCCATTGTCCGTTGTGACACCTTCACGGTAAGCCGGGTCACCACCTAATTTAACCAGTTCACGGCCAACATATGAGCGAGCCATTGGGATCACTTCTACAGGTAATGGAAACTCACCCATCACATCAACCGCTTTAGTACCATCTACAATGCAGATGAATTTTTCTGAGATAGCAGCAACAATTTTTTCTCGAGTGAGTGCTGCGCCACCACCTTTGATCATTTCTTTCGCTGGATTAATCTCGTCGGCACCATCAACATAGACATCTAGTTTGTCTACTTCATTACAGTCAAATACTTCGATACCCAAAGCTTTTAGCTTCTCTGTTGAATCTACCGAGCTTGATACGGCCCCTTTGATGTCATCTTTCATTGTTCCAAGTGCGTCAATGAAGTGCTTTACCGTTGAGCCTGTACCAACACCAACAATGCTTCCTGCTTCAACATATTTAAGCGCCGCCCAGCCAGCTTCCTTCTTCATTTCATCTTGTGTCATGATGTTCTCCAGAACGTATAATTAAATAATTAGGGTATGATAGTCTTTATAATGCGTGCGGATTATAGCGATTAATTGATTAATTTCCCAATGAAGCGAGTGACCATTGCCAAACTTTACGTGGTGTAATTATTATTGGTAAGGGGATATCCCAACTTTGATGCGGTAATCTATCAACTTTCTGACATTCGTGTGCAATGCCAATTGGGACTGCGCCTTGACCTGTTTTAAACCATTTTTCTAAGCTTCTGTCGTAATAACCACCTCCCATCCCTAACCTATTTCCCGTTTCGTCGAAAGCAACTAGTGGTGTAAATATGATATCCAGTTTGGCAATAGGAAGTAGTTTTGTTTGGTCGAGTTTCGGTTCTTTTATATTGAACTTGTTCTCGATCATTGGTGTGTCTTTATCATAACGTAGAAAAAGCAGATGTCCTTTGGAAAAAGGATGTAACACTGGTAAGTAAACGTTTTTGCCTTCTTGCCAGAGATATTCAATGATTGGGGTGGTGTCTAGTTCACCATCGACCGAAAGATAAAGGGCTATATTTTGTGCTTCTTGAAGTGGAGTCAGGTGCTTTATTTTTGACAGCGTATCGGCTGCCGCTAACGTTTGTTCAAGGGAAGAAAGGTTGTTTCTTTTTTGTCTGATATCATTTCGTATTGTTATACGTTTGTCTTGCATAAGGATACCCCAGAGTGCCGTTGAGGATTAATGGCCCTTGAACCAGCTGGTTCAAGGCGGATCAGCAATGACTACCGTAGGCTTCTCGATACGAGCCGAGCTTGCTCAATAGTAATCAAGTACTAACCCTTGGGTATTGCTTATCGGCTCAGGGACTTAAATCCTGCTGACAAACACCCCAGGGTAAATTAGGTTACAGCAATCCTAGCTAAACACTTATCCGAGTGAAAAATCACTTCGGTAAGTTAAGTGCCTCATCCAATGAAGCACTAAGTTGTTCTATACGCTTTGATATTTGATCTTGATTGTTGTTCTTTTCGCTCTTTATTTGTTGTAATTCATAGCAAACATTGAGCGCAGCGATAGTGAGCAATTTTTCTGTATTAGATACTTTAGTTCGCTCATTCATCTCTTTTAGTCGATTATCCAAGTCTAACGCAGCTTGACGCAAAGACTCTTCCTGACCTGGTGGACAATTGACCCGAGTCAGTTTACCTAATATCTCAATTTCAACCGCATGATTACTCATAGTGAATGAACTCTTATCACGTATATACCCAAATAACCTGCATTCTAAAATTACTTGGGTATATATTTGTGCTGCCACAGAGCAAGCACTATAGAAAATGCCTTGTGAAGATTCAAGTATTTCACGTTATTACTAGCAAAATGGCGATGTAACTACACAGTAAATCCCCAATATGTCCAAAAGGTAATCAATTTTTCTTTCAGTTTTCGCTAACATGTGGAAATGTTAGAATACGTTACCTTTACTAAACAATGTGAGCAACCATGAGCAAAACAACTCTTCCAGACTACGTAACTATAGCATTAGGACTTCAGTCTTCTAAACTTTCTGTCACTCCAGCAGAATTACATGGATTATTAGTCGGTATGCTTAGTGGTGGGTTGTCTATCTCAGACAAAAGTTGGCAACCACTGATTTTTGATTATACGAATGATGGGATGGGGTGGCCAGACAAGGCTTTAAAGTATGCAGAGTCTGTTTTATCGGTAAGTATAGATGAGTTAACCGGTACAGGGATGGATCTGTTTATGTTACTACCTGATGATGACGCTGACTTAATGGAAATGGCAGATGCTTTGTCTGAATGGGTTAATCACTTTATTTCAGGCCTTGGTTTAGTCAATGTTGCATTGAAAGGTGCATCTAGAGATGTCAAAGAAGCCCTGACTGACCTAGAAGAAATTAGTAAGCTAGGTATAGATGAAGATGACGATTTACAAGAACAAGCGGACATATTAGAGCAGGTTATTGAACATGTGAAGGCATGTGTACTCATTATCCATGCAGAGTTTGGTAAAAAGCCACTTCAAGAAAAAACAGCTCCAACGATTCACTAAGGTGAAATAACGAAATGAAAACTTACGATATTGCAATAGCTGGTGGAGCAATGGCAGGGGCAACTTTAGCTCTGGCTTTAAGCCAAGCATCTAATGGTGCACTTTCCATTGCGGTTGTTGAGCCTTTTAGGGTGGATAAAGATAATCATCCGGGGTTTGATTCACGATCTATCGCCTTGTCGTACGGTACTAAATTAATTTTAGAGCAGTTTAAGCTTTGGTCTAAAATTGAACCTTTGACTACCGCAATCAATCACATTCATGTATCTGATCGCGGCCATGCAGGAATGACTGAAATAGACAAGAATGAAGAAAATGTTGCTGCATTAGGTTATGTTGTTGAGTTAGCAGCTGTCGGGTCTCTTTACAGTCAGCTTATCTCACAATCAGGCAATATAGATTATTTTTGTCCAGATTCAGTAGCATCAATTTCAAGAGATATTGAAAGTAACTTAATTAAACTCGGTAGTGGCAACGAATTGAGATGCAAACTTTTGGTTGCAGCTGATGGCGCAGATTCGATATGCAGCCATAGTTTAGGCCATAGTAATAGTGAGCTGGACTTCAATCAAACGGCTGTTATTGCAAACGTAGAAGTATCCGAAAAACATAATGGTAGAGCGTTTGAACGTTTTACAACAAGTGGACCTCTAGCATTATTACCTATGTCTAAAAATAGAATGTCAGTTGTATGGTGTTTAGAGCCTACAGAAGCTGAAAAGGTGGTTAGGTTACCAGAAGAAACATTTATTGCTCAGTTACAACACGCGTTTGGGTGGCGGCTGGGTAAAATTACTAAGGTTGGTACGGCAGCTAGTTATCCCTTAGTTTTAAAGCAGAAAGATCAGGTTGTTTCTCATCGATTTGCTACCGTAGGCAATGCCGCTCAGTTGTTGCATCCTATTGCTGGCCAAGGGTTTAACCTTGGAATTCGAGATATCGCGAGTCTAGTTGATTGTATTACGGGAAAAAAAGATGTTGGAGACTATTCGGTATTGAGTCAATACCGAGAATGTCGAGAGCATGATCGTACTCAAACGATAAGTTTAATTGCTGGTATGGTAAGTGTTTTTTCTAATGATTGGCTCTCTTTACGCATAGGGCGAAACCTTGCACTTATGACTATGGACAATATTCCTTTATTCAAATCACCGTTGTTAAGAAGAACAATGGGCTTGGTGAAAAGATAAATTATGATGCAAAGTTTTGATATTACGATAATTGGCGGTGGAATGGTGGGGCTTACGTTAGCGGCAGCCCTTAAAGATGCGGATTTACGTATAGCGGTAATAGAAGGCTATGAACCGGAAAAAGAGCTAAGTGAATTGGCAGACGTCCGAGTTTCCGCTTTAAGTCGAGCAAGTGAGCAGATATTAAAAAATGTTGGTGCTTGGTCTGGAATAGAGCAGAGAAGAGCGTCACCGTATAGTGCTATGGAAGTCTGGGAGCAAGATAGTTTTGCGCGTATAGAATTTAATTCAACATATCTTGGCCAGCCCAATTTAGGTCATATTGTAGAGAATAGAGTCATCCAGCTTGCTCTGCTTGAGAAAATTGTAGCCCAAGAAAATGTATCTCTCTTCATGCCTGCTAAATGTAATACGCTTGCTATAGGGGAAAGTGAAGCGTGGTTGACGCTTGATACAGGCCAATCTTTAACTACCAAATTAGTTGTTGGTGCTGATGGTGCGAACTCTTGGGTTCGACAGCAAGCTGATATCCCGCTGACTCATTGGGATTATGGGCACAGTGCTTTGGTTGCTAATATTCAGACTGTCGAAAGCCATGAAAAGGTAGCAAGACAGGTATTTACTCCACTAGGTCCACTGGCTTTTCTTCCTTTATCTGATGAGAACCTAAGCTCTATTGTATGGTCAACTGAGCCGAATAGAGCCAGTCAGCTGCTTTCTATGTCTGAAGACGAATTTAATAAACAGCTAAGCGCAGAGTTTGATATGAGATTAGGTAAGTGCAAACTGATCGGTGAGAGGCAAGCGTTCCCGTTAAAAATGAGATATGCCAGAGATTTTGCCTTAGACAGAATTGCATTAGTTGGAGATGCTGCACATACGATCCACCCACTAGCAGGACAGGGTGTTAATTTAGGATTATTAGATGCAGCCAGTCTTGCACAAGAAGTCATTCGGTTATGGAACACTGGAGAAGATATTGGTAAACGCAGTAATTTACGTACGTATGAGCGTTGGCGTAAAGCCGAAGCTGCAAAAGTCATTGCAGCTATGCAAGGGTTTAAGGATCTGTTTGAAGGAAATAACCCTGCCAAAAAACTTATTCGAGGTATTGGTATGACGCTCGCTAGTCGATTGCCGGGAGCAAAAGATGAAGTAATGAAACGAGCTCTAGGTTTAAAAGGAAATCTGCCGGAATTAGCGATGCGAGAGCATTACTTTAGTTGCTCAAATGTTGATAACTAATTGAACTGAAAACTAAAAAGGTTGGCAATTGCCAACCTTTTTAGTTTATGTATTGTTTTATTCGTCAGTGTTATCTAAATAATTATGCGTATGCACAACGAAGTCTCATTATCTCTTGATTGACCTCTTTAACCGTTTTGAAATGACGCCTTTCTGCTTTTTCTGGGATGATTAACTTCCCATTATCAAATTCAAATTTACCTATTCCGTATATGTATATTCTTCCTTTAAAAAGTCTACTTATATGCTTAGCTATCATACTTGGAGCATAGCGCTTAAACAGCCTCATGTCTTATCCTTTTATATACCGTACGATGCGAATTATACCTTTCGGTACGTGAAAGTATTGTGACTGATTCGGTGGAATCTCGTTACAATAAACAGCAATTTGGATTTTTGTGCTGATTTCATCAAAATTGAAGAGTTATCTCTATCTGGATGTGATATGCACCTCAAATGTAATTATTAATTAGCAATTGATTAAATACTCAAAAACCACTATCGATGAAACTTTGTACAATCGACAATAGATACATTAAAAGGATAGACCATTTTTAATTTTTTGTATTAAGAGAGTGATCTATTGGGCAAAAAAAAGCCCGCCAAAAGTGGCGGGCGAATAGTCACAGATGCATTACACAAAAGTGGATATTACTGACTCAATCAGTGGATTCACTTTGCCTGTTTTTAGATGTTAATGGAGTATAAAAACAGGGTGAGAGAGCATATAGGAGATAACTCCAAATGAATAGTAATGCTTTTATATTTGAATAAAAATGCATGCTTGAGGTTGGATTATTGTGCATCTGTTCCAATATTTTTGTCTGCTGTTACAGTAATTCTCAACTTTGATAAAGTTAATCTCTAATAATATCGGTGATTTGAGGGAGGCAAAGTGAAATTAAATCGTGAATGTTGAGCGCTATGCCTGCCATATTACAACCACTACTAATCGTGATTTCTTGCATATCTAACAAGCTACTATCGAAGAAAATAGGTATGGGGAACTTTAATAGGAGTGGAGAAATAGTCCCAACTTGATATCCGGTTACTGCTTCTACCTCGTTGAGCGATACACATGTTATGCGTCGGCACTTTAAAAAGGCTCGGATTTTTTTAGGATCAACGGGTTTATTACCAGGGACGCAAGCGATGATGTAATTATCATCCATATCTCGTAAAAGTATGGATTTGACCATTTTAGATGTAGGTATACCTCTCTGTGCCGCTGTTTCAACGATTGATGTGCTTGGAGATGAATGAGGTAGCACACGATATGCCACCCCTTCTTGATCTAATAACGCGGTGATTTTTGTTTTTATCATTCTTCAATTTCATATGGAAGATCGACTATCTGCCAGATAGAGCTAGGCTGATTAGCTAATCTAAACTTTGTATCTTGTTCAAGATTATTAGGAAGAACAATTAAACCCATGGCCAAACCATCTGTATATCGATAATGAGTAAAGATTGTTCCGACTGAACGCCAGTTTTCGCCTACGCTTCTTTCTAGCTCCAAAGGTAAATCAGATGCAATTTCTATGTGCCCTTTAACTATCGACATGGATCTTTTATTTGTTCCTCGATATTTGGCTCTGGCAACGGTTTCCTGACCCGTATAACACCCTTTGCTGAAGCTGATGCCATGGATGGCTTGAAGGTTAAACGCTTGAGGAATTTGCGTATTCTGATTGCCTTCTACAATTCTAGGTATACCACTTTCAATATCAAATTTATCCCAAATATCGTCTTCTACAAAAATTGCGCTACTCATTTTATCTAGCGTTGTTGCAATTGAGTTGCGATCAACAACTAGAATCCATCTATTATCTTCGACTTTTATGGCGCTGCCATTCTCTACTGTACGAACGTTTCCCCTGGTTGAAGTAATACTATCTATAAAGTTGTCGGCATTTTTACCAAGTACTCCGAGCGTAATATCGGAACTGATATCTAATTCTACTTTAGAAAAAACAGAATATTTTTTAATTTCAGTTAAAGAGGATGCGGTTGTAGAGGCGTGATGAAAAAGCGCATAGCCATCATTGTGCTTAAAGCAACGGAATATACTTAACACTTTACCCTTTGCATCGCAGTGGGCACCAAGGGTCGACTCTTGTGGGTCGAGTGCGACTAAATCGCAAGTTAGTTGACCTTGTAAGTATGATTTTTGATCTTCACCTGTTACAGAGAGTAAGTTCCATGAGTTAAGGTCGCTTACCATTAATTCTGGGAGGGGATCTTTGGAGCCCAATTCTAGTTTTGTAAATCTGTTTTGCCATTCCATATTAGTATCGCCTTGGCTATTTTATTCTTTGAGTAGGTATATTATGGCCATTATGTTAATCCGCTTACATTTTTTTGTCAGCTATCGTTTCATTATTGTTTATACCTATACCATTAGCGTTATCATGTCTAGGTCGCTGTAATATTCAGTATAAAGGACTAATCAGAGGTAGTTAGATGTATAAACGAGAAGAAAGAGCACGTATTAAATGGGCATGTCGTAGAGGAATGCTAGAACTCGACGTTGTAATAATGCCGTTTTATGATGAGTGCTTTGACTCACTTTCTGAGGCTGAACAAGATGATTTCGTTGCTCTTTTAGAGTGTGACGACCCTGATCTTTTTAATTGGGTCATGCAGCATGGAAGAAGCGAAGATGAGAAGCTTGCTAATATGATAGACAAAATTGTCGCGCATAACCGAAGCAAACTACGCTAATAATAGCTTAGTTCATCTCTATTTAAGCCCTTCTAAAATAGCTCATATTGTTCAATCAGGTATATTGATTTTAATAATATGGGCTGTTTTAATTTCTCCTATGCCGATAGTCGTTTCTTTGTCTTTAATCGCATCTATAATTCGACAACTTTTAATTGAAAGGCAGCCTTCAATCTCTGGAAGGTTAGAGCTGTATTCCTCGGGTAAGCTGACCTTAAATAACCAGCGTTTAAGGTGTGGAAGTATTTTTACGTTATACAAACCATTAATGATTCAAATAGCCACCGTTCAAGGTGTCAAAATTAATATTTGGCGAGATGCTTGTGTTGAGAAAGAGTATCGACAACTTTTGGTGATGCTTAACTTTCTAGCAGCCCAAAAAAGGAGTGACTATATCACTCCATGATTTTCACAATAGTGATTTAGGATTCATCACCTGGAACCAATATTGTAGGCCCAGAGTCTTCCATTAGGTTTGGATAATCAAGGGTATAATGCAATCCTCTGCTTTCCTTACGTTTCATAGCACAGCGAACCATTAGCTCTGCGACTTGAAGCAAATTACGCATTTCTAACAGATTATTAGATACTCTGAAATTACTATAATAGTCATGAGTTTCTAACTGAAGCATTTGAATTCGCCTCATAGCCCTTTCTAAGCGCTTATCTGTGCGTACGATACCCATGTAATCCCACATAAATAACCTCAGTTCGTGCCAATTATGCTGAATAACAACTTCTTCGTCTGAATTACACACTTGACTCTCATCCCAAGCTGGTACTTCAGATGGTAATTCAGCAAGGCCGATATTATTAAGAATATCTTGTGCGGCAGACCAAGCATAAACGACACATTCTAAAAGGGAGTTAGATGCCATACGATTGGCTCCGTGTAAACCGGTATAGCTTACTTCACCAATAGCATATAGGTTTTTTAGGTCTGTTTGCCCTTGTTTATTTACCATTACACCGCCACAGGTATAGTGCGCAGCAGGAACTATAGGGATGGGTTCCTTTGTCATATCAATACCGAGGTCTTGAAGTCGCATATGGATAGTTGGGAAGTGTTTTTCAATAAAATCTTTGGATTTATGACTGATATCTAAATACATACAGTCAGCACCCAATCGTTTCATTTCAAAATCGATGGCTCTTGCCACTACATCGCGTGGGGCGAGTTCTTCTCTTTTATCAAAGTCTGGCATAAAGCGAGACCCATCAGGACGAAGGAGAAAAGCACCTTCGCCTCGCAAAGCTTCTGTAAGCAAAAAGTTACGAGCTTCTGGATGGAATAGGCAAGTGGGATGAAATTGATTGAATTCCATGTTTGCTACTCGACATCCAGCACGCCATGCCATCGCGATACCATCTCCAGATGAAACATCTGGGTTTGAAGTATATTGATAAACCTTAGATGCTCCACCAGTGGCTAATACAACAAATTTCGCACGAATAGTTTCAACATGCTCATCGTTACGGTTCCATATGTAAGCACCGATTATTTTTGTCTCATCGCCACCAATTTTATCTTCAGTAATCAGGTCGAGAGCATTGTATCTTTCAAAAATAGAAATGTTGGGGTGGTTATGCGCGTTGTCTTGCAATGAGGTTTGCATCGCCATCCCCGTTGCATCAGCTGCATGGAGTATACGACGATGGCTGTGGCCACCTTCTCGCGTTAGGTGATAGCGAGGTTTATCATCAGAATAGTCATCTTCTCTATCGAATGGAACGCCACCATCGATAAGCCACTGTACGCACTCTTTTCCGTTTTCAGCAATAAACTCTACGGTTTCTTTTTCACAAAGATCGGCTCCTGCTATGAGCGTATCCTCGACGTGTGACTCAATACTATCCGATTCATCAAAAACAGCAGCAATACCTCCCTGAGCATAGAAAGTAGAACCTTCGCTTCTTGGTCCTTTACTCAGCACAACAACTTTTGCATTTTTTGCAATACGAAGTGCTAAAGAAAGTCCAGCAGCACCGCTACCGATAACTAATACGTCACACTGATGATCTCGATTTGTGTCCATAAATCTATTTATTCCCGTTTAAGAACACGAAACTACGCATTCTTTATTTAACTGAGTTACACGATTGATTATGTGGCTAAAAGGCTTTGTCTTCAAATTTCTTTCACAATTAAGACAGAAGAACGGTTGCAATTCATTAATATCGCCTCCACTATCCCACTTAAAGAGGCCATTAGGCCGTGTTTAATAAGCGTATTAAAACGTAATTTAAACAACGAATAACCATCCAGTTTTTGTTTACACACCACACTGTTCAATAAATTGATAAAATATTCAATAATCATTGAACTTCTTTAATTTACTAGAGTCACAATAGTGCTCATGTAAGTGGTGGTGTCAACACTACATTTTGCATAATAAAAGCTCATATCTGAGAAGATAAGGCCGATAACATAGGAGTATGTGCTCGAATGAACGAGCAGTTGACAGATCAAGTACTCATTGAGCGAGTTCAGAATGGAGACAAGCAAGCATTTAATCTTTTGGTCATAAAATACCAAAATAAAGTGTGTAATCTTATCTCTAGGTATGTTGGTAATTCTGGTGATGTCCAAGACGTCGCGCAAGAAGCATTTATCAAGGCTTATCGTGCTATCCCAAATTTTAGAGGGGAAAGTGCCTTTTATACTTGGCTTTACAGAATTGCAGTTAATACCGCTAAGAACCACATAGTAGCGCAAGGAAGAAGACCTCCAGCAAGCGATGTGGACGCTGATGAAGCTGAATATTACGAAACGGGTAGCGCATTAAAAGAAATATCGAACCCTGAGAACTTAGCGTTGTCCAATGAATTGAAACGTGTGGTTTTTAGTGCGATAGAGGCGCTGCCAGAGGATTTAAAAACAGCAATGACACTTCGAGAGCTTGATGGTTTAAGTTATGAAGACATTGCTGTAGTAATGGACTGTCCTGTTGGAACGGTTCGTTCGCGTATTTTCCGAGCAAGAGAAGCGGTTGAAAAGAAAATTGAACCGCTTTTGAAACGTTAATGTTATTTCTGGTTGGTTCCAGAATACTGATATGGTGAATTAAATGGCTGACAAAGAACTACTTTCAGCGCTCATGGATGGAGAAACTGTGGATGAAGCTCTAATCGCAGAGCTCGAGCAGGATGTTGAAAGTCAGGATACTTGGAAAAACTACCATCTCATTGGTGATGTGATGAGAGGTGAAGCTCCTGAAACAGCAAATTGGAATATTGCCGAAAGTGTGGCAGCAGCGCTTGATGCAGAGCCAGCACATAGTCCAATAGTAACACCGTTAATAGAGTCTCAACCGACGCCAAAGCAAGCTCGACGTCAATTGCCAGCATGGTTAACGCAGATTGGTCAAGTTGGTGTGGCGGCATGCGTATCGCTTATGGTTATTGTTGGAGTTCAACAATATGGCGGTTCAGATTCATCTGAACTTGCATCTAAACCATTGTCTGTATTGCAAACAGTTCCTTTTGCAGGGAGTGTTGAGCCAGTTAGTTTGACCAGAGAATCTATACCTCAAAAGCAGAATAACGAGGCTCAGTTATTACAGCAACGCAAGCGTATAAATGCCATGCTGCAAGATTATGAGCTTCAACTTCGTCTCTCATCTGATCAGTCAGGTGTTAGCGGGCTAGAAACAGAATCGGTAATTGAATGAAGAAACTTCTGATCAGTGCTTTGACACTGTTCAGTTTGATACCAATGCAAGCCTCAACTGAAGAGATTTCAGCTGAGGCTTTGTTGCATCAAATGAACCATGCAAGTCAGCACTTAAATTACGAGCTCTCCTATATTTTAATAAAGAAAAATAGTATTGAGCCTCTTCGATATATCCACGCTAAAAATCAAGACATGGTGTATGCACATCTTGTTTATCTCAGCGGCCCAATTAGAGAAGTGATACGTCGTGGCAAAGAAATCAGCTACGTAGAGCCTGGCGTAGAACCATTTTCTATAGAGTCGGGCAATATGGTAGCTCCTCTCATTCCTATGCTAGACAGTAATATACAAGAATTGAGTGAGTTTTATGATTTTGTATTGATGGGTAGAGCAAGAGAAGCTGGGGCAGCGAGCCAAGTTGTTCGAGTTGTGCCGAAAGATGGTCAGCGATATTCTTATGTAATGTGGATAGATGAAAAATCAAAGTTACCTCTTCGTGCGGATCTTGTAGATAGAGATGGCGAAGTGTTAGAACAATATAGAACGATTTCTTATGCTGTAAACGAACGCATCGCTGAAGTATTGTCTCAACTAGATGATATTAAATTACCTAATGTTATAACCATGCCTAAACAAGAACCGACAGAATCTTTTTGGAACGTGAAGTGGGTACCGTCCGGGTTCAAAGCTCTTAATCTCAATCGTTATAAGATGGAGACAACACAAAAAGATGTTGAGAGCCAAATGTTTAGTGATGGGTTGTTTAGTTTTTCGGTATACGTCTCTGAAAGTGATGATTTTTCATTAAAAAATCAACTTGTTAGGCATGGTAGAAGGACGCTTCAAAGTTTAGTTGTAGGAAAGCGAGAGATCACGGTGGTTGGCGATATTCCACCAGCTACTGCAGCTCAAATTGCCAAATCAGTGAAATTTAATGTTCCTTCTATTACATCGGAAGCTAATGTTGCTTTGAAGGAAGAGGAGTCAGTTGAATGATGACTGCGCTGGCAACGGTTATTTCTGTGACAGAAACTACACATGGATATGAAGTTGGTTTGTCATGTGAACAACAAACTAGTTGCAGTCACTGTGCGTCTCAAAAAAGCTGTGGTACTGGTATTGTTTCTAAAGCAATAGGTAACAAAAGTCATTCATGGACATTAACAACTCAAGAGATAGTTAAGCCAGGGCAAACAATTGAGATCGGATTACCTGAAAAAAATCTAATTCAATTCGCTTCTGTGGTGTATCTCCTTCCTCTCATCGCTATGATGATTGGCGCGCTAGTTGGGCAGTCTTTTGTCGGTCCATTGCTCGGTGGGGGAGAGGGGGGACAATACTGACATCCGTCATTTTTATGGGAGGAGGTATCTGGCTTGCTCGTCACTTTTCAACTAAACTTCAATCGAAATCAGAGCAAGTAGTCACTCTATTACGAGTATTGGGTGACAAGATTGATATTGCTGAACGAATAACCTGACGTTATTCATCGGCAACAAATAACATCAAATTAACGTTTGAAGGTAAATGAAGATAGCGACAATGCCCGAAATTCGGTAGAATCGCGCAACTTGATCGAAATACCATCAGAGATGCGTATTTTTCCCATTCAATTTTTGCAACGAGTTAAGTCACACCAACCTATGAAGCACATTCGCAATTTTTCGATTATCGCCCATATCGACCATGGTAAGTCGACACTTTCAGACCGCTTGATTCAAGTTTGCGGAGGCTTAAGTGAACGTGAGATGGATGTTCAAGTTCTTGATTCTATGGATATAGAACGTGAGCGCGGCATCACGATCAAAGCACAAAGTGTTACACTAAATTATAAAGCTCAAGATGGCGAAACATACCAGCTTAACTTTATCGACACACCTGGACATGTAGATTTTTCTTACGAGGTATCT
Source organism: Vibrio algarum (assembly GCF_028204155.1). NCBI lineage: Bacteria > Pseudomonadati > Pseudomonadota > Gammaproteobacteria > Vibrionales > Vibrionaceae > Vibrio > Vibrio algarum. The sequence goes on along the minus strand of NZ_JAQLOI010000001.1, from coordinate 3,210,867 downwards.
CGCTCATTAGCTGCATGTGAAGGTGCGCTTTTGGTTGTAGATGCTGGTCAAGGCGTAGAAGCTCAAACAGTAGCCAACTGCTATACCGCCATTGAAATGGATTTAGAAGTGGTTCCTATTCTAAATAAAATCGATTTACCAGCCGCTGATCCAGAAAGAGTTTCGGAAGAGATCGAAGAAATTGTCGGTATCGATGCATTAGAAGCAACGTGCTGTTCGGCTAAAACAGGTTTAGGGGTTGATGCAGTATTGGAAAATATTGTGACAGCAATTCCGCCACCGCAAGGTGATCCTGAAGCGCCCTTACAAGCTTTGATTATTGACTCTTGGTTCGACAACTATCTTGGTGTTGTTTCTCTCGTTCGTATTAAGAACGGTGTTCTAAAGAAAAACGATAAGATTAGAGTTATGAGCACCGGGCAAGATTGGGGGGTAGACAGAATTGGTATATTTACTCCTAAGCGCCTTGATACTACTCAACTTAGTACCGGAGAAGTTGGTTGGGTTGTTTGTGGAATTAAAGACATATTAGGTGCTCCAGTTGGTGATACGTTAACTCATGCTAAGCATGGAAGTGATGAAGCATTACCTGGTTTCCAAAAAGTGAAGCCTCAAGTATATGCTGGTCTATTCCCTGTTTCCTCTGATGACTACGAGAACTTTCGTGATGCGCTAGGAAAGCTAAGCTTAAATGATGCGTCACTTTTCTATGAGCCAGAAAGTTCTGCAGCTTTAGGTTTTGGCTTCCGTTGTGGCTTCTTAGGTATGCTTCATATGGAGATCATTCAAGAACGTCTTGAACGTGAATATGATCTCGATTTAATTACGACAGCCCCAACAGTTGTATATGAAGTGAAGAAAAACAACGGTGATATCCTTTACGTAGATAGCCCTGCAAAGTTACCTGCGGTAAACGATTTAGAAGAGATTCGTGAGCCAATAGCTCGCTGTAATATCCTGGTACCATCTGAATATCTAGGTAACGTTATTACACTTTGTGTTGAGAAACGCGGTATTCAAATTGATATGATTTATCACGGAAATCAAGTTGCTGTTACCTATGATATACCGATGGCAGAGGTTGTTCTCGATTTCTTTGACCGTCTGAAATCGACTTCTCGTGGATACGCGTCACTGGATTATAATTTCCATCACTTTGCTGAGTCAGATATGGTTCGCGTAGATGTACTTCTTAACGGCGAAACCGTAGATGCACTTGCGATCATTACACATAAAGATATCGCTCAATCTCGCGGACGACTTTTGGTTGAGAAAATGAAAGAATTCATTCCTCGTCAAATGTTTGATATCGCTATTCAAGCTGCTATTGGTAATCACATCATAGCCCGTTCCACCGTTAAGCAGTTACGTAAAAACGTAATCGCTAAATGTTATGGTGGTGATATTAGCCGTAAGAAAAAACTGCTAAAGAAACAGAAAGAAGGTAAGAAACGCATGAAGCAAATAGGTAATGTCGAATTACCTCAAGAAGCTTTCTTAGCGATTCTTCATGTCGGAAAAGATTAATAATACAATCTTCATAAAATAATAGTTAAGAAAGGGTATTCGATGCCCTTTCTTCTTTTAGAAATAAAGGGAAATCGATGGCTAATACATTTTCGCTCATCTTGGTAATAGTAACCCTAGTCACTGGAATTGTTTGGCTTCTAGAAAAGTTAGTGTGGGGTAAAAAACGCCAGTTAAAGGTAGCTGAAGTCGAGGCACAGACCAGTGGTTTAACGCAAGATATTACAAGTAAACTATCTGCACAACCATGGTGGATCGAAAATAGCGTGTCTATTTTCCCGGTGATTGCGTTTGTATTAATATTGCGCTCGTTTCTTTATGAGCCATTTCAAATTCCATCAGGTTCAATGATGCCAACCCTTTTGGTCGGTGATTTTATACTTGTTGAAAAGTATGCCTACGGGATTAAAGACCCTGTTTTTCGCTCTCAGTTAGTAGAAACAGGCAAGCCAGAACGTGGTGATGTTGTTGTATTTAAATATCCACCACAACCTAATATCGACTATATAAAACGTGTTGTCGGTATGCCTGGAGATACGGTTCGTTACAATAAGAAGAAAGAAATTTGTATTCAGCCACAAGGTGAGAAAACCTGCAAACAAGTTGGTTTATCTAATGTCGTGGAAAGTGAATTTCAACAACAAGGTATTCCTCTCATCCAGCTTGATGAAAAGCTAGGAGAAGTGGGACACCAAATTTTAATCAATCCTCTTCGCCAAGATAATGTTGGTGCGTATCAACCACGTGGTGGCGTGAGCGAATGGGTTGTACCTAATAATCAGTACTTTGTTATGGGTGATAACCGTGACAATAGTGCAGATAGCCGTTACTGGGGGTTTGTTCCAGAAGCGAATTTAGTTGGCAAAGCTGTCGGTATTTGGATTAGCTTTGAGTTTGAACGCGGTGCAAATAGTGCACTACCTTCATGGATTCCTACTGGTGTGCGTTTTAACCGCATCGGTGGCATAGATTAATATTAATAGAGAGAGCATGGTTACTACTCCTATTTCCAAATTAGAGAAAAAGATCGGCTATCAATTTAATGATGCTGATCTTCTTCATTTAGCGCTTACTCACCGTAGCGCTAACGGAAAACACAACGAACGTCTTGAGTTTCTGGGCGATTCAATTTTAAGTTTTGTCATTGCGGACGACCTATACCACCGCTTCCCTAAAATTGATGAAGGGGATATGAGTCGCATGCGTGCAACTCTAGTACGCGGAAAAACGCTTGCTGAATTAGGGCGAGAGTTTGTCCTAGGAGATTACTTAAAATTAGGTCCAGGTGAGCTAAAAAGTGGTGGTTTTCGTAGAGATTCAATTCTTGCTGACGCAGTTGAAGCAATTATTGGTGCAGTTTACCTTGATAGTGATATTGAAGTAGTAAGACGTATTATTCTCTCTTGGTATCAATCCCGATTAGAGTCGATTGAACCGGGAGTATCACAGAAAGACCCTAAAACGCGCTTACAAGAATTTTTGCAAGGTCGAAAAAAACCGTTGCCAATCTACACTGTGACTAATATTAAAGGTGAAGCCCATAACCAAGAGTTTACGGTTTCATGTAATTTAGCGGGTGTGGAAAAACCTGTTATTGGAATTGGAACCAGTCGTCGCAAGGCAGAACAAGCGGCTGCGGAATTAGCACTGGAGAAAGTAACCAATGGCTGAAGATAACAACGAATTTGATTTAGATGCATACTTTGCCAAAGATAGTAAAGAAAGCGCATCTGCAGATGATCAGCATTGCGGTTTTATCGCGATTGTTGGCCGCCCTAATGTAGGTAAATCTACGTTGCTTAATCATATTCTTGGGCAAAAAATATCGATTACATCGCGAAAGCCGCAAACGACTCGTCATAGGATTATGGGTGTAGAGACCGAAGGCGATTTCCAAGCTATCTATGTGGATACTCCTGGGCTGCACATCGAAGAGAAACGAGCGATCAATCGGTTAATGAACCGTGCTGCAAATAGCTCATTAAGTGATGTTAATTTGGTTCTGTTTTTAGTCGATGGTACGCACTGGACTAGCGATGACGAAATGGTTTTGAATAAACTTAAGAAAGCCAATTTTCCTGTTGTTCTTTGTGTAAACAAAGTGGACAACGTTAAGGACCGCAATGACGTAATGTTGCACATGCAGGAACTGTCGACCAAGATGGATTTTGTAGATGTTGTTCCTATTTCAGCGAAAAGTGGTAAAAACACAGATGTATTGCGAAAGCATGTTCGTGAACATTTACCTAAAGCTGTGCATCACTTCCCGGAAGAGTATGTAACAGACCGGTCGCAACGTTTTATGGCATCTGAAATCGTACGTGAAAAGCTCATGCGTTTCACCGGCGACGAATTGCCTTATTCGGTTACCGTTGAAATAGAAAGGTTTGATTATAATCCGGATACAGATGGTTTTCATATCAATGCTCTTATCCTCGTTGAACGCAGTGGCCAGAAAAAAATGGTTATTGGTAAAGGTGGCGACAAAATCAAAACGATTGGTCGCGAAGCTCGTTTAGACATGGAAGAGTTGTTTGGCCGCAAGGTGTACCTCGAAACTTGGGTTAAAGTGAAATCTGGCTGGGCAGATGATGAAAGAGCATTACGTTCTTTAGGTTATATGGATGATCTTTGATCGTATTGAATCGCTCTGAGAATTAAAATCTGGGACGCGCAATGACAGAAAATTTGCAAAGATGTTTTGTACTTCATAGGCGTCCCTATAGTGAATCCAGCTTAATTCTCGATGTGTTTAGTGAAGAATATGGACGCATCAGCCTTATGGCTAAAGGAGCAAGAGGAAAACGCTCAAATCTAAAAGGAGCATTACAGCCGTTTACACCTCTACTTATTAAGTGGTCAGGAAATGGCAGTATGAAGACACTTCGCCAAGCTGAACCAATCAGCTTAGGGCTGCCACTTCACGGCATTAACCTCTACTCTGCATTCTATGTTAATGAACTGCTTGACCGGGTAATAGAAAGCGGCACCCCTTACCCCGCACTTTTTCATGATTACCTTCACTCACTGACCGAACTAGCTCAAGCTGAAAACCCTGAGCCTGCACTGCGGCGTTTTGAATTAGCGCTTTTATCTGCTTTAGGCTACGGAGTCGACTTCATGCACTGTGCAGGCACAGGTGAGCCTGTTGAACCAGAAATGACTTATCGCTTTAGAGAACAAAAAGGGTTTATTGCTAGTATTCGCCAAGACAACCTCACTTTCTTTGGGAATGAGCTAATAGCAATTGCAGAAAGAAGATTTCTAACTAAAGAGCAGCTAAAAGCAGCAAAACGCTTTACACGTATGGCCTTAAAGCCTTATCTTGGCGGCAAACCATTAAAAAGTCGGGAACTATTTGCTGTAAGAACAGCAAAACCCAAAAACACGGAGTAATGAGAAATGAGCTCTATTTTTCTAGGGGTCAATATCGACCATATTGCCACTTTACGTAACGCACGTGGAACTAAGTATCCAGATCCTGTACACGCTGCTGAAATAGCAGAAAGAGCCGGAGCGGATGGTATTACGGTCCATTTACGTGAAGATCGACGCCATATTTTAGACCGTGATGTACGGATTCTTCGTGAGACAATCCAAACTCGCATGAATTTGGAAATGGCGGTTACAGACGAGATGGTAGACATTGCGGTAAAGACTATGCCTGAATTTGTTTGCTTGGTTCCGGAAAAACGTGAAGAGCTCACTACTGAAGGTGGGTTAGACGTTAAAGGTCAACTAGAGAAGGTTAAGGCTGCTACTCAAACACTATCTGAAGCGGGTATTAAGGTCTCTTTATTTATCGATGCCGACCGTGAACAAATTGATGCAGCCAAAGCATGTAAAGCGCCTTTTATCGAGCTACATACAGGTCACTACGCGGATGCCGAAACCGAGCAAGATCAGCAAGATGAGTTAAAGAAAATTGCTGCCGCAGCGAGTTACGCTGCTGATCTCGGTATTACTGTCAACGCAGGGCATGGGCTTACGTATCATAATGTAGGGGCTATAGCGGCACTTCCTGAGGTTTACGAACTGAATATAGGCCACTCTATTATTGGACGCGCCGTATTTGATGGTTTAGATAAAGCAGTTGCCGATATGAAAATGGCAATGATAGAAGCTAGACGATAAACCGATGGCTATCCTTGGGCTTGGAACTGATATTGCCGAGATAGAGCGATTAGAAAAAGCATTATCCAGAAATGGTGATGCTTTTGCTGAAAGAATTCTCGCAGAATCTGAATATCAAACCTATTTGACTCTTAAGCAAAAAGGCCGTTTTTTAGCCAAACGCTTTGCTGCAAAAGAAGCTGCCTCTAAAGCTTTGGGTACTGGGATTGCTCATGGTGTCACCTTTCAAGATTTCGTTGTTAGTAACGATGAGAATGGTAAGCCGATGCTAATGTTAGAAAACAAGGCGAAAGATATTGCGGACAAGCGAGGTATTGAAAGCGTTCATCTATCTATCTCAGATGAGCGGCACTATGCGGTAGCTACGGTTGTTATGGAAGCTTGAAACGGTATGAAGGTGTATATACTACGATGATACACCTTCAAATTCATGCCGCTTGTTATGTATTAGAGTAGGTCTTAATCAAGATAAAGCTTTGCTGTTTCGAGTACTTTATCCATCTCATCTTGTATCTCAAACAGCTCTGGTTCGATATCTTCAATACTGCTACCAGAGCGAAGTGATTTTTCTATCTCTTCGCACACCGCTTTCAATTTAGGCACACCACTATATGAGCAACTACCGTGAAGTTTATGGATATGGTGTAGAAGCTCATCGGTTGGATAATCATCGTCTTCTAACACTTGCTCAATAACTTCTGAAACCTCTGCAATATAATCTATAAGCATTTTCAGCATATCTTTAGCAAGATCGACCTTGTTGGCCGCTTGCTTCAACGCGGTTTGCCAATCCACGATAACGTCCTGATTTGCTGGTTTCGTGCTTTGTTCAATTGATACTTCTGCAGGAATTTCAAGTTTTTCAACGGCCTCTACTGAGTTAGGGTTCCAATGCACTAATACTTGCTGAAGAATATGCTCCTCTATTGGTTTAGTGAGGTAGTCATCCATACCCGCTTTAAGTAAACGGTCTCTCTCACCACTCATCGCATGTGCTGTTACTGCAATGACTGGAGTATCGTGATTGAGTTCGATTTCTTTTATTTTCTTACTCGCGGTCACTCCATCCATATGAGGCATTTGGATATCCATGAGCACAATATCAAATTTTTGCTTTGTCGCTTCTTCAACGGCTTTTTTCCCACTAGAGCAAGAGACAACGAAATCAACGCGCTCTGAGAGCAGGGCTGTAATTAATTTTAAATTTGCTGGATTGTCATCTACCGCCATCACTTTTAGATCAAGCTTTTCATGCTCATAAATTTCAACGGCTGTAGGCTCTTCAATGACAATATTGGTCTGCTGTTGATGCTTAGCAAGAGAGCTCAGTAGTTTTCTTCGAGAAAGTGGTTTAGTCATACATTGTATGTCGAATATTTCTGATATTTTTTCGGCAAGAGCAAGCTCAGTGCTTGGTATCGCCACGATAACTTGATCCGCATAGGTTTGCGTTTTCTTCACCCATTCACTGACTTCTTCAAAGCTATTCTCTTTTTTCGGTGAGAGGCTGATTAAGGCGCAATCTTGTCTATCGAAGTCGCTTGGTACACTGGTTTGATAAGTAACTAACAAGCCTTCTTGTCCAAGTTGTTGCTGTACAATTGAAGCTGCTTGCATATTAGGCTCAATAAGTAGTACACGCCTATTTTGCAGATATTGACTCTCAACTTGATGAAGTTGCGGTAGATCTGTTGTAGCAAGACGTAAAGTAAACCAGAATGTCGAGCCTTGGTGTAAGCGACTGGTGAGGCTAATTTCGCCCCCATCTGTCCAACAAGCTTTTGAGTAATGACTAAACCTAAGCCTGTCCCGCCATAGCGTCGTGAAATGCTCGCATCAGCTTGACTAAATGCTTGGAAAAGTTGAGATTGCTGCCTTTCAGATATACCTATGCCAGAATCTCGAACCATAAATTGAAGCTCAACGCTGTCTTCTTTTTTAGCGCGAAGTTCAACGCTGATATCGATGTTACCGCGTTCAGTAAACTTAATAGAGTTACCCATTAAGTTCGTTAATACTTGTTGAATTCTAAGAGGATCGCCAATAAGTCCCGCTGGTATTTTAGGATCAACTTTGAGGGTTATCTCCAGTCCTTTTTCATGAGCACTAGTGGCTTGCAGGCTAACCACTTCTTCTAAGCTTTCTTGGAATTCAAATGGAATATTTTCTAGTAATAATTTGCCGGCTTCTAACTTGGAGAAGTCGAGAATGTCATTGATGATGCTCAATAGGTTATTTGCTGATCGTTCGATGGTTTGTAAATAATCGGTCTGGCTAGAAGTTAAAGTGGTTTTGAGCATTTGGCGAGTAAAGCCGATAACGCCATTGAGTGGTGTTCTTAATTCATGAGACATATTTGCTAAGAATTCAGACTTCACTCGTGCAGCTTCTTGCGCCCGTTTCTTGGCTATGTCTAATTCAACGTTTTGGATTTCAAGTTGTTCTAGTGTTTCTCTAAGATCGGAAGTGGCTTGATCGATACTGTGTTGCATCTCTACGTGGTATTCAGATAGAGACATAGCCATTGCGTTGATACCATTTTTTAGTGAATCGAGCTCTCCATGCATATGGCCTTCAATCCGAGAGTCTAAGTGGCCTCTACGAATTCGGTCAACGGTTTCTTGCATGTTCGTTATCGGTTTTGTTACATCATGCATCAGCCGATAGGCGAATACGGAAGAAAGTCCAAGCCCAAGGATTAAAACAACAAGGGCGGCAAATATCTCCTGATATTGCTGTAATCTAAGTGTCGACAAATCGAGCTCCATGGCAATATAGCCAAGAGGTTGATTTAGGTCGGTCGCGGTTTCACTTTGTAGTGAAAACTTCCCCTCGGCAATGATGGGTGCTCTTAATATCAAATGTGAGTTAACCAACTCGATATTGGTTAAAAGAGGAATAGGCTTGTCTCGTGGAAAGGTGAGCGTTTCAAAATTTGGATGAAAATTTGAGGTAACAAACAATTGGTGGTTTGCATCAAAGACAGCAATACTCCGAACAATTGCCGAGTTTTTTCTATGGGCGTAACTAATAATACGACGAACGGCCTCATGGCTCTGTTGCGTCATGCCATATTCACTTGCAATGGCAAGAGGTTCTAGGATGCTCGCACCGGAAGAGATCAATTGAGTTTCCAAGTCGTTATAGCGATTGGAAGTGAAAAATGTACTCAATAGCAAGCCGACAATTAATGTCGGGGCTAGAGTTAAAGTGATTACGCGGGCACGCAAGCCATATCTGGTCATTATTATCTGATTACTTATTCTCTAATTACAATACGGTCTGGATATGGGAAAATATATCAATAGCTTAAACAAAGCACTGCAATTCGACAATCTTCCCAAGTAAGAATAGTGATACTAGGACAAAAGAGACTAAACATGGCGCGTTTTTATCAACCGAAAAAGAAAACCTCATTAGATACAAAGCATCAGCAAGTTCGTGTTGAAAGACTCGATCATCAAGGTGCTGGTATCGCATTCTTAAATAAAAAACCTGTTTTTATTGATGGAGTATTACCAGAGGAAGAGGTGCTCATTCAATTGACTGAGAGCAAAAGCAAGTTTTCTCGAGCAAAGTTGATCAAGATATTAAAATCGAGCCCAGAACGTATAGAAGCTTTTTGCCCTGTTTATAAAGAGTGCGGTGGTTGCAACATGCAGCACCAAAGTCATGCTGCACAAATTGAATACAAACAAGATTCTCTTCGTCAATTGATAAAAAAATTCTCTGGTCAAGAACTTGAATTAGCAGTTCCTATTATTGGTAACGAAAAAGGATATCGTCGTCGTGCGCGTATTAGTCTCTATTTCAATACCAAAGGTGGGCAGAGTAAGAGCAGTTCGAAACTCGAATTTGGATTTCGTAAAAAACAGAGTAAGCAGATTGTTCATATATCTCAATGTGCAGCCTTAGAACCCCAATTAAATGATCTTTTACCTGAATTGTACGTATTATTAACGAGTTTTAAAAAACCGACAGAGTTAGGTCATTTAGAGTTAGCTTTGGGAGATGAACGGCCAGTCCTTATGCTAAGGGTCATGAAACCCTTACCAGATAAAGATTTTCAGGCGCTACGTAAGTTTGCAATCGATAACGCATTAACGCTTTACGTTTTGTCCGATAAAGATACGTTGTCGCTTATCGAAGGAGAGAAGCCAGTTTACAGTGAAGGTGGCTTTGTTATTCCATTTTTACCGACTAACTTTATTCAAGTAAACCGCAATGTGAATCAACAGATGGTGAACCAAGCGGTTGAGTGGCTAGATATTTCTCCTGAAGACAGAGTGCTTGACCTGTTTTGTGGTTTAGGGAACTTTAGCCTTCCAATGGCAACTAAAGCAAAAGCCGTTGTTGGCGTTGAAGGCATGCAAGAAATGGTGGATCAAGCAGAAGCTAATGCGAGGGAAAACGGCATCAACAATGTCGATTTCTATCAAGCCAATCTGGAACAAGATATATCCGACAATATATGGGCGAAAACTAAGTTTGATAAAGTATTATTAGATCCAGCGCGAGCAGGCGCAAGCGGGGTTATAGATCAACTTTCTGAACTTGGTGCGACGAGTATAGTGTACGTTTCTTGTAATCCTGCTACGCTTGCCAGGGATTGTCAGAGCTTACTTGAACAAGGTTTTAAATTGACCCGATTAGGCATGTTGGATATGTTTCCTCATACAAGCCATTTAGAATCAATGGCTCTGTTTCAAAAATGAGTTGAAACCAAATTAATATGACAACAATGTCAGTTTTTAAAAATAGAAAAAGCTAGGAATTAAAATGGTTGCGGTACGTAGTGCGCACTTAAACAAAGATGAAGAATTTGAGCTAGAGACATGGATCTCTAGCTTAAATCAAGATAATAAAACCAGTACAAAATTACTGGAAGTTTATAGACAGTGTGAAACTCACTTAGAAGGCAAGGAGCAATCATCGTTGTTGCTTTGGCGTGGCAGAGAGATGATCGAAATATTGATCACTCTGTCAATGGACCGACCTACGTTGGTTGCAGCTCAATTATTTCCGGTGGTTTCTAGCGGATTTTTCGAAAGAGAAGAGCTAGAAGATGTCTATGGCAAGGAAATAATGAAGCTTATTGACGGTGTGGAAGAGATGGCTGCAATTGGTCAACTTAATGTCACGCTAGAAGGCTCTGGTGCCTCGGGTCAAGTCGATAATGTTCGTCGGATGTTATTGGCAATGGTAGATGATTTTCGCTGTGTCATTATTAAACTTGCTGAACGTATTTGTAACCTTCGTGAAGTAAAAGATAAGCCGATTGAAGTACGTCAAATGGCGGCAAAAGAGTGTGCGAACATATATGCACCGCTGGCCAATAGGCTCGGTATAGGTCAGTTGAAATGGGAAATCGAAGATTACGCTTTTCGCTATCAACAATCGGATATTTATAAGCAGATCGCTAAACAAATTTCAGAACGTAGAATTGTACGTGAACGTTATATAGACGATTTTGTGACAGATTTAATGTCTGAAATGAAAGCGACTAACATCAATGCTGAAGTAAGTGGGCGTCCTAAACATATCTATAGTATCTGGCGAAAAATGCAGAAGAAGAGTCTGGCATTTGATGAGCTTTTTGATGTTAGGGCCGTACGAATTATTGCTGATGAAATCCAAGATTGTTACGCCGCATTAGGTATTGTTCATACCAAATATAAGCACCTTCCTAGTGAATTTGATGATTACGTTGCCAATCCAAAACCAAACGGTTATCAGTCTATTCATACCGTTATTCTTGGGCCAGAAGGCAAAACAATCGAGATTCAGATCAGAACGAAACAGATGCATGAAGATTCTGAACTTGGTGTTGCTGCGCACTGGAAATATAAGGAAGGCGCATCTTCAGGTCGTAGCGGATACGATGAAAAGATCACATGGCTGCGTAAATTACTCGATTGGCAAGAAGAGATGTCCGATTCTGGCGAGATGTTGGATGAGCTTCGCAGTCAGGTATTTGATGACAGGGTTTATGCGTTTACCCCAAGAGGTGATGTTGTTGATTTGCCAATGGGGGCGACACCACTAGACTTTGCCTACCATATACATTCTGAGGTTGGTCATCGCTGTATTGGAACAAAAGTCGCAGGAAGGATTGTCCCTTTTACCCATAAACTTGAAATGGGCGACCAAGTAGAAATCATCACTCAAAAAGAACCTAATCCGTCTAGAGATTGGCTAAATAGTTCCTTAGGCTTTGTACATTCAAGTAGAGCTAGGGCTAAGATAAACGCTTGGTTTAGAAAAGAGAGCCGAGAAAAGAATTTAGAAGCCGGTCGCGAGATATTAGAAGCAGAGTTAGCGAAAATCGGAGCCACATTAAAAGATGCTCACGAATATGCACTTAGACGTTTTAATGTGAATACCACCGATGAGCTTTATGCTGGTATTGGTAGTGGTGACTTACGAATCAATCAAGTTGTCAATCATATCAATGCATTGGTGAACAAGCCAACGGCAGAAGAAGAAGATAAACAAGCACTCGAAAAGCTACAAGAGTCAGAACTTAAGTCTTCCGGCCAAAGCCGATCACATAAGGACGCTATTGTAGTTGAAGGGGTTGATAACCTTATGTCGCATTTGGCTCGCTGTTGCCAGCCGATTCCTGGTGATAGTATCTCGGGTTATATAACACAAGGTCGAGGTATTTCTGTTCATCGAAGTGATTGTGAGCAGTTAGCTGAATTAAGACTGCATGCATCGGAACGCATTATTGATACGGTTTGGGGCGGGAGTTTTTCTGGTAACTTTATTCTGACTCTGCGCGTTGAAGCACTTGAACGAAGTGGCTTACTTAAAGATGTGACTACTCTGTTGGCAAACGAGAAACTTAACGTTTCTAGCATGAAAAGCCGCAGTGATTATAAGCGTCAAATGTCGATAATGGATTTTAATATCGATGTCAGGAATGTTGAAATTCTCAGCCGAATTATTTCTAGAATCGAACAGATTAAAGATGTTATTTCCGTGAGAAGGCTAAGTTAGTGCTTTTTAAAGCTCAATATTTAATCATGAAGAAAGGTAGAATATGACACCGAATCCAATGGACGAGTTAAAGTCTATTATGGCGACGCTTCGAGACCCTGAAAAGGGCTGTCCTTGGGATCTTAAACAGAGCTTTGAAACGATAATCCCCCATACCATTGAGGAGACGTTTGAGGTAGTAGATGCAATACATAACCAAGATTGGGTTAACTTAAAAGAAGAGTTAGGTGATCTGTTATTTCAAGTCGTCTTCTATAGCCAATTAGCAAAAGAGCAAAACCTGTTTGAGTTTAACGATGTTGTTGAAACGGTGAACGAAAAGCTGATAAGACGCCATCCTCATGTGTTTTCCAATGCCCCTCTCAAGTCTGATGTTGAAATCAATGCGAACTGGGAGGCGGAAAAAGCCAGGGAAAAAGCGCAATTAGGTAAGGTAGAAGAGAGTATTCTCGACTCTGTACCATCCTCTCTACCCGCATTGTCCAAAGCAAATAAAATCCAAAAACGTTGCGCTAAACATGGATTTGATTGGGACACTATTGGGCCAGTGGCGGACAAAGTAAAAGAGGAGCTTGATGAAGTATTAGATGAAGTGATTCAATTGGAACCAAATGAAGAAGCAATTGAAGAAGAACTCGGAGACCTTCTATTTGCGACGGTGAACTTGGTTCGTCATCTAGGAAAAGACCCTGAAGTAGCATTACGTAAAGCTAATAATAAATTTGAAAAGCGCTTTAAAGGTGTAGAGCGTCTCGTTCGTGAGAAAGGAAAACAATTGGACGATTTTAGTTTGGATGAATTAGATGCAATGTGGGATGTTGTCAAAAAAGGTGGTTAATCATCTTTATTACAAAGAGGTCCCTTATTTTTCGTAAGATCGGACCAGTAGTAGGCTACCTTGCTAGTTCGAAGTAACGATGCCTATACTTTGTCCCAAGAATAAGCATGAAGGGTCTGTGTTGGCTTATGATTGTGGGAATTGATTTGAAGCAAAAAATAAATTAACCAAGTGTGATAAGTTTCACGTTGTGGCGATAAAGGGCTTCTGGTATATTTACATCCCGTCCAGACAGCACCAATTTCCCTCATTCAACCAATTTCAGGTTAAACATGACGACAAATTACATTTTTGTTACTGGCGGGGTTGTATCCTCACTAGGTAAAGGTATTGCAGCAGCATCTCTTGCGGCTATTTTAGAAGCTCGTGGTCTTAAAGTGACCATGATGAAGCTTGACCCTTACATCAACGTTGATCCGGGTACTATGAGCCCAACTCAACATGGTGAAGTATTTGTTACCGAAGATGGTGCAGAAACTGATCTTGATCTTGGTCACTATGAGCGATTTATTCGCACCAAGATGACCAAACGTAACAACTTTACAGCAGGTCGTGTTTACGCCGATGTTCTTCGTAAAGAACGTCGTGGTGATTACCTTGGTGCAACAATTCAAGTTATTCCTCATATTACGAATGCAATAAAAGACCGTGTTTACGCTGGTGCTGAAGGCCATGATATCGCGCTGGTTGAAGTTGGTGGTACTGTAGGTGATATTGAATCTTTACCATTTATGGAAGCCATTCGTCAGTTAGCCGCAGAAGTGGGCCGTGAACACGCAATGTTTATGCACCTAACGTTAGTGCCTTATTTAGCTGCTGCCGGTGAAGTAAAAACTAAGCCGACCCAACATTCTGTTAAAGAATTGCTTTCTATTGGTATCCAGCCTGATATTTTGGTTTGTCGTAGTGATCGTATGATCCCTGCCAATGAACGTAAGAAAATTGCTCTTTTCTGTAACGTACCAGAAAAAGCGGTTATCTCAATGAAAGATGTAGATTCAATCTACAAGATCCCTCAGTTAATAAAAGCGCAATCTCTAGATGATCTAGTATGTACTCGCTTTGGTATTGATGCGCCGGATGCGGATTTATCAGAGTGGGAACAAGTCATCTATGAAGAAGCGAACCCAACGGCTGATGTAACCATCGGTATGGTTGGTAAATATATCGAGCTTCCTGATGCGTACAAGTCTGTAAACGAAGCACTTAAACATGCGGGACTAAAAAACCGTCTAAATGTAAAAATTAAATACGTTGACTCTCAAGATGTAGAGAGCAAAGGCGATGAAGCACTAGCAGGCCTAGATGCTATTCTTGTTCCAGGTGGTTTTGGTGATCGAGGCATCGAAGGTAAAATTCTTGCAGCAAAATATGCTCGTGAAAACAAAGTCCCTTATTTGGGCATATGTTTAGGTATGCAGGTGGCATTAATAGAGTTTGCAAGAAATGTAGCAGGTCTAGAAGGTGCGCATTCGACAGAATTTAACAAAGATACAAAGTATCCAGTGGTCGGTTTAATTACTGAATGGGTTGATGGTGAAGGTAAAGTTGAAGAACGTACCGAGCAATCTGACCTTGGTGGAACTATGCGTCTTGGCTCTCAGCTATGTCACTTAGAAAAAGGGACATTGGCAAAAGAGCTTTATGGTAGCGCGACAATCCATGAGCGTCATCGCCACCGTTATGAAGTAAACAACAATCTTCGTCCGCAAATTGAAAAAGCAGGTCTAAAAGTTTCAGGCCTATCCGCAGACAAGAAGCTTGTTGAGGTAATTGAAAATCCAAATCATCCGTGGTTTGTCGCTTCTCAATTCCACCCTGAGTTCACATCTACACCTCGCGATGGTCATCCGTTGTTCGCAGGTTTTGTAAAAGCGGCTGGTGAATATCAGCGCGGTGAACTCGAAAAGTAGTACAAGGATCCGAATAGCTGCACATGAGGTGCAGTTATTCTTAGTTTTGACATACAAATGAACGAGAGGAAACATTAATGTCTAAGATCGTTAAAGTTCTAGGTCGTGAAATCATCGACTCACGTGGTAACCCAACTGTAGAAGCTGAAGTACACCTAGAAGGCGGTTTCGTAGGTATGGCTGCTGCTCCATCTGGCGCATCTACTGGTTCTCGCGAAGCTCTTGAGCTACGTGATGGTGACAAAGCACGTTTCCTAGGTAAAGGTGTTCTTAAAGCCGTTGAAGCTGTAAATGGCCCAATCGCTGAAGCTCTAGTTGGTAAAGACGCTAAAGCTCAAGCTGAAGTTGACCAAATCATGATCGACTTAGATGGCACAGACAACAAAGCTAAATTTGGTGCTAACGCAATTCTAGCGGTATCTCTTGCTAACGCAAAAGCAGCAGCTGCTGCTAAAGGCATGCCTTTGTTCGAGCACATTGCTGAACTAAACGGTACTGCTGGTCAATTCTCTATGCCTCTACCAATGATGAACATCATCAATGGTGGTGAGCACGCTGATAACAACGTTGATATCCAAGAATTCATGATTCAACCTGTTGGCGCTGCTACTCTTAAAGAAGGCCTACGCATCGGTGCTGAAGTTTTCCACAACCTTGCTAAAGTTCTTAAGTCTAAAGGCATGAGCACTGCAGTTGGTGATGAAGGTGGTTTCGCTCCTAACCTAGAATCTAACGCTGCTGCACTTGCTGCAATCAAAGAAGCTGTAGAGCTTGCTGGTTACGAGCTGGGTAAAGACGTTACTCTTGCTATGGACTGTGCTGCATCTGAGTTCTATGACAAAGAAGCTGGAAACTACAACATGAAGGGTGAAGGCAAAATCTTCACTTCTGAAGAGTTCAACCACTACCTTGCTGGTCTAGTTGCTGAATACCCAATCGTTTCTATCGAAGATGGTCTTGACGAGTCAGATTGGGATGGCTTCAAGCACCAAACTGAACTTCTTGGTGACAAGATCCAACTTGTTGGTGACGATCTATTCGTAACTAATACTAAGATCCTTGCTGAAGGTATTGAGAAAGGCGTTGCTAACTCTATCCTTATCAAGTTCAACCAAATCGGTTCTCTAACTGAAACTCTAGCTGCTATTAAAATGGCTAAAGATGCTGGTTATACTGCTGTTATCTCTCACCGTTCTGGTGAAACTGAAGATGCAACTATCGCTGATCTAGCGGTAGGTACAGCTGCAGGTCAAATCAAAACTGGTTCTATGAGCCGTTCTGACCGTGTTGCTAAGTACAACCAACTAATCCGTATCGAAGAAGCGCTAGGTGCTCGTGCTCCTTTCAACGGTCTTAAAGAAGTTAAAGGTCAATAATCCACTAGGATTGTTTGATTTTTAATTCTTTGAAATAGAAATTTATTGAAAGCGTCTCCTTGTGAGGCGCTTTTTGTGTTTTTATTCTTGGCTCCTGTCTTCTCGCCCCTTGCCCCAATTTATGCTATATATACGTCCCATCAATCCTATAATAAAAACTACGAGACTAATCTAGCGTGCGTCTATTAACTCTTGCACTAGTACTACTGTTTTCTTTATTGATCTATACCCTCGTTTGGGGAAAGAACGGTATGCTTGAACATGCCAATATAGTGAGTGAGATAGAGGTTCAGCAGATAGTAAATAAAGAGTTGTATGAAAGAAACGCTAAGATGTTTGCTGAGATCGAGGACTTACGACAAGGGCTAGACGCAATCGAAGAGAGAGCGAGAAATGAACTTGGATTAGTTAAAGAGGGCGAAACCTTCTATCGAATTATTGGCGACACTCCTCAATAGGCTAAATTAGTAAATGACAACTCAATACTCCCCAAAATTTTATGCCATCGTCCCTGCTGCAGGTGTTGGCAGTCGTATGAAAGCTGATCTTCCTAAGCAATATCTTAAACTACATGACAAAACCATCTTGGAACACACGGTTGAGAGGCTTTTAGAGCATCCGTGTATTGATAAGGTCATTATTGCCATTTCTGATGGCGATGAATATTTTTCCGACTTACCTCTGGCATCGAATGATAATGTTATATGTGTCTCTGGAGGTTCAGAGCGAGCAGATTCTGTTATATCCGGTCTCGACTATTTGTTATATGTTGCTGAGAAACCAGATGCCTGGGTATTGGTGCATGATGCCGCTAGGCCATGTTTCCATTTAACGGATATTAATAACTTGATCAAAGAAGCTACTGCAACAGGGTCTGTTGGCGGTATTTTAGCGGCACCTGTAAGGGATACGATGAAACGTAGCGACCTTTCAGGATCAATCGATAAAACCGTTGAGCGAGAAAATTTGTGGCACGCTTTAACACCTCAAATGTTTAAGGTACAGCCGTTATACCATGCTCTAAAAGGTGCGAAGAAGGCAGGGATTCGTATTACCGATGAGGCATCTGCAATGGAATGGAAGGGCTGTAAACCCAAATTAGTAGCAGGAAGATCGGATAATATTAAGATAACTCAACCCGAAGACCTCGCACTAGCAGCGTTTTATCTGGGCGAAATATCTTCGCTCAACAAGAACGGTTGTAATAGAATTTAGACGAAAGGAATAATGATGATCCGAATTGGCCATGGTTTTGATGTGCACAAATTTGGCGGTGAAGGCCCAGTGATTATTGGCGGTGTTTCTGTTCCTTATGAACAAGGATTAGTCGCTCACTCTGATGGAGATGTTGCTCTACATGCCTTAACAGACGCACTTTTAGGTGCGATAGCTGAAGGTGATATTGGTCGTCATTTCCCCGATACCGATCAAAAATGGAAGGGAGCTAATAGTCGAGAACTCATGAAAGAGGTATATCGACTAGTAAAGGAAAAAGGGTATCAAATTGGCAACCTAGACGTGACCATTATTGCACAAGCCCCTAAAATGTTACCTTATATTCAATTTATGCGTGAAGCGATTGCAGAAGACTTACAAACGTCTGTTAGCAATGTAAACGTAAAAGCAACAACAACAGAAAAACTAGGTTTTACCGGCAGGAAAGAAGGTATCGCATGTGAAGCTGTTGTTATATTAAAGAAGATAGATAACCAATGACAGATATCCTAGCGGAATTAGCTTACCTTCATGGCAAGCCGACGTCTAAAGCGAAAATCAAAGCGATACCAGAACATTTTGTTGTAAGAGAAAACCTCGGTTTCGAATTTTCAGGTACTGGTGAACATTTGATGGTCCGTATCCGTAAAACAGGTGAGAACACCAGTTTTGTAGCCAATGAATTGGCCAAGGTTTGTGGGGTTAAATCTAAGGATGTCGGATGGGCGGGCTTAAAAGATAGGCATGCAGTAACAGAGCAATGGCTTAGTATTCATCTCCCTAAGTCTGAAACTCCCGACTTTTCATCGTTTGAAGAACAGTACCCGAGCATTCAAATCCTCGAAACAGCACGTCATAACCGTAAGCTCCGTCCTGGTGATTTAATTGGAAACGATTTTGAAATTACTTTGTCAGAAGTGACAGATATCGATGATGTAGAATCAAGAATAAAACAAGTAATTGAAAGCGGTGTACCCAATTATTTTGGCGCGCAAAGATTTGGTCAAGATGGCAGCAATCTATCCGAAGCTAGACGATGGGGAAGGGATAACGTCAGAACTAGAAACCAAAATAAACGCAGCCTTTATTTATCGACAGCGCGTTCTTGGATATTTAACCATATTGTTTCTACTCGATTGATTAACGGTGTATTTAACAAGCTTATTCTTGGTGATATCGTGACCAAACCCGATAGCACTATCACAGTTGATCAAGCTAATATAGCTGTGTTTCAGGCTGAGTTAAGCTCAGGAAGTATAAGCCTAACAGCCGCGTTGGCCGGTGATAATGCGCTTCCTACGAAAGAAAATGCACTTGAAACGGAACAAGCTATCGTTGATGCCGAACCAGACTTAATGGCTTTAATACGCGGCAATAGAATGCGTCATGACCGACGAGACGTATTGCTTAAGCCTTGCGATCTAAGCTATGAAATAAAAAACAACTTGGTTGTTCTTTTATTCTCTTTAAGCTCCGGTAGTTTTGCGACTTCTATTGTGAGAGAGTTGATTGAAGAAATTCCAGTAGAGCGTCAGTTTGATTAAGGATAAACAATGAAGATTCTGCTTAGTAATGATGATGGTGTGTACGCCGAAGGGATCAGGGCTCTTGCCGATTCACTAAAGGATATAGCTGAAATCATTATTGTTGCACCAGACCGTAATCGTTCTGGTGCTTCAAACTCGTTAACGCTTGAAAACCCTCTAAGGGTTGTTGAAATTGAAAAAAACATTTACTCAGTTCAAGGAACGCCAACAGACTGCGTTCATTTTGCACTAAATGAGCTACTTAAAGATGATATGCCAGACTTAGTACTTTCTGGAATCAATCACGGCGCTAATTTAGGTGACGATGTACTTTACTCCGGTACAGTTGCGGCTGCAATGGAAGGGCATTTTCTTGGTGTTCAATCTATCGCATTTTCACTGGTAGGAAATCAACATTTTGAAACCGCAGGTAAAATTGTTCGAGCAATTGTCGATCAGCATATAACATCACCAATTCCTACTAACCGCCTACTTAATATCAATATCCCTGACGTACCTTTTAACCAACTAAAAGGGCAAGAAGTCACCAGACTTGGTGCTCGTCATCATGCAGAAACGATGATCAAACAACAAGATCCTCGAGGTCAAGATGTTTATTGGTTGGGGCCTCCAGGCAAAGAACAAGACGCTGGTATCGGTACCGATTTTTATGCAATAGAGAATGGATTTGTTTCTATAACACCGATGCAAGTCGATTTGACTGCACATGAGTCGCTGGCAAGTATGGGTACTTGGTTAAAAGGTGATATGGAATGAGTAACCCTCAAGCAGATGGATTAATAGACTTTCTATCTTCTAGTGGAATCGAGTGTTCCAAAGTTCTCGATGCAATCCGTCGAGTGCCTAGAGAATATTTTATATCAGAGGCATTGATGCACCAAGCCTACGATAATAACGCCTTACCAATATCTCATGGTCAGACTATCTCACAACCCTATATCGTAGCAAAAATGACTGAGCTGTTAGATCTCGTGCCAAATTCCAGATTATTAGAAATAGGCACCGGTTCTGGATATCAGACGGCAATATTGGCTCAGTTAGTCGATAAAGTGTACTCCGTTGAGCGTATTAAATCGTTGCAATGGGAGGCTAAAAGGCGATTGAAGTTGCTGGATATCTATAACGTATCGACCAAACATGCTGATGGTTGGAAAGGCTGGTCTACTCAAGCCCCTTTTGATGCTATTGTAGTTACTGCTGCTGCTGCTCAAGTACCTCAAGAGTTATTAACACAACTCGCAGACAATGGCTGCTTAGTTATTCCTGTTGGTGAGGAAAATCAACAATTGTTAAAGATAGTAAGGCGAGGTGACGAATTTATTTCAACCGCAATCGAAGCTGTTCGATTTGTGCCTTTAGTCGCAGGTGATTTAGCCTAAAGCATGAGAAATGAAATAAAGCTGGCCATTTTTGTAAGTATTTTTTGCAGTGTACTTGTTGGGTGCGCTGCAACTTCACCTGCACCTGTTTCGAGTATAAAGAAAGATTACAATAGCATTGAAAGGGGGAGTTATAAGGGAAGTTTTTATGAAGTGCAAAAAGGAGATACCCTTTATTTTATAGCATACGTCACAGATAAGAATGTAAATGATCTAGTTAGTTACAATGGTCTCTCTGCTCCTTACACAATTAGACCGGGTCAAAAACTTAAGTTATGGCAGCCAGCTTATAAAAGTCCAGCTTATGGAGGATCTGGCTCAGGATCTTCCGCAGTCGCTGTGGCATCAGTAACCACGGCTAGTACTGTAACTGGTGGAGCTTCTGTTGCATCGGTTTCTGAAGCTAAATCAACACCTCAGTCAGCGAAAAAATCTTCGGCTAATACGCAAAAATCGACTTCAAATAATTCAAACTCAAGCAAAACGAGCAATAAAAATGGTGTTGATCAGAGCAAATCAAAGGAGTATGTTAATTCTAAGAGTAAACAAAATGTTAACAAAACTGTCAGCACTCCAGAATCGAAGAATAATAAGATCTCAAAATGGCTTTGGCCAACAAAGGGTAGGGTTATTAAGAAGTTTTCTACTGGAGATCAAGGGAATAAAGGGATTGACATAGCAGGGCAGCGTGGTCAATCCGTTGTTTCAACGGCAAGCGGTAAAGTTGTTTACTCTGGAAATGCACTCCGAGGATACGGAAATTTAATTATTGTGAAACATAACGATAACTATTTAAGTGCATATGCCCACAACGACCGTTTGCTAGTAAGCGAAGGACAAAGTGTTAAAGCAGGACAAAAAATAGCGACCATGGGAAGTTCTGGTAGCAATAACGTAAAACTGCATTTTGAAATTCGTTATCAAGGTAAGTCTGTTAATCCACAGAGGTACTTGCCTTAAGATAAATTTACTTCACGACATTTATAAAGGAATGTCTTGCTAGCTCGCCAAGGGGAGGCACTATGAGTATCAGCAATGCAGCAACAAAAGTCGAAGAGTTTGAGACCAACGAAGAAGCGATAGGTTCTTTGGATTCGAGTCTTGTTCAAGAAGTTAAATCAAAAAAAGAAGCCAAAGAAGAGTTTGAAGTCACTGCTAAGAGTTTAGATGCGACACAGCTTTATCTTGGAGAAATTGGTTTCTCACCACTATTAACCGCGGAAGAAGAAGTATTATATGCTCGCAGAGCTTTGCGCGGTGACGAAGCAGCACGTAAACGCATGATTGAAAGTAATCTGCGACTTGTTGTGAAAATATCACGTCGTTATAGTAACCGAGGTCTCGCGTTACTCGATCTAATTGAAGAAGGTAACTTAGGTCTTATCCGCGCTGTTGAGAAATTTGATCCTGAACGTGGGTTCCGATTTTCTACTTATGCAACGTGGTGGATTCGTCAAACGATAGAACGTGCATTGATGAATCAAACTCGTACCATCCGTCTACCTATCCACGTTGTAAAAGAGCTAAATATATATCTACGAACAGCGCGTGAACTTTCGCAAAAGCTGGATCATGAGCCTACGGCAGAAGAAATTGCTGAGAAACTAGATAAGCCTGTAAGTGATGTAAGTAAAATGCTTCGGCTTAATGAGCGAGTAAGCTCTGTAGATACGCCTATCGGTGGCGATGGTGAAAAAGCATTACTAGATATCATCCCAGACAACAATCATTCAGATCCTGAAGTGTCTACGCAAGACGATGATATTAAGAGCTCACTTATTGATTGGCTAGACGAGCTTAACCCTAAGCAGAAAGAAGTACTCGCACGACGCTTTGGTTTACTAGGATATGAACCATCAACACTTGAAGAAGTTGGCCGAGAAATAAGCTTAACACGCGAACGTGTGCGCCAGATTCAAGTCGAAGGCTTACGTCGATTGCGTGAAATCTTACTTAAGCAGGGATTGAATATGGAATCTCTATTTGATGTAGACCAACAGGGTTAATCCATATCAGAAAATCGAAAGGCGTTTGCTTGGTTTATTCATAAAACCAGCAACGCCTTTTTTAGTTGTTTTAAAGTAGCTTTTTTAAACGATACAGTTCATCTAACGCCTGTCGTGGTGTTAGATCATCAGGGTCTATATTGGAGAGTGCCTCTTCAACTTCACTTGCTTCCGGTATCAAACTGAGTTGATTAGCAATATCGACCTCATTAGATCCACCACGTGGTTGGTCTGCTAATTTTTCAAGTTGATTTAACTTCGCGCGAGCATTCTTTATCACCGTTTTAGGTACACCAGCTAGCCCGGCAACGGCCAAGCCGTAGGATTTACTCGCCGCTCCTTCTTGAACCGCATGCATGAAAGCAATGCTGTCTCCGTGTTCTACCGCATCTAAATGGACATTGGCTAAATGTTTTACAAGATTTGGTAGCTCTGTAAGTTCAAAGTAATGGGTAGCGAACAGTGTCATTGCCCCGATTTGGTTGGCAAGCCATTCGGCACTAGCCCATGCCAAAGAAAGGCCATCGTAAGTACTGGTTCCGCGACCAATTTCATCCATTAGCACTAAGCTATGTGGAGTAGCATTATGAAGAATATTCGCTGTCTCTGTCATTTCAACCATAAAGGTAGACCGACCTGACGCGAGATCATCAGAAGCGCCTATACGGGTGAAAATTCTATCGACTGAGCCGATAACGGCTTCTTCTGCTGGCACAAAAGAACCAATATGAGCGAGCAATACAATCAATGCTGTCTGACGCATATAAGTGGATTTACCGCCCATGTTTGGACCGGTAATAATCAACATTTTGCGACTTGGGTTTAGGTCGATAGGGTTGGCAATAAACGGATCATTCATTACTTGTTCTACAACGGGATGGCGACCATTTTTTATCTGAATGCCAATAGCATCGGTCAATTGTGGTCGACAGTAGTTTAGGCTATCTGCTCTTTCAGCCAAATTTTGTAAAACATCTAATTGAGAGAGAGAAGAGGCTAAGTTTTGCATCTGTTCCAAATGCGGAAGCAGTAGGTCAAACAGTTGTTCCCAAAGCTGTTTCTCTATCGAGAGCGCTTTAGACTTAGAACTTAAAACCTTATCTTCATGTTCTTTTAGTTCTGGAATAATATAGCGTTCAGCATTTTTTAGTGTTTGACGACGCACATAATGTGGCGGCACTAAATGACTTTGGCCTCTACTTACTTGAATATAAAAGCCATGCACGTTATTGAAGCCCACTTTTAAGGTGTCTATTCCGTGTCTATCTCGCTCTTCAATTTCAAGTTTTTCTAAATACTCTGTTGCTCCGTCCGCTAATGCACGCCATTCATCCAGATCCGAATTATATCCCGGAGCAATAACGCCACCATCTCTAATGACGACTGGCGGATTTTCTTTAACCGCGATTTCTAATAGATGGCAGGTCTCTTCCATTGGTGCTGCATACTTAGCGAGTTTAGCTAAGTATGGGTCAGAGAGGGATTGTAATTGGCTTTCTAGCTCAGGAAGTTGCTGCATAGCGTGGCGTAAGCGCGCTAAGTCTCTTGGTCTGGCAGTACGTATTGCAAGGCGAGCGATGATCCTTTCAATATCACCAATCTGTTTCAGTACAGGCTTAAGTTCAATAAAAGCACCTTGATCTTTAATCTCCGTTATCGCAGATAGACGTTGATTTAAGGTCTCTTTACAGCGCATCGGTTGGTGCAACCAGCGTTGCAGCATTCTGCTTCCCATTGCTGTTGAGCTATGGTCCATTACAGCGGCGAGTGTGTTGTCATAGCCACCAGACAAATTTTGTGTGATTTCTAGGTTTCGACGCGTAGCCGCATCAAGAATTACGGAGTTATCCTGACTATCGAAAGTGAGGGAGCGAATATGTGGCAACGCGGTTTTCTGAGTATCTTTTACATATTGAATCAGACAGCCTGCCGCACAAAGACCTAAGCGAGCCTGCTCGACCCCAAACCCAACTAAGTCACGAGTACCAAACTGTTGGTTTAGTTGTTGTTTTGCTGTGTCTAGCTCAAACTCCCAGATAGGGCGACGACGACTGCCTTTACAGTTTGCTAGCACCTCTACAGGTTCAAAATCTTCAGGGAAAAGCAGCTCTTTTGGTGAGGTTCGCTGAAGCTCTGCGAGCATAGCCTCTTCTGTTTCAGGCTCCGATAATTGAAAACGACCAGAAGTAATGTCTAATGTGGCATAGCCATATTTACCTTTTTGATGATAAATAGCCGCAATCAAATTATCTGTACGCTCAGACAATAAGGCTTCATCGGTCACGGTGCCCGGAGTAATAATACGTACAACTTGTCTTTCCACCGGACCTTTACTGGTGGCAGGGTCGCCTATTTGTTCGCATATAGCGATGGACTCGCCCAGTTGCACCAGCTTCGCCAAATACCCTTCAACCGCATGAAATGGAACCCCAGCCATGGGAATCGGCTCACCGGCGGATGCACCACGTTTAGTGAGTGAAATATCTAAAAGTTGGGATGCTTTTTTTGCATCATCATAGAAAAGCTCGTAGAAATCGCCCATGCGATAAAACAGTAATATCTCAGGGTTTTCTGCCTTGAGTTTTAGGTATTGCTGCATCATAGGGGTATGAGTTTGAGTCGCTTTTGCCATGGTGACCTTAATGGTAGCTAGTTAACTAAATTTTGAGACGTTAAGGATACGTGAATCGAAATTACAGGCAAGATGATTTCAAGGAATTTTGGCGTGTGATTTACGTAAAGAATGGCGTAACCACATCAAATACAATAATAATGCATAACCATTCATTTTTATAAAAAATTGACTTTAATAAGCGAGAGCAAATAAAAAATGAGATCTTTGACATTGAATATTAGGGCGTTAGGATACGTAAACTAACAATAAAAATAGATCAGATTAGAGGGTTTTGACCGATGCTACCACTCAGTGAGCTAAGCCAAAAAGCAGGTGCTTTACTTGCAGAAAATAACCATGTATTGGTGACGGCAGAATCTTGCACCGGAGGCGGCATTGCGGCCGCTATTACTGATATTTCAGGTAGTTCAGCTTGGTTCGATAGGGCATTTGTTACCTATAGTAACGAATCAAAGATGGACATGATTGACGTCAATCCTAAAACGCTCAATATCTATGGGGCAGTGAGTCAAGAAACCGTAGAAGAGATGGCTTCAGGTGCATTGAGACATTCGAGGGGAACCGTAGCGATATCGGTGAGTGGTATTGCTGGGCCTACAGGTGGAACCGCTGAAAAGCCCGTGGGTACAGTATGGTTTGGCTGGAAAATCGGTAACTCGATTGAAGTTCAAGAGATGATCTGTTTTAGTGGTGATAGAGCAAGTGTTCGCAATCAGGCATGTTGCCATGCCCTCGCGAAATTAGTGGATTTACTTAGCTAATTCTTATCGATGAAGGGCAAACGTTGGCAGTGATAAGTGCCATTTGATAGCTCCCAGTCGAATGATTAACGTGGCGAGCGCACCGGAAATAAAGGCGACTCTGTTGCTGTAGTCGAGGTAGAGTGCGCCAACATGGATAGAACCGCCTATGATGCATGCTGTAGCATAAACTTCGCTTCTTAGGACCATTGGTACTTCTCTTGCTAGCACGTCACGGATAATCCCACCGCCACAGCCAGTTATAACACCCATAATGACAGCGATTAAGTAAGAGTCTTGAAACAACAGAGACTTTTCAACACCAATTCCAACAAACGCACCGAGCCCAATCGCATCAAAAACAGGTAATACGAACCAAGGCAAGCGTCTTGGATGGCGAACAATAAGTATTGTTAACAAGCATGTGATAATAATTATCCAGATGTAAGCGGTATTGGTAATCCAAAATACGGGTGTTGCTCCTAATGCCATATCTCTGATCGTGCCTCCGCCTATAGCAGTAACACTACCAAGTACGATGACGCCAAACGGATCCATCTTCAATCGTCCCGCAAGCAGTACGCCTGAAATAGCAAATACAGCGGTACCAAAAATATCGATAAAGTAGAGTAGAGTAGAATCCATAGGTTGCTAAAGGCGTTTAGGAAAAAGAAATTAACTAGATTCTACTCCAATTCATAGTGTCATGACGAAGTAATTATCCTAATCCGTCGCATTACATTATTGAACAAATCTGAGTAATTAAGCGAAAGGTAACCGGTAATCTTACCTACGAGGGGATGCTGAGTGGTATAAATTATCCATAGTTCTGGTTATTTTATCTGGTTTGTACTGTATGTTTTTCTCGCGATTTCAAAGTGCTGGCATGCTTGCTCAATTGCTTTTAGCGAGCGAGGAGTTGGGCGATTTAACCAATCGGCATTGAGTGACCAGATAAATTTATTGCTAACCGCTGGGATCTGTTTTTGCCATGGCGTCCACAATTCAGTGTTTTGCACAGTGTGGGGAGAAGTAAACATAACCTGTGGTGCTTTTACAATAACTTGCTCTAGACCTACTTGAGGGTACGGGGTTGGTGACTGTTCAAAAATATTAATCCCCCCACACAGTGAAAATACCTCACTAGGCCAATGATTGTTAGCAATGGTATAAATAGGCTTGCTACTAAGTTGATAGAAGTAGGAAATAGGGGCTCCGCTAGAATATTGGTCTTGTAGCCGTTTCAGTTCTTCTCTAAACGCCTTAGCATTTGTTCTACCCACATCTGGCTTGTCAGCATATTGACTTAACTCTTCAATTCTATCTGCAATGTCAGCCACGTAGGTAGTGTCAGAGTAATAGATGGAGAAACCGAGCCCCTTCAGTTGGTTGAGAGACTTAATTGATCCTCCGGATCGCCAAGCGACAATCAGATCTGGATTAAGCGCAATAATTCTTTCAATATTGACGCTATCAAAATTAGCGACTTTTTCTAATAATTGAGCCTCTTCTGGATAATCGCTGTATTCACTAACGGCAACCAGTTTGTCCCCAAGGCCTGCAGCGTAGACGAGTTCAGTAGAGGAGGGGGCAAGCGAAATAACCCGCTCTATTGAATGAGCTAATGGACTAACTGCGAATAATAAAACAAAAGTAATGAAACGCACGTTATATACCCTGATAGAGCAAAAACATCAGAGTACTTTGTAATGCTATCCAGACAAACAACCGCCATGCGAGCAGTTTTTGTATCTGACCAATATGCAGAGCGGTTGGCACAACCCTTCCACCGATTTTAGGCCTGACAGTCTTACTGTCTCCGTAAATAGCCGGTCCACCTAATGAGAGCTCAAGTTTACTCCCGACAGAGGAAAGGAGCCAAGCAGGCCCTGGCATTGGCCATGTTTTACTTTGCATTAATACTTGACCAAAAACCTGTGTGGCATTCTTGCCAAGGATAACCATGATGCTGAATATGCGAAGTGGAATAAACTCAAATAGCGCTAACATTCGAGTGGCAGGAAGGCCAAAGGGTAGAAATTGACTTCGGCTAGGAGACCATGCTCTGGCCAATTCAGAGATTAACCTAAACAGGAGTGCGCCAATTCCGCCAGTGAGACCAAACCAAAAAAGAACCGAAACGACATTTCGTCCGTAACCCAAAATCAGGGTTTCAGCGCCTGCTTTGCCAATACCGACAGGAGACAGTGACTTTGTTACTCTGTTTAGAATTGGCTCTAGTAGGCTTCTGGCAAGTTTTTTATCTTCTTTTGCAATAGCATCGGCAAGGCCATGTCCCAGCTTTTCACTATTTCGCCAGTCGATAGCGAGAAGAAGTAATGCAAGGTCGAAAAGTTGGGGTTGCCAAACTAAAGGTTTCAATGCGACCAATACAATCAAAGCCGGTACGGCCATTAATACCCAAGCTAAAGTGCCTGAAATTAGACTTTGTGAGTAGCTTTTGTTGGTATTGACCTTGTCCGCAAGGATCCTTGCAAAGGCTCTCCAAAGTGTTGCTGGATGGCCTGATATTGGGATAGGGAGAATCAAATGGAACAGTAAGGCTCCCCACAAAACTAATAGAGCGCCATTACTGTATATTTGATCGAATGCAGCTTGCATAATGGTTACTTCAACAACGTAACCATATTGGAAACCATTTCAGATGAGCTTTTTGCCGCCAAAGGCAAGAATTCGTCAAAGCTCATTGGGGATTCCTTATCAGCAACATCAGATATCGCACGTACAACAACAAAAGGAACGCCGAATTGATGGCAGGTTTGAGCAACCGCCGCAGCTTCCATTTCAACGGCAATCACCGATGGGAAGTATTTACGTATATATTCCTTTTTCTCATCTGAGCAGACAAAAGCGTCACCAGTACAGATAAGACCACGAACGGAATGTTGGCCTTTTTTTATCGCAATGGCTTTTTCTGCCACTTCAATGAGTGCTTTGTCGGCAACAAATGCAGCGGGTTGGCTTGCCATTTGGCCCATTTCATAGCCAAATGCTGTGACATCTGCATCGTGGTGACGAACTTCTGTAGAGACGACAACATCGCCTAAGTTAAGGCTTGAGTCAAAACCACCGGCTGAACCAGTATTGATAACGACATCAGGAGAAAATTGGTCTAAAAGAATAGTCGTACCAATGGCAGCGGCTACTTTTCCTATGCCAGACTGAAGCAGGACTACTTCGACACCGTTTAGTTGACCAGAATAAAAGGTACAGCTCGCTTTTTTCTCTTCAACACAGTTAACGATTGCTTCTTTTAAGATGGTGACTTCTTGTTCCATCGCACCAATAATGCCGATTTTCATGATTTTCTCTCAGAAATTTAAATAGATACTTAATGGGCGATTGTAGCATATAGATTTGGGCAAGGAATCTAGAATCTAGCTGGGCGAAACCTTTTGGATTGAAGACAAAAAAAGGCCAGCTAAATTAGCTGGCCAAAACAAAGTTTGGAAGGAAACCTTTGTTATATAAAAATATTAAACATTTGAAAGCATTAGCGAGTCCGCTTTCGCTTCCAAATTCGTCGTCCCCATTAGGAAGTCATCAACAGCACGGGCGCATTCGCGTCCTTCGTTGATACAACGAACGACAAGTGACTGGCCTGTACGCATATCACCCGCAGCAAATATGCCTTTTTGGTTTGTAGCAAAGCCTTCAGTAGCAACGTTACCGCGCTCATCCAGTTTGATATCTAGTTGAGCTAGAACACCCGTTGGTTCTGGGTGTAAGAAACCCATTGCCAAAAACGCTTTATCACAAGGAATAACGCGCTCACTGCCTTCTACTTCTTTAAAGTTTGGACGTTCACCAGGCTTAGCTTCTTCCCATTCGATATCCGCTAAACGCAAACCAGTTACTTGACCAGATTCATCACCGATGAACTCTTTAGTTAAGATATTCCAGTGACGCTCACAGCCCTCTTCATGAGAAGTGGATGTGCGCAGAATCATTGGATATTCAGGCCATGGCATGTTTACCGGGCGCATCTCTGGTGGCATTGGCATGATTTCTACTTGAGTAATACTTGTCGCACCATGGCGATTAGAAGTACCTACGCAGTCAGAGCCTGTATCACCACCACCGATAACCACCACGTTACAATCTTTAGCATGAATCTCTTCAGTTTTAAGATTCATATTGTTTGCACGACGGTTATTTTGACCAAGGAATTCCATAGCGAAATGGACGCCCTTAAGTTCACGGCCTGGGATTGGAAGATCACGTGGCACAGTTGAGCCACCTGTAAGCAACACAGCATCAAATTCTTGACGAAGCTGTTGAGCATTAATATCTACACCAATGTGAGAGTTGGTTTCAAAGATGATGCCAGCCTCTTCCATTAGATTAACCTTGCGATCAATGACATCCATACCTAGCTTAAAGTCTGGAATACCAAAGCGAAGCAGTCCACCCACTTTTTCGTCTCGTTCATAAACCGTCACGCAGTGACCTGCGCTATTTAGCTGCTCTGCAGCGGCAAGACCGGCAGGACCCGAACCTATAATCGCGATAGTTTTACCCGAGCGAATACGTGGTTTTTTAGGTTGAGCATAGCCTTCACGATAGGCGGTTTCTACAATGGTCTTTTCTATATTACAGATAGTAATAGGGTCTTGGTTTATACCAAGGACACAAGACGTTTCACAAGGAGCAGGACAAACTCGACCCGTAAACTCAGGGAAGTTGTTTGTACTGCTAAGAATGTGCCACGCTTCTTCCCAGCTATCACGATAAACAGCATCGTTAAACTCGGGGATGATATTACCGATCGGACAGCCGTTATGACAAAACGGCACACCACAGTCCATACAGCGAGAAGCTTGAGTCGCAATTTTCTCACCAAATTCTTCGTTTAGAACGAATTCTTTGTTGTTTTGAATACGAACACTTGGGTCGATCTTCTTTGGCAGTTCACGACCATGCTCTAAAAATCCAGTAGCCTTACCCATTATACTGCCTCCAACTCTTCCGTGTTTGCTGCTTGTGCTTCTGCTTTACGTTTTTGTAAAACCGCTTTGTAATCACGCGGCATTACCTTGGTCATTTGCGCTAAATTCGCGTCAAAATCGTCTAGGAAAGCTTGTGCAACTGTACTTCCAGTGAACTTAACTTGCTTAGTTAGCATGTCGTGTAGAAGGTCTTTATCTTCTTGTTCAATAGGATCTAGGTCAACGAGTTCAGGGTTAAGCTTAGTTTCAAAATCACCAGCTTTATCCCAAACATAAGCTGTACCGCCACTCATACCTGCAGCAAAGTTTCTGCCTGTAGAGCCAAGGATAACAGCGATACCACCAGTCATGTATTCACAACCGTGGTCACCAACACCTTCAACAACAACTTTAGCACCTGAGTTTCTTACACAGAAACGTTCACCAGCAAGGCCTCGAATGAAGGACTCACCAGAGGTAGCACCGTAGAAACAGACGTTACCAACAACGATATTTTCTTCAGGTACAATGCTTGCACTTGAATCAGGGTAAAGTACTAGCGTACCGCCAGATAGGCCTTTGCCCCAATAGTCATTTGCATTACCTTCTACTTCAAACTTCACGCCTTTCGCTAGGAAAGCACCAAAAGATTGACCTGCAGAACCAGTGAATTTCACTTCCATTGGTTGAGGTAGACCTTGGTCTCGATAGACTTTCGAAATCTCGTTCGATAGCATCGTACCCGTACTACGGTCTGTATTGATAATTGGTAACTGTGCTGAAACCGCTTCACCTTTCTCAAGAGCAGGTTTCGCAAGTTCAATCAATTTACGGTCAATAACTTCTTCAAGTTGGTGATTCTGTTTGATCTGGTTGTATATACCATCGGCTTCACGTGCTTCTTCAATATGAAGAACAGGAGAAAGATCTAGGTTTTTATATTTCCAGTGTTTGATATCGTCACGTACTTTCAGTTTGTGTGATTGACCAACCATTTCTTGAATCGTACGGAAACCCAGTTCAGCCATGACTTCACGTAAACCTTCAGCCATGTACTGGAAGAAAGTTACTACGTCATCAACACGACCATCGAAACGTTCACGTAATGTCTTGTTCTGGGTTGCGATACCAACTGGGCAAGTGTTTTTATGACACTTACGCATCATGATACAACCTTCAACGACAAGCGCTGCAGTCGCTACGCCCCACTCTTCTGCGCCCAGTAGCGTTGCTACTGCAAGGTCGCGAGGTGTTTTCATCTGACCATCAGACTGAACAACGATACGGTTACGTAGGCCGTTTTTCAGTAGCGTCTGGTGAGTTTCGGCCAAGCCTAGTTCCCAAGGAAGACCAGTGTGGCGGATAGATGAAATAGGTGAAGCACCTGTACCACCGTCAAAGCCAGCAATAAGTACAACGTCAGCTTTTGCTTTAGCAACACCTGAAGCGATAGTACCTACACCTGCTTCAGATACGAGTTTCACGTTAACTCGACCATCGCGGTTCGCATTTTTCAAATCGTAGATAAGTTGAGCCAAATCTTCGATTGAGTAGATATCGTGATGTGGCGGTGGTGAAATAAGGCCGACTCCTGGAGTGGAGTGACGAGTTGCACCAATCCAATCATCTACTTTATCACCTGGTAATTGACCGCCTTCACCTGGTTTTGCACCTTGCGCCATTTTAATCTGAATTTCGTCAGCATTGGTCAGGTAGTAAGAGGTAACACCGAAGCGACCTGAAGCGACCTGCTTGATAGCTGAGCGTTCCCAGTCACCATTTTCTTTTCTTTCGAAACGATCTGGGTCTTCACCACCCTCACCAGAGTTGGATTTTGCACCAATACGGTTCATCGCAACGGCAAGTGTTGAGTGAGCTTCGTATGAGATTGAACCAAAGCTCATTGCACCAGTAGCAAAGCGTTTGAGGATGCTTTCAATAGGTTCTACTTCTTCAAGAGGGATAGAACCTGCTGGGTTTTTAACGAAATCTAATTGGCTACGCAGTGTTGCTGCATCGTCACCCTGAGCATCAACCGCGCTGGTATACTGTTTGAACTGAGCATAGTCTTTGTTGCGCGTTGACTTTTGAAGTAGTGAAATCGTTTCTGGGTTAAACAGGTGTTTTTCACCACGCTGTTTCCATTGATAAACACCACCTACATCTAGCATCTGGATAGGGATCTCGCGAGTAGGGAAGCCAATACGATGACGTACAAGTACTTCTTTCGCAATATCGTCAATAGTCAGACCCTGAATACGAGTAACCGTACCAGTGAAGTACTTATCAACAACAGATTTACTAATACCAAGCGCTTCAAAAATTTGTGCACCGTGATAAGACTGAAGTGTAGAGATACCCATCTTAGAGAAGATCTTAAGTAGACCGCCATTTACACCGATACGATAGTTGTTGAACAACTCTTCTGATGGTGTTTCTGGATCTAGTTTTTTCTTCTTCTGTAGATCAACAATCGATTCCATTACTAAGTAAGGGTTAACCGCATTCGCACCATACCCGATTAGCGTGGCAAAATGATGGGTTTCACGAGCATCACCTGTCTCTATAACAATGTCACACTTCGCACGTAAGCCTTTACGAATTAAGTGGTGGTGAACAGCACCAACGGCAAGCATCGCAGGGATAGCTGCATGGTTAGAGTTGGTTGCACGGTCAGTTAAGAGAATAATCGAGTAGCCATCGTTAACGGCATCTTCGGCATATTGACAAACACGTTTTAAAGCGCGCTCTAACTTGCCTTCTTCTTCACTTGCACGGAATACGATATCAAGTGTTTTAGCTTGAAGGTGTTCGTTATCTATAGCACGCAGTTTTTCTAACTCTGAGTTAGAAAGTACAGGTGATTCAAGTTCAACCTTTTGACAGTGTTCTGCTGATTCAGTCAGTAAGTTCTGATCTTTACCTAGGTAAGTATTCAGAGACATAACCATGCGCTCACGAATCGGATCGATTGGTGGGTTGGTTACCTGAGCAAACAATTGCTTAAAATAGTTAGATAAATGCTGAGACTGATGTGACAGGATTGCTAGCGGCCAGTCAGCACCCATTGAGCCTAGTGGCTCTTTACCGTCTTTAGCCATAGGAACGATAATGTCGTTCACTTCTTCGGTAGTGATACCAAAGGCTTGTTGGCTATGAAGCAAACGCTCCGCAGAAGGTTGGTGGTGCATGTTATCAGCTTCAGGTAGCTTTTTAAGGCTAAGAAGGTTGTCTTTTACCCACTTTTGATAGGGTTGAGCTGAAGAAATACCATCTTTTACTTCTTCATCAGAAATAATACGGCCTTCTTCTAGGTCAGCAACGAAGATACGACCTGGCTGCAAGCGGCCATGATATTCCACATTGCTTGGTGCAATTTCGACCACGCCAGATTCAGATGCCATCACAAGGAAGTTATCCTTGGTCACAGTATAGCGAGAGGGACGTAGACCATTACGGTCCAAAGTTGCCCCTACTTGAACACCATCGGTGAAACAGACTGAAGCAGGACCATCCCATGGTTCCATCAAGTTAGCGTGATATTGATAGAATGCGCGACGTGTCTTGTCCATGTTTTTATTTTCTTGCCACGCTTCTGGAATCATCATCATTAGAGCATGTGGCAAGCTACGGCCCGAAAGAACAAGTAGTTCTAACGCCATATCAAAGTTAGATGAGTCCGACATTCCTTCTTGACAGATAGGAAGTAACATGTCGATTTCAGCTTGAGTAAACAAATCTGACTCTAGGATAGCCTCACGCGCTTTCATCCAGTTCAAGTTACCGCGTACGGTGTTAATTTCACCGTTGTGTGCGATATAACGGAAAGGCTGCGCTAGGCGCCATCTTGGGAATGTATTGGTAGAGAAGCGAGAGTGTACTAGCGCTAGAGCGGTAACCATGGTTGGGTTACCAAGGTCTAAGAAGTATTGAGGTACTTGCTCTGTCGTTAACTGGCCTTTATAAACAAGCGTCTTATAAGACATTGAGTTGATGTAAAACTCGTCTTTAATATTAGAGACACTTTCAAGACATACACGAACCGTGTAATTACGTAAAACGTACAGTTTACGCTCTAGCTCTTCAGGCGTTGTGCCAGGGCTACCGGAAATAAACACGTGTTCGAACTGCGGTTCAGTGCTTAGAGGGTCATCACCAAGCATAGAGTTGTCTACAGGCAGAACTCGATAGCCTACAATCTCTAGCTCTAGGCGGCGCGCATTACGCTCTAAGATATCGCGGCATTGTTGACGTTTATACTCGTCTTTAGGGAAAAGTATTACCCCAACGCCGTACTTTTCAAAAGACGGTAGTTTGATACCAAGTTTTACTGTCTCTTCAAGTAAAAATTCATGAGGTTTTTGAAGCAAGATTCCAGCACCGTCTCCGCTGCATGGATCACAACCCTGACCGCCGCGGTGTTCCATTCTCGCTAGCATATCTAGCGCTTGGGTTACAACATCGTGCGATTTACGGTTTTTTAAGTGAGCAACAAAACCGATACCACAAGCATCATGCTCCAATTCAGGAGTATAAAGACCTTGTGTTTTCTGCTCTCTATCTACCATAAGATACATCCTTCCAATTAAATTTCAGGCGTAACATGCCGAAGGCATTTCGACCCTATCGTTTTATTATTTGTTTAGTTCATAGCATCACCAAGTGTGGTGAGCTTGAGTCCATTCCGTTCTTCACAGGAAATTTATTTGTGAAGAAAACAATTCCGTTAGTGATATCTATTGTTGTTATTCCACTTAGTAGTGGTTTGTATTGGTGGGTTAGATATACACAGATTAATCCGCAATAAACAGCTGCCCTTTCCCTAGGGTATTAAATGCGAACGTTCATCCATCCTACAATTTTGTGTAGCTTAATTCCATCAAAAAGTTGAGCTTGATTACGTTTTTTTAATAACCATATGAATAACAAACAGTAAAAATGGTGAAAATATGGGGGATTCAAGCGAACATTATGCATCTTTATTAAAATCTGTATTGCTTTATTGATATGGGATAGTGAATCCTATCGTACCACTGCCTATAATTCTGCGGCTTAATTTTTCAGTGATGTAATATTCTTTCATATAGACCTAGCTTTATTATGGTTACTAGGCGTATTACATCCATATTAGTTTTACAACAGTAACAAATATAGGTAGTCCGGATAGATGCAATTACACGAATTAGTCAATACTCTTGGTCAAGACTTACAACATCGGTATGGTGAAAAAGTCCACAAGCTAACGTTACATGGAGGCTTTAGTTGTCCAAATAGAGATGGAACGCTTGGACGTGGTGGTTGTACTTATTGCAATGTTGCCTCTTTTTCTGATGAGAAAACACAGACACAGAGTATTTTAGGGCAACTAACCGACCGAGCTGGCGAAGTGAAGAGAGCTCAAAAATATTTAGCGTATTTTCAAGCCTACACAAGTACCTATGCTGAAGTGCAAACGCTTAAAAATATGTATGAAGAAGCCTTGAAATTAGCAGATATGGTGGGGTTGTGCGTCGGAACTCGACCTGATTGTGTTCCTGAAGCGGTTTTAGACCTATTGTCTGACTATGTACAACAAGGTTATGAAATATGGTTGGAGCTGGGTTTACAGACTGCCAACAACAATACATTAAAGCATATAAATAGAGGACATGATTTCGAATGCTATGCTGAAATCACTAAAAAAGCACGAGCATTGGGGATAAAAGTGTGTACTCACCTGATTATCGGCCTACCAAAAGAGACAAGATCAGATTATCTCGAGACGATGGACAAGGTTTTAGCTGTGGGGACTGACGGTATTAAACTACATCCTCTGCATATTGTTGAAGGAAGTACAATGGCTAAAGCATGGAAAGCAGGGCGTCTAGACGCACCTGAAATGGATGATTACGTTAGTGTCGCCAGTGAATTAATACGAATGACACCACCGGGCGTGGTATATCACAGAGTATCTGCTGCTGCTCGACGTCCTACGTTGCTAGCGCCACTCTGGTGTGAAAATCGTTGGTTAGGGATGACAGAAATAGGTAGAGCATTAGATAAAGATGGAGCACAAGGGTCGTTGATCTCTAAACCATTTGTGTATACAAAACCATTAATTAAAGAACAGAAGAGCACAAACTGATATATTTATCCATAATCCCCTTGAAAATGAATATAATACGAAATGGACAATTTGTTTTATCGAATAGCAGAATGGAATTACTTTGCTGAAATTGAAGTGCTGGTGGTGGTCATCGCACTTTCAATTATTGTTGCGCAGAGACTGAGATATAAGAAGCAACTTACCTCCTACTACAGAGATACACCTGTCGCGCTGATAGTAATTGACGCTCAATCTGGAGATTTATTGTTATCGAATCGCGGTTCTCAACAGTTACTTGGTATAAAGCAAGTGGGGAAAAACTATTCATATCCATCCGGTCTAGATCAAACATCATTTTTACAGTCATTTAATCAAATCAGCGGTAAGACCTTTCAAAATATTGAACAAGCTTGGACTATATCCAGTAGTCATCAAGTTAATATTGATTTTTCAGGAAGGAAAATTCGCTTTAATAATCGTTCTTCTTGGCTTATTTATGCGAGCTTGCATCAAAACTCAGGGCTTGAGAATGAACAAGTAAAAACGTCACTTCGTGTGGCTCGAACCTCTCTAGATTCCCTTTCAGAACTTATCTATATAAAGAATAAAGACGGTGATATTGTCGATACCAATCGGGCCTTTGATATATTTTGGAAGGGAAGATCGGAAGAGTCTGATGTTGATATCGATGAAATACTCCAAGGGCGAGGCACGCAAAGACGTTGGACAACCGATCCACAAGGTCGAGGTTGTTTGTTAGAAACTTCTCAATCAACGCTGTTATCGAGCGACGGTGAAATACTCGGGTCTTTGAGTATAAGCCATGATGTAACCGATTGGTTTAAGATGCAGCAAGACTTACGTGACGAAATGGAAAAGCGTAAGGGGACAGAGATTGCATTGGCACAAAGAGATACCATTTTACAGTCACTGTTAAAGTCTTCACCCGACGGTATTGCTTTATTCAATGAAAATAAAGTTTGCGAGGCGTGTAACCAAGCCTTTGCGGATACGTTAGGAATTACAGACTACACAACATTAGTGGGTAAACGCGTAGACGATGTATTACCACCGCATACATATAAAGACTTTTCTCGTACCGATGATGAAGTACTTAGAGAAGGGAAATCATTAAGGTATCGAGATCAGATGTTTGATGAGGATGGCCAACCTAAATGGTTCGATGTCGTTAAGTCTGCATATAAAGATCCTAACTCTGGTGCTAATGGCGTGCTGCTTATGGCTCGAGATGTCACAGATAGTTGCTTAGTTGAGATGCAATTGGAAGAGATGAATCAAGAGTTGGAAAGACTAAGCTTTTTGGATGGTTTGACTCAGATTGCAAATAGAAGAAGCTTTGATGAGCAGCTCGATACGATTTGGAATATGCATAAAAGACAAAAAATGTCGCTCACCGTTATGTTGTGTGATATCGATTTTTTTAAAGACTTTAATGATAATTACGGCCATCAGAAAGGTGATGAGACGTTAAGGCTGGTAGCACAGTCATTTAAAACAGTATTGACCCGTTCATCGGATTGCGTTGCAAGATACGGTGGTGAAGAATTTGGTTTTGTTATTCCTAATACTGATAAGGCAGAGGCACAAGTTCTTGCTACAAAAATTCACGATGTGATTAACCAGATCGATATCAAGCATGAGTTTTCGTCAGTGAGCGATCGAATCACATTGAGCATTGGCGTTGTGTCGATAATACCTAGTAGCCTCGATACTCCTGATATATTGGTAGACTATGCAGACCAAGCGCTCTATTTAGCCAAAAAGAAAGGTCGTAACCAAACGAGATATCACGAAGAATAATGATAAATAGTGATGGGCAATACTTACAAGCCCTTTTCTTATAGATAAAATAGCTCATCTTCTTTTTTCGGAGTAATAAATGAAACCAATCAAAAGCTTAGCTCAGTATTATGTTGATCTTCTCGTTAAGCTAGGCATCCTGCGGTTTTCAATTCTACTTGCATTAGCACTTGTGGCCCTGGCAGTTTTTGTTCAGGTTGGCATTACATTAGGCTTGCAGGGCAATGTAGATGATATCGACATTATTCGCTCTGTTTTCTTTGGGCTTTTGATTACGCCATGGGCCGTTTACTTTCTATCCGTTGTAGTCGATCAATTAGAAGAGTCTCGCCAGAGATTGTCTAAACTTGTCTCCAAATTAAAGGATATGCGCTCTAGAGACCAAGAGCTGAACAACCAGTTACAGTTGAATATCATTAAGCTTAATCAAGAAATAGAAGAGCGTCAAAAAGCAGAAGAAGCTCGACAAGATGCTATTAATGATCTTGAAAATGAAGTATTCCAACGGGAAAAAACTCAACTAGAGCTTGCTGAGAGAACCACTTTACTACGGTCTTTTATTGATACATCACCGGATCTTATTTATTACCGAAATGCGGATGGCATTTTTTCAGGTTGTAATCGCGCTGTTGAAGAGCTCACTGGTCGTTCTGAGCAAGAACTTGTTGGTTTAACGCCTTGGGACGTTTATAGCAAAGAGATTGCTCAAGAAGTCGTCACAACAGATGAACTGGTATTTAGTAATAATGAAGAGATCACTTATGAACAGTGGCTTGAATATCCAGATGGAAAAAAAGTTTATTTTGAGCTTCGCAAAGTTCCATTTTATAACAAAGAAGGGCGACATTTAGGTTTAGTAGGGTTTGGTCGCGACATTACAGAGCGGAAAAAGTATCAAGATGCATTAGAAAAGGCGAGCAGAGATAAAACGACCTTTGTGTCTACGGTGAGCCATGAATTAAGAACCCCCTAAACGGTATCGTTGGATTAAGTAGAATGCTGCTAGATACGTCTTTAACAGAAGAACAGCGGCAACATATGCAGACCATTAATGTAAGCGCCATTACATTAGGTAATATATTTAACGATATTATCGATATGGATAAGTTTGATCGCCGAAAATTAGAATTGTTGCCAAAAGCCGTCAGTTTGGAAGACTTTGTCTCTGAGATGGAGAGTATCTCTGCATTGATGGCCGAACAAAAAGGTCTTCGTTTTGATTTAGAAAGGCTCACAAGCTTCCCAAGCTTTATTGAAGTCGATGCCACACGTTTACGTCAGGTACTTTGGAACTTGATTGGCAATGCTACTAAATTTACTAAAGAAGGTGGCGTAGTAATGGGTGTCAGCGTTGATGTTGAAAATGGCATCGCTGATATCATGTTTGAAGTAGAAGATAGTGGTATTGGCATACCGGAAGCTGAACTAGAAAAAATCTTTGCCATGTACTATCAGGTAAAATCAGGCAAGGATAACCTACACGCAGTAGGAACAGGAATTGGACTCGCTGTCTCTAAGCAGCTTGTCAAAATGATGGGAGGGGATATTAGCGTTAGCAGTGAAGAAGGATTTGGAAGTACCTTTACCTTGAATATTCGTGTTCCTGTTGTGGAAGGCGTTGCTGAGGTTAAATGTAAACCAAAACAACAAAGGGCGCTTCGTATCTTCATGATAGAAGATATCCAGCTTAATATTACCGTTGCTAAATCTCTTCTGGAAAGTTTAGGTCACTCTGTTGATATAGCAATGAATGGTGAGGATGCTATCTCACAGTTTTCACCAGAGGCATACGATCTAGTCTTATTGGATATTCAACTGCCTGATATGACAGGTTTTGATGTTGCACAACATTACCGCGCACAGTTCTCTGATTTGCCCCCATTAGTTGCGCTCACAGCAAACGTGATGAAAGATAAAAAAGATTATATCGAAAAGGGCATGGATGATGCACTAAGCAAACCTCTCTCAGTAAAAGCCATTCAAAGAGTGATTGAAAAATGGTGTATTGCCGGTGAAGTAGAAAGCGGTAATGAACCAGTAAAAGAACAAGAAAAAATATCTCACTCAGATGTCGCTTCGAAACTCTTAGATATCGAAATGCTTGAATCCTATGTTGATATCGTTGGGACTCAGCCTGTGTTAGATAGTATAAAAATGTTTGAGGAGATGCTACCGGGCTATTTAGATATATTGGATTCCAATATGGTGGCACAAGATCAAGATGGAATCGCATCGGAAGCACATAAGATCAAAGGCGCGGCAGGGTCAATTGGGTTAATGCGTATTCAAAGCGTCGCACAAAAAGCGCAGTCTCCACAAATGCCTGCATGGTGGGAAAATATCGCTGATTGGGTAGAGGAGATAAAGAATGAATATCAAAATGATATTGAAGTGTTAAAAGGCTGGTTAGCTGCTATAGATAAACAGTAATGACGACCAGAGCCAATAAAATCTGATAGAACAAAAATACAAACTATCTGGTAATAAGCGTCAGACATCTGTTGCCTATTACCAGTAGTTAATCTATCTAATCGATTACTCTTCTAAATCACCACAAAAGCGGTAACCTTCGCCGTGAATAGTAGCGATAATTTCAGGAGTATCAGTGATAGATTCAAAATGCTTACGGATACGACGAATAGTTACGTCAACCGTACGATCGTGTGGTTTGAGCTCACGTCCAGTCATCTTCTTAAGAAGGTCCGCACGAGTTTGGATCTTGCCTGGGTTTTCACAGAAGTGAAGCAATGCTCTAAACTCAGAACGAGGTAACTTATAGCTGTCACCTAGTGGGCTTACTAAAGAGCGGCTGTTAATGTCTAAGACCCAACCGTTAAACTCATATTTCTCAACGCTTCTTTTCTCTTCAGGAGCGTTATTATCGTTCATTGAACGAGTAAGAAGGTTGCGAGCACGAATAGTTAGTTCACGTGGGTTAAAAGGTTTTGTAATGTAGTCATCAGCACCTATTTCTAGGCCCAAAATCTTATCTACTTCATTATCACGACCAGTTAGGAACATAAGAGCAACATTCGCTTGCTCTCTAAGCTCACGAGCTAAAAGTAATCCATTTTTACCAGGAAGGTTGATATCCATGATAACCAAGTTAACTTGGTTGTCTGCAAGTACATGATGCATGTCTTCACCATCACTTGCTTCGAATACTGTATATCCTTCTGCTTCAAAGATACTTTTTAGCGTATTACGAGTAACTTGCTCATCTTCAACAATGAGTATTTGCGGGGTTTGCATTGGCGATACCTAAATTGTAACGAAATTGTGTCATATTTAATAAATTCTAAGCAAAAAGTAACATATGGGCAAAGTGTTTGCGATGTTTCTTAACAAAAATTGCTACAAAGCACT
Source organism: Vibrio algarum (assembly GCF_028204155.1). NCBI lineage: Bacteria > Pseudomonadati > Pseudomonadota > Gammaproteobacteria > Vibrionales > Vibrionaceae > Vibrio > Vibrio algarum. Next base: position 3,168,334 of record NZ_JAQLOI010000001.1, on the reverse strand, counting down.
TCAACTAGGTACGCCTGTCCCTGGGAATAACCTATTTTTACAGATACACATACAAATAGTATGTGTATTTACATTTCTGCTATATAAGTGATGGATTTTATTATCTTAAACGTGCAGCAACAATAACAGTTTGTTAATTTTTTTCACTTTGTTGATTTACATCAATAGATATAACATAACATTTTCTCGATTTATTGAGTTTTCTGTCAAGGAATGAAGATGAATATAAATTCAACATTATGGCGTCATTATAGAGATGTTTATTTCTTTATTAACAGAGAGTTAAATTTGTCTCAGTTTGCCATAATAACCGCATGGAATCCTTATAGTATTAAGGTGTCTAAAGAGCAAAATGAGAAGAAAAATAACGCACTTGAACAAAAATTTAATGATTTTAATTATTGCAAATTGTTGGTTGGTGATTTAAAAAGGACATGGCTCGAAGAGAGCTTTGCTGTAGAAATGCCTCAAAATTTAGCGATAGAGCTCGGAAAAATGGTTAATCAAAATGCCATATATTATGTGAAAAATAACCAGCTTTATCTCATTTCCTGCTTAGAAAACAACGGCTCAGAGATGATAGGAACATTATCTCAGAAGATCGTCATACAAAAAAATTAATAGCAGATAAGAATTATTATTGAATAAGTAGAACGGAATTTAAAATCAATCACAGTTGATCTGCGTTTTGTGAAACTGTGAAAATCAAGGAGGAAAAATGAACGATATACTTCCAGATATATGTGACAAGTATGAGGAACAAGTAACACTACTTGACCTGCCACTTCAAAACTTTGGTCAGCGTGATGCTTTCTTTGGTGAAGTGGTCACAGTACGTTGCTTCCATGACAACTCTAAAGTAAGAGATGTTTTGGAACAAAATGGAAAAGGTAAAGTTCTTTTTGTTGATGGAAATGGGTCTCTTAAAAAAGCACTATTGGGAGATCAACTTGCTATCTTAGCTATTGAAAATGGCTGGGAAGGCATTATTGTGAACGGAGCAATACGAGATGTTGCGGTTATGTCAGAGTTAGACATAGGCGTAAAAGCATTAGCAGCATGTCCATTTAAAACAGAAAAGAAAGGTGCTGGTGAGGTCAACGTATGCCTAACTATGAATCGCCAGATGGTTCACCCTGGTGATTATATTTACGCAGATTGGAATGGCACCCTGTTGTCAGATAAATTACTCGAACTCTAAAAGCGGAAACCTAATCCCACTTCAACACCTTGCTGCCACTGCTCGTAATCGAGGGTGGCATGCAAGTCTAAATTATCGGATATTTTTACTCGACTACTGACTTCTGCAGATACAGTACTTTCTTCAGAGCCATCTTCAAGAAATTCTGTTTTAGTATGAATAGTGCTTTTTAGAGAAACTCTTTCATTAAAGCTATAACTAACACCACTTAGAAAACCGTTTTCACTATATTGCTCATTAGAGGTGTCTAATCGCGCACCCACATAAATATCAACAGAATCAAACAAAGAATAAGCGTAGCCGCTATCTATCTTCCAAGTATCAAATTCGTTACCCGTTTGAGTTTGACTCGATAAAAAGAGCTTGTGAGAAGAACCCTGATCTTGAGAGGGGAGGTTTGGTAAGCTAACAGCGAAAGAATGTGCGGAAAACACAAAAAGGCTTATACATAAAAAAACTGCATTTTTCATCGTCGCCTCCCTGCTTACATCTAGCTTTTATTAATCAATTTAGATTTATATGCTGAATTGGTTTATCAGTGACTTTAATTAAAACACATATTTTGACAATCGGATCCTTCCATTTGGATCTTTATATAGATCATTTGGTTATTTAGAGACTAGTTTCATATGATATTCATTTAAAAAACAATAAGTTAACATTTATGTATCATTATTAACTTTTTACTAAAAACATGATGCGGAACGAAAAAAAATGAACTTTCAATTGACTCTATGAGTGAAAATCGGTAAACGTAGAGGTAAGCAAACACAAAATACGATTTTAATTACATAATATGCATTTAGCACGCCATACAATAATGACCACAACCATTATTACCGACATTACCGATGTTGGGGCAGGCTGCTAAGAGAAAGAAATTTCAAAAAAAGGCCTGTATCCAAGAAGATACAGGCCTTTTTTTATACGAGTTTAAATATACTGGAGGTAGGGATGCGAGTTCTCAAGTTTGGTGGATCATCGTTAGCAGATGCTGACCGTTTTTTAAGAGCGGCAGATATTATTGCGAACAATGCTCAACAAGAAGAAGTGGCGGTGGTTTTATCCGCGCCAGGGAAGACCACAAATAAATTGGTTGCCGTTATAGAGGGAGCGCTTCGTAATGGCGATGCTGATCTGCAGATTGCAGAGTTAGAGAACTCTTTTGCTCAGTTGTTTACTGACATCAAAGCGGTACTACCAAATGTAGACAATGCTGCATTTGATGAACAAGTAAATGTATCTATGCTGCAATTGCGTCAATTCGTTCACGGTATAGCGTTGTTGGGTATGTGTCCTAATAATGCAAATGCACGAATAATCAGCAAGGGAGAAAGAATCTCTATCAAGTTGATGCAGGCCGTATTAGAAGCGAAAGGCCAGTCAGCAAGCCTTATTGACCCAGTAAAGTATTTGTTTGCTAAAGGTGATCACCTTGAAGCAATGGTTGATGTAGAAACCTCTACGCTAAACTTCAAAAAAGAACCTCTTCCAGTTGGTCACGTGAATATTATGCCAGGATTCACAGCGGGCAACGAAGATGGTGAGTTAGTTACTCTTGGACGTAATGGTTCAGATTATTCTGCAGCGGTTCTAGCCGCTTGTTTGAGAGCCGACTGTTGCGAAATCTGGACGGATGTCGATGGTGTATACAATTGTGATCCTCGTTTAGTCGATGACGCCAGATTATTGAAATCACTGAGTTATCAGGAAGCAATGGAATTGTCCTATTTTGGCGCTTCAGTTCTTCATCCTAAAACCATTGCACCAATCGCTCAGTTTCATATCCCTTGTTTAATTAAAAATAGTTTTAATCCGCAAGGTGCTGGTACGCTGATTGGACAGGATACAGGTGAAGATAATCTTGCAATTAAAGGGATTACTACTCTAAATAAACTCACAATGGTGAACGTATCTGGCCCAGGGATGAAGGGCATGGTTGGTATGGCCAGTCGTGTATTCGGAGCGATGTCTTCTTCTGGTGTTTCAATTGTCTTAATTACTCAATCTTCTTCAGAGTACAGCATTAGTTTTTGTATTGAAGCGGCTGACAAACAAAGAGCAGAACAAGCGCTACATGATGCCTTTGAACTTGAACTAAAAGACAGCTTGTTAGAGCCTGTCGAGTTTATTGATGATGTCGCTATTGTTACCTTGGTTGGGGACGGCATGCGCACTTCTAAAGGGGTTGCATCGCAGTTCTTCTCCTCACTTGCAGAAGTTAACGTAAATATCGTTGCAATTGCGCAGGGCTCTTCTGAGAGAGCGATATCAGCGGTGATACCTGAAGATAAAGTCTCAGAAGCTATCAAGGCGTGTCACGAGAACTTCTTCAACTCTAAACATTTCTTGGATCTATTTATTGTCGGTGTTGGTGGCGTAGGTGGTGAGTTAGTCGATCAAGTTCAGCGACAACAAGCGAAACTGGCACAAAAAGGCATTGTTATCCGTGTGTGTGGCCTTGCAAATAGCAAAGGTGTCTTACTTGATGCGAAAGGCCTTCCATTAAGCAACTGGCGCGACCGTATGGGGCATGTTTCGGAAGAATTTTCTCTCGCCTCATTAATCTCTACAGTGCAGAGAAACCATATCATTAACCCAGTATTAGTAGACTGTACGTCAAGTGAAGTTATTGCTGAGCAATATGCAGACTTTTTAGCGGCTGGCTTCCATGTTGTTACGCCGAACAAAAAAGCGAATACAGCAAGTATGGCGTACTATCATCAATTACGTCAGGTAGCTCGTAGCTCTCGTCGTAAATTATTGTATGAAACAACAGTAGGAGCTGGTCTACCGGTTATTGAGAACCTTCAAAACCTGATCTCAGCGGGTGATGAATTAGATAAATTTAACGGTATTCTTTCTGGTTCTCTTTCTTTCATCTTTGGTAAATTGGATGAAGGTTTAACGCTTAGTCAAGCGACTAATATTGCTAAAGATAACGGTTTTACAGAGCCGGATCCTCGCGATGACCTTTCTGGTATGGATGTCGCTAGAAAGCTGCTTATCCTTGCACGTGAAGCAGGAATGGAGTTAGAACTAGATGATGTGGTCGTTGAACAAGCATTGCCACCGGGCTTTGATGACTCTGGTTCTGTCGATGAGTTTATGGCTCGCTTACCTGAAGCGGATGCTTATTTTAGTGACTTAGCAGAGAAAGCGGCACAAGAGGGTAAAGTACTGCGTTATGTTGGGGAAATCGATGCAGGTAAATGCCGAGTAAGAATTATCGCTGTTGATGGCAATGATCCGATGAATAAAGTTAAAGATGGTGAGAATGCGCTCGCCTTCTATAGCCGTTATTATCAACCAATCCCACTTGTTTTACGTGGTTACGGTGCTGGTACTGAAGTGACTGCTGCGGGCGTTTTTGCAGATGTAATGCGTACACTCGGTTGGAAATTAGGAGTTTAACTGATGAATTCAAGTGATATGGATGTTGTCGTTTACGCCCCCGCTTCTATCGGCAATGTAAGCGTTGGTTTTGATGTCTTAGGTGCGGCGGTTTCTCCGATTGATGGCACACTACTTGGTGACCGAGTATTGGTGAAAGCGGGTGATACGCCATTTGAGTTAAAGACAGCTGGTGATTTTGTCTCAAAGCTACCAGAGAACCCAAAAGAGAATATTGTTTACGATTGTTGGATTGTTTTTTCACGTGAACTGGACAAAAAGGGTATTGAGCTTAAGCCTCTTCAGATGACCCTTGAGAAAAATATGCCGATAGGCTCTGGCTTGGGTTCTAGTGCTTGTTCTATCACTGCGGCGCTTGACGCGCTTAACCGTTTCCATGGTCAGCCTCTAGATGAAATGGAATTGTTAGCACTGATGGGTGAGATGGAAGGAAAAATATCTGGCGGTATTCACTACGATAACGTCGCACCTTGCTACCTAGGTGGTTTGCAATTGATGCTTGAGGAACTTGGCATTATCAGCCAAGAAGTTCCTTGTTTTGACGAATGGTATTGGGTAATGGCTTACCCAGGTATTAAAGTCTCTACCGCTGAAGCGCGTGAAATTTTACCTTCGCAATATCGTCGTCAAGATGTTATTGCACATGGTCGTCATTTAGCTGGCTTTATTCACGCCTGCTATTCGGGACAACCTGAACTCGCAGCGAAGATGATCAAAGACGTGATCGCAGAACCATATCGTGAGAAACTACTGCCGGGTTTTGCTAATGCTCGTCAATATGCAACTTCAGCCGGTGCATTAGCGACTGGAATTTCTGGTTCGGGCCCGACACTGTTTAGTATTTGCAAAGAAAAAGATGTCGCTGAGCGAGTTGCTCGCTGGTTAGAACAAAATTATATCCAAAATGAAGAAGGATTCGTTCACGTTTGTCGTCTAGATAAACAGGGATCGACCGTTACAGGAAGTGAGCTATGAAGCTTTACAACATCAAAGAAAATGACGAGCAAGTCTCCTTTGGGCAAGCCGTACGCCAAGGGCTAGGCCGCAATCAAGGCCTATTTTTCCCATCTGAACTACCAACGTTTAGTGATGTGGACGCACTGTTAGAAGAAGACTTTGTCTCTCGCAGTAGCAAAATTTTATCCGCACTTATTGGTGATGAACTAAGCGAAGAGCAAGTTCTAGAATTAGTTGGGAATGCTTTTCAGTTTCCAGCACCAATAAAAAGCGTTAAAGAGGGTGTTTACGCACTTGAGTTATTCCATGGACCAACTTTAGCATTTAAAGACTTTGGCGGCCGTTTTATGGCCCAGTCTCTTGCTGCAGTAACCGATGGCGGAAAAATAACGATTCTAACGGCAACGTCTGGTGATACTGGTGCTGCTGTTGCTCATGCCTTCTACGGTATGGAAGATATCAATGTCGTGATCCTTTACCCGAAAGGAAAGATCAGCCGACTACAAGAGCAGCTCTTTTGTACTCTGGGCAAAAACATCCATACGGTTTCAATAAATAGTGACTTTGATGCTTGCCAGTCTTTGGTGAAACAAGCCTTTGACGATCAAGCGTTACGTGAAGAGATCGGCCTTAATTCCGCTAACTCGATCAACATTAGTCGCTTAATGGCGCAGATCTGTTACTACTTTGAAGCTGCCGCTCAAATGAGCAAAGCAGAGCGTGAGAACTTAGTTATCTCTGTTCCAAGCGGTAACTTTGGCAACCTAACTGCTGGGCTATTGGCTAAAGCTTTAGGCTTGCCTGTTAAACGCTTTATTGCTACGACTAACGTGAATGACACTGTGCCTCGTTATCTAGAGACAGGTAAGTGGGAGCCTAAACCAACCATTGCAACTACATCGAATGCAATGGATGTGAGTCAGCCAAACAACTGGCCCCGTATTGAAGAGTTGTGCCGTATTAAAGGCTGGGGCTTGGATACATTAGGTAAGGGCGTGGTAACAGATGAGCAAAGCGCAGAATCAGTAAAAGAGCTAAATGATCTTGGCTATCTATGTGAACCACATGGTGCTATTGCATATCGCAGCCTTAATGAGCAACTTCAAGACGGTGAAACGGGCCTATTCTTATGTACCGCTCACCCGGCAAAATTCAAAGAGGTTGTAGACGATATTCTAGGAACCGATATTGAAGTGCCAGCACCACTTGCTAAGCATGCAGTGATGGAAAACCTATCGGAAGAGCTAAATGCCGATTTTGAAGCGCTGAAAGCTGTACTGAGAAAAGCTCAGAAATAATTATAAGCAGTATGTACTAAAAACGGGTGGCTCTATTGAGTCACCCGTTTTTTATGCCTAAAGTTGCGCTTTGGGTGTTTTAAGCCGTTGGACCAGTTGTAATTGAATGGATTTCATCACAAGAAATCTTTGCGAAGATCGGCTGTTAGTAAGACGAACACTATTACCACCTAGATGGTCTGAAGCGATATACATCGCTCGTATCTGGTACAAAATGAGCAATAGAAAACTGCTTATAAAAATAACGATAAAGGTGAAAAAATTAACTTGAGGTATCAATGCCCAAGTGGTCGATGTGATCAGAAAAGACAAAGAAAATATATTAAAAATAGAGCGTTTCAGCCCAGGTTTTCCGGCCTCTCTTTGCACCATATCAGTTAAAAGGTCGTTATTTTTTCTAATGACTAACACGTTGTTGGTAAGTTGAGTGTTTGTTGCTAGGTGTCGCTCTAGGGCGTTCATTGATTTACTGCAGTGACGGTACTCATTATTCCACTCCTACTGGTTTGTGGGTTGAGCATACTGGCAACAAATGACACATATGGCGTGTTTAGCTACTAATGCATCATCGGTATCAACGATCCGGTGATCATCTCGCCTTAGCCATCTTAATGTATTTTCCGTACCTGTTTATCTACTCTGCTTCCAATACCCGAAACTATCTTTGCCGGAGTGATTATTGACTAATTTAAATTTAACAGGTGAGTTAACTTTCTATGTATGGACGTTATGACATCGAACTCCTGCGCTGTGCGACAGCTAGCAAGGCAGACCCAATAGTCGCCCGCTTCATCTGTACCATTAAACAGTATCCAAAAATCAGACGCTTTATAAGGTTTACGGATGATCGCTCATTTTAGTTTTCAGCAAAGCATGAAAAAACAGTATCTGCTGATTAGACAGATTAGCGCTATCAATCCATCACTTTTTTATCTCTCGCTGCCAAAGCAGCAAAGAAAGTACATATAAGAGCGACAGCGGCAATAAGCAAAATAGGAATGGTCCATGATTCACTTTGAGCGTGGATTTGGCCAACAATGGTGGGGCCTGTTGCAGCCAAGGCGTAGCCTATCCCCTGAGACATGCCTGAAAGCGCACCAGCTTGGCTTGCGTTAGACGTACGCAAGCCGACAAATGAGAGTGCAATAATAAAGGTAGAGCAGTTGGCAAGGCCAAAGAGTCCAACCCAAAATATCGCATAATCCGACAGATATAGAAGGCCGATTAAGCCAATAAATACACTAAAAGCACACAGCGTAATAAGCCATTGCTGATTGTTTTTTCTACCTAGAATAGGCAGCAATAATAATCCGGGTACCATAGTAGAAAATTGTAAAAATCCGTATATGTAACCCGCATCAATTTCGCTGTAGCCTAGGTCGCTGAGTATTTTTGGTAGCCATCCAGCTAAAGAATAGAAAGTAAAAGAGTTTAACCCTAATGCTAGTGTCACTTGCCATGCGACTGGGCTTTTTAACAAGCTTCGCATAGAGGTAGTGTCTTCGTTGTTTTGTTGGTTATTTACTCTTGATGTTTTATTTCTTAGTCTTGGCAACCAAATTGTCAGGGCGAGTATCGGGAACAACAGATTCATAAAGAGTGCGAGTTGCCACCCAGTTGAACTAAAAATCGTCAATTCTGAAAATGGAACCATTAGGCTAGAGCTTAACGTGGATCCAATACCCATAGTAAATATGTAAATAGAGGTCACTGTTGCTATGCGAGTGGGGAAATTGATTTTTACCACGACGGGTAAGAGGACATTTCCTATCGCAATGCCTATTCCGATGAGTATGGTACCCAAATAGAGCGTTGATATGGCTCCCCAAGACCTCAAAGTAATACCCAATGTAATTAGTATGAGTGCTAGCAACAAACTGGGTTCTAACCCTAGCCGGCGTGATAGCTGAGTCACAAGTGGTGAGAACAAGGCGAAAGTAAGTAGTGGCAACGCCGTTAGAAAGCCAGCAGCGGAAGAGGCTAAGCTTAAGTCATGCATGATCTGCGCGAGTACAGGCGCTAGACTAGTAAATGGTCCTCTTAGGTTGAGCGCTAAGAAAAGAATACCTAGCATTATTAAAATGCTTGCTCGAAGAGGCGCTCTCATGTGATTGTCTGCTTAGAAGTCGTTTAGGGCTTTATAGACTACAGATCATTACGTGTGGAAACAAATAGAATGGGTGAATATTCTTCTAGGTTTAGTTACGCAAAATAGAGAGTAACAGGATCAAAAAAGGCGCTAACTAGCGCCTTCTTACAATTAATTTTACTTTTTACAAATCTTATAGAGACTCAGTAAAAGTACGTGCGATAACGTCACGTTGTTGTTCTTGAGTTAGCGAGTTAAAACGAACTGCGTAACCAGAAACACGGATAGTAAGCTGTGGGTATTTCTCTGGGTTAGCAACGGCGTCTTCTAGTGTTTCACGCTTAAGAACGTTAACGTTAAGGTGTTGACCACCTTCAACGCGTGGTGCTGTTTCTACTGCAACTTCACGGCTTTCGAATTCACCTAAATCAGATGCGGTTACAACTTGGTCAGCTTCAAAACCAGCTACAGCTGCAACGCAACGAGCTTCGTTTTTCTCCGAGTCTAGTAGCCAGATAGAGTTTAGTAGGTCATCGTTTGCTGCTTTAGTGATTTGAATACCTTGGATCATAAATTTCTCCTAGTTCACTTAACGTGATTCAATTATTAAATTATTTAGCGTACTGCGTAACTTGTTGGGGCTATAATAATATTGATTTAAGTCAAAAGACAACTAAAAACCTTAATTATTTTGTGCTAATTTTATTGATGTAGGTCAAAAACCCTTTAATTTCAGTGTTTTTATGTAAAATACTGTTCTATATAATAATTTTATCGATTAAGTTTTGTAGTAATTTGACTACATATTGATAGCAATATGCTAACTGTGGCGTAAAAAGGCATTAACATTAATGGTGTTTGTATTGTTATGCTTATTACGATAACGTCTTTAAAAATAACTAATAGAAGAAAGAGTTCTAATGGTAAGTAAGAAATTTATTGGTGCACATGTGTCTGCCGCAGGTGGAGTTGAAAATGCGCCTATTAGAGCAAAAGAAATAGGAGCGAATGCGTTTGCTCTATTTACTAAAAATCAGAGGCAGTGGGTCGCTAAACCGTTAACTGAAGAGAGCATTAGTCAGTTTAAAAAAATTGTCTCGAATTGGGTTATGGACCAGAAAAAATACTTCCTCACGACTCCTATTTGATAAATTTAGGTGCACCAGAACTCGAAAAATTAGAGAAATCGCGTGCTGCCTTTATCGATGAAATGGAGAGGTGTCAGCAACTTGGCTTGCATTTACTGAATTTCCACCCTGGAAGTCACTTAAAAAAATCTCTGAGAAAGAATGTTTATCGGCGATAGCTGAGTCCATCAATATCGCTCATCGCGCAGTACCAGACGTTGTCGCTGTGATTGAAAATACCGCTGGGCAAGGTACTAATTTAGGTTGGCGATTTGAGCACCTTGCTGAAATTATCGAGCAGGTAGAAAACAAAGATAGGGTAGGCGTTTGCCTCGATACTTGCCACACCTTCACGGCAGGATATGACCTTCGTACCAAAGAGGCATGTGAAAAGACCTTTGCTGAATTTGATAGCGTTGTTGGTATGCACTATTTAAGAGCGATGCATCTTAATGATTCAAAAGTAGATTTTGATAGTCATGTCGATCGCCACCATTCTTTAGGCAAAGGAAAAATCGGTTGGGATTGTTTTGAATATATTGCTCAAGATAGTCGATTTGACTCTATCCCCTTGATTTTAGAAACAATTGAGCCGGAAATATGGGCCGATGAAATTCAAGCGCTTCGTCATTTAGAGATGCGAAAGTAAATTAAATCAACCGGTTGAATGTCAGAAAAAACGTAATAAAAAGTTGGCATATTTTTTTCATAGCTAGATTACGCAAAAGATTTTTTATCTTTTGCACTACATTACTAGCAACAAGAGGATGCCAATATGCTTTTTTCATCTTTATCAACCAGTCGTCCAAGAGCGCCCGTTCCTTATCGTCATGTTCAAGGTCGAGGCCATTTTAGAACCCCCAGAGACATGCTTAATTACACTTCTTTTATTAGAGTGTTAATTTAACCTTTCAGTCAACGTAACCTCCTTTAAAGTGGGGGTTACGGAGTGACTGAATCCCCTTCCTGTTTTTCTTTCAGTTGTATATCATATATTTCTAGCTTTAAAAGGAGCGAAGAGATGAGTGATAGAGTGACTTGGAAAAATGTCATAGAGCAAGAAAAAAAGAAGACTACTTTAAGCAAACTTTAACTTTTGTTCAGTCAGAGCGTGACCTTGGCAAGACTATTTACCCGGCTGAAGGCGATGTGTTTAATGCCTTTTTCTTGACTGAAATTTCAGATATTAAAGTAGTGATAATAGGGCAAGATCCTTATCATGGCCCAAATCAAGCCCATGGCCTCTGTTTCTCTGTTCTGCCCGGTGTAAAGACGCCACCATCGTTAGCTAACATGTACAAAGAGCTAGCTAACGATATCGATGGCTTTGAGATACCTAACCACGGTTTTCTGGAAAGTTGGGCTAAACAGGGGGTTTTGCTGCTTAATACAGTGTTAACTGTCGAGCAAGGCAAGGCACATTCGCACTCCAAAGCTGGTTGGGAGAAGTTTACTGACAAGATAATTTCTGTGATTGATAAACAGTGTGAAGGCGTGATTTTTTTATTATGGGGAGCGCATGCGCAGAAAAAAGGTAACGTTATCGACCGTAATAAGCATCATGTTCTGACTGCTCCGCATCCATCACCTTTGTCCGCGCACCGTGGTTTTTTCGGGTGTAAGCACTTTTCTCAAACCAATCAAATTCTTATAGATTCAGGGTACCCTCCGATAGACTGGCAACCGAATGTCGATTGATCTTAATATTAGTAATATCTCATTAATTGACTGAATTTCGACCGCAATCAAAGCACACTTTTTATTCTTTATATACACTTAATAACAATATGGATATAACTAAAAGGAGAAGGAAGCAATGATGATGGAGCAAATCCACCGTGAACACGGCTATATGGTGCGCCTCTTAGCTATCCTTAAGAGTAAATGGAATACACTTAAGGATGAGAAACCAATCAATTACAGTTTGGTAAAAGAGATTGTCGATTATCTATCGACCCACTCTGAATCAGTACATCATCCGAAAGAAGATATACTCTATCGTTATTTTGTTGAAAAGTATCCTGCGAGTTCTGAAATTAAGAGTCTGGAACTTGAGCACCAAGAGTTGTCTGAAAAAACGCGAGAATTTATCTTAACTGTGGATATGATTCTTCAAGATGCTGTAGTACCTCAAGATGTATTTTTAGATCAATTAGAAAACTTTATTCAAAACCAGAAGCAACATTTAGATTTTGAAGAAAAAGAGGTGTTACCGCTTATTAAGCGTACTTTTACAACCCAAGATTGGCAGGCAGTAGAAAGCCAGTGGGAACAAAGTGACGATGATCCTGTCTTTGGCGATACGATTGCAGACCGATATAAGCAACTCGCCGAAAGAGTTAGACAAGTTAAGGCAGAATAAGGGAACTAATTCAATAAATAGTGCGTAATTAAGAGAGCAAAACAGGCACCCAGTGCCTGTTTTTTAATTCGTAATGCGTCGATGTGTTATAGGTCGAGCTCTTCCAAGTTATAGTCGTTAAAACTATCTATATCCATCAACTCTTTTTGTAGACGCTGGCGATCTTTAATTGCTTCGATTTCTCGCCATCTGCGTTTAACTGGCTTAGCGCGACCAGAACGAGTTGGGTTAGAGTCCGATTCCATAATGTTGTCTAGTAGAAAGCCTTCCATGTTGACCTCTCTTATTCAATGTACTCCTAACGGAGCCTTTTAAGTACCATAAGTCCAGTTACAATAACTATGATGTGTTTCTCATTTGTTTCTCTTTGATGAAGCTTTTATTTAAAAATCCACTTTAATTCACAGTTTACAGTAACGTAACTGCCCAAAAATTAATCAGTTAGCGCTTATTTACAGAGTTCAGAGCTTGTGAGTTGACTTCTGAATGAGTTCAACCAGAATGTTGTAAGAAATATTCGCCATTATCCACGGAGAGGAACTTGTGGCAGAAACTATTAGTTTGCTGAATAATCTATTATGGGGATCAGTACTCGTCTATATACTTGTCGGTGTAGGGATCTTTTTTACCGTTAAATTAGGTTTCATTCAGTTTCGACATTTCACTCATACATTTCACGTGCTTAGAAACAGCCGAACAGTACATGGTTCCGGGATCTCATCGTTTCAAGCGTTGTGTACTAGTCTCGCAGCTAGAGTTGGAACAGGGAATATGGCAGGTGTCGCTATAGCGTTGACCGCCGGTGGCCCTGGCGCGATTTTTTGGATGTGGCTTATTGCAATGCTTGGCATGGCAACCTCTTTTGCAGAAAGCACCTTGGCACAGCTTTATAAAACCAAAGATGACGACGGTAATTTTCGTGGTGGTCCAGCCTATTATATGGAGAAAGGATTGGGGATGCGCTGGTTGGGTGCGTTGTTTTCCGTGTTCTTAATCATTACTTTTGGCTTGGTATTTAACGCTGTTCAAGCGAATGCTATCTCAAGTGCAATGCAGACAGCATTTGGCTGGGATCCTTTTTATGTTGGTACCTTCGTCGTTGTTCTTTCTGCTTTTGTCATTTTTGGTGGCGTTAGGAAAGTAGCACGGACTGCTGAAATTATTGTACCTCTAATGGCTCTAGCCTATTTAGCGTTAGCATTAGTTGTTGTTGTTTTAAATCTGGATAAAGTCCCTGGAGCACTATTTCTTATAATAAAAAGTGCGTTTGGTGTACAGGAAGCCGCAGCTGGTGGTGTTGGTTACTCTATTTCTCAAGCAGTTATTAATGGTGTTGAGCGAGGCCTATTTTCAAATGAAGCAGGTATGGGATCTGCTCCAAATGCTGCAGCAACAGCTACACCATACCCACCTCATCCTGCTTCACAGGGCTATGTGCAAATGCTAGGAGTATTTCTCGATACTATCGTGATATGCACAGCCACAGTGGCGATTATACTTGTCTCCGGTGAGTACGAGCTGCACAGCTCAGTTACTGGTATTGAGTTGACTCAGCGAGCACTTAGCTCTCAGGTAGGAGAGTGGGGGAGTTCATTTGTGGCTATTGCTATTTTTCTTTTTGCTTTTACCTCTATTATTGCCAACTATTCGTATGCTGAAACTAACTTGGTTTTTCTAGAACACAACCATAAAACGAGCAGTATTATATTACGTATAATGGTTTTATGTATGGTTATGTATGGGGCAGTGGATGCCTTGCCGACAATATGGGCATTAGCAGGTGTCTCTATGGGGATGATGTCCATAGTGAATTTAATGACAATAATGTTGCTGTCTAGCATTGTGATTAAACTTGCGAAAGACTATAACCGCCAGCTAAATATGGGTCGAGTACCAAAATTTAAACCAAATGAGTTTCCAGAGCTGGTGGCTCAATTAGAAAAAGAGGTATGGGACGACTAACTCGGATCGTTCATCGTTAGAAACTATTAAATAAATTGATAAAGTCGTGCTGACTGAGTGCAATTTTTTCTATAGTCTAGTCGTATAACAAATAGATACGCCATGGAAGAATACTATGCTCATTGTTGTTTCACCTGCTAAGACATTGGATTATGAATCCCCGTTAGTTATTGAAAAATATACGCAACCAGAATTGATTGACGATGCTAAATTGCTGATTAAAGAATGCCGTAAACTAACGCCTGTAGATATTGCTACTTTGATGAAGGTTAGCGATAAAATAGCAGGATTAAACGTAGCGAGATTCGAGCAGTGGAGCGAAACCTTTACTACGGATAATGCTCGTCAGGCTATTTTGGCGTTTAAGGGCGATGTTTATACTGGCTTAGATGCTCAAACCATGAAAGAAGACGATTTCGACTATGCTCAATCACATCTTCGTATGTTGTCTGGCCTTTATGGTTTACTAAAACCGTTAGATCTTATGCAGCCATATCGTTTGGAAATGGGCAGTAAGTTAGCGAATGAACGTGGTTCAAACTTATATCAGTTTTGGGGCAATGTTATCACTGATAAGCTTAATCAAGCGCTAAATGAACAAGGTGATAACGTTCTTATTAACCTAGCATCTAACGAATATTTTAAATCAGTCAAAACCAAACAGCTTGATGGCACTGTTGTTACACCAATATTCAAAGATCATAAAAACGGACAATACAAAGTGATCAGCTTCTTTGCTAAGAAAGCTCGTGGCATGATGGCGCGTTATATTATAGACAACCGTATCTCTTCTATCGAAGCGTTAACTAAGTTTGATGTGGCAGGGTACTATTTTGTAGAAGAAGAGTCGTCAACGACAGAATTGGTATTTAAGAGAGAAGAGCAGAATTAGAAACTAACCTCGTATTCCCCAGGGAAGTGAGGGGGATTGAGCAGGTTTCACGACAATAATCGGAAGCCTGCTGGTCGCTCATTACGGAAGTCAAAAGTGATTATTTTTTCTTTTTCTTCTTCTTAGCTGGTGCTTTTACTGCTGTTTTCGCTTTTACTTTTTCTTTTTACCAACGTTCGGCTTCTTGTGTGTTGGGCGCATACCTTTAACAAAACGCTCTTTCACATCGTCTTGAATATAGCGAGCGATACGCCCCATCATTGATTGGTCGTGTGCTTCTATCAATGAGATAGCAGTGCCTTTTTTACCAGCACGAGCAGTACGCCCAATACGGTGAATATAAACATCGGCTGTACGCGGCAGGTCATAGTTAATCACGTGAGAAACATCGGGTAAATCAATACCACGAGCAGCAACGTCAGTTGCGATTAGTACGTGTACCTCACCTTCTCGGAAACGACGAATAGCGTTATTGCGACGATCTTGAGGCATTTCACCTTGAATCCAACTACAAGGTATCTGAGCACTTTCTAGTAGCGATCTTACATCGGCTAGACGCTCTCTAGTTTTTACAAATACGATAGCGTGTTCAGCATCCTCAGTAAGGATATGCTTTAGCAGATCATTTTTGTGTTTCAGTGTATCGGCGCGATGATACCACTGAGTGATTTTTTTACGTTCGCGTCGAGAAGGGTCAGCTTCGATTTTAGCCGGCTCTTTTAAAAGATCTTCCGTAAATCCTTCGACGCCTTTACCTTCTAAAGTCGCAGAGAAAAGAAGTGTCTGTTTTCTCCATCGGCACTCACCAGCAAGTCGGTCTACAACAGGTGCAAAGCCCATATCTAGCATTCTATCCGCTTCATCCAGTATCAACCATTCGATTGCTCGGCAATCAAACTTTTCAGCATCGATGTATTCCATTAATCGACCCGGTGTTGCCACTACGATATCTTGTGTTTTGGCCAAAATGTCCGCGTGATCTTGATACATCACACCACCAGTAATGGTAATGATATTTAGGTTGGTGTTTTTAGCCAGTTCACGAGCTTGATCTGCGACTTGCATTGCTAGCTCTCGCGTTGGCGTTAAAATAAGAACACGAGCAGGACCGGCTCTGCGGCGTGGAAAATCTTGCAAAAATTGCAACGCAGGAAGAACAAAAGCTGCAGTTTTTCCTGTTCCTGTTGGTGCAGAAGCAAGAATATCTCGGCCATCTAATGCATGTGGGATCGCCTCAGCCTGAATTTGAGTCGGGCGCTCAAAACCCATATCGGTTATAGCTTCAACAAGATTTTCATCAAGCTCAAGATCAGCAAAATTATTGATCACAGTAGGATCTCCACAAGCAGTAGTTAAAAGTTCGGTCGCGCATTATAGAGGAATAATGGTTATATCGACATCATTATATGTTACATCTTCAAATAAAAGTCTTTTGTCAAAGTTACAAACTCTTCAGTGTATTGACCTGATTCATTAATAATCAATTTTGTATGTTTGGTTTTATGCTCTTGCAAGCTGAGTTCTATTAATAGCCGGTTGACGGGTTTGCTCTGTGTCGGACTGACTTGGCATAGCCTAGACACAGACCAGCCTGAATCCTTGGCAAGAGAGATAAATTCCGCGCCTTCAAATTGTGGAAGAATAAAGCTCGCTTTTCCATGTGGCTTTAATAATTGTGCACTCACCTTTAGTAATTGGGTGTGCGGCAAAGCGTCGGTATGTCGTGCCAATGCTCGATTAATAGAGTGAGACTGTTCTCCACTTGTGAAATAAGGTGGATTACAAACGATGGTATCAAACGTATTTGTCGTTTCCCAATCTAAGATATTGGCATGAATTAAATGAAGTCGGTTGGTCCAGTTTGAACGTTGAAAATTGATTAACGCTGTACTAAAAGCATCTTGGTTTATTTCAATCGCAGAAATTTGTGCACATAGAAAGCGTTGAGCACACATTAAAGAGAGTAAGCCAGTCCCTGCTCCTATATCTAAAATAGTGTCATTTTGTTCCGCGTTAATCCAGGCGCCTAAAAGTACGCCATCCGTGCTTACAGGCATTCCAGATAATCCTCCGTAAATGTTGAACTTTTTGAATTTAAAGTCTTTTGTTATTTCTTTTTTCTCGTCATTATATTCTGCTTTCAAGTCAATTTGCGGGATACATAACCAGTATGAATTAATTTGGCAAACTCATTGACTGTATATTGTTTTGTTTATTCCTGTGAATTAAAGCTTCTTAGTCTGGTTTTTTATTAAATACTAGTTAATAAATCTACTGAATCATTACCATGTTGAAGTTTAGCTCCGTTTTAATTGGTTATATTGATTGTTTTCATCTTTTTCTTCATTATTGTCGCCCTTAAAGAGTTGGATATTCTGGCTTTTGTTATATTTTCAAAATATTATTATAAGGTTTCTTTATGAGTCAGAGCTTAAAATTGACTGATGTTATCGCTGTAGGGTTTATGCTCTTCGCCTTTTTCTTAGGTGCAGGAAATATCATATTTCCTCCTTTAGCCGGGCAACTTGCTGGTGATCATGCCTTTTTAGCTATGATAGGTTTTCTATTAACTGCCGTTGGTCTACCACTGATAACTATCATAGCAATTGCCATCGCGGGTGGCACGTGGGAGTCATTGACCAAAGATCTACCAAAACGAGCTGCAACAATAATGGCTATTCTAATCTTTGTTATTATTGGCCCTGCTTTTGCTGCACCGAGAGCTGGACTTGTCGCTTACGAAATGGCGATAAAACCTTTCATCATCGATGCTACACAATCTGATTTGACGTTATTTTCAATCTTATTTTTCTCTGTTGCCATGTTTTTTGCCTGGTCTCAAGGTAAGCTTATCGACGTGATTGGTAAGTTTTTAACACCAGCGCTATTTGTCACACTCTCTGTTCTTGCCGTTGCAGTATTTGTCTTTCCTCAAGGCTCGGTATTAGCACCTCAGGGCGACTATGTTTCTCAACCGCTAGTTAAAGGGTTTCTAGAAGGTTACAACACGATGGACACCTTCGGAGCATTGATGTTTGGGATGTTGATTGTAGATTCTTTGCGTAGTAAAGGTGTGACAGATAAAGCCGCGACAACAAAATACTTAACTATCGCTGCTGTTATTGCCGCGTCTGGTTTGGCATTTGTTTATATTTCACTGTTTTATTTAGGTGCGACTAGCGGTGGTGTGGTTGAGGCGGCTGACAATGGCGGTGTCATTTTGAGTCAATATGTACAATTATTATTTGGCTCTTCAGGTCAGCTTGTTTTATCCACAATCGTATTACTTGCTTGTTTAACAACTGCTATCGGGCTTGTTTCAGCGTGTTCTGATTTCTTTAGTTCGCTAACCTCTATCACCTATAAAGCGTGGGTTCTAATTATCGGTGTTACCTGCGCTACGGTGGCAAATGTTGGATTAGCTCAGCTTATTTCAATATCTGTACCTGTGTTGTTTGCTCTGTACCCGGTTGCCATCGCGCTGGTTGCTTTAACGTTCTTTAGACAGCGTATACCAAACCCTCAGTTAGCTTATAGAAGCGTTATTTTAGTTTCACTGCTATTTGCCATGATAGATGCAGCTAAAATTGCTGGAGTGGATGTATCAATATTTAAGTTTTTACCCTTGTTTGATTACAGCATGGGTTGGTTACTACCGACGGGATTAGTGTCAATTACTATGTTATTTGTTGGTGAAAAAAAGCAAAAAACTTTAGTGGAAGAAACTGCTTAACTTCCGCCAGAAAAGTCTTCTCTTGATTCAATGCCCCAATGGTTTTCAATGGGGCATTTTTGTTATCAAAGCGTTTCGTGGAATTCAGTGAGGATCTGTTCACACCAATTAGCAATACGTTCGTCGCTCAGTTCATACTGAGAATCTTCATCTAATGCTAACCCAACAAATCGGTTACCATCTTCTGTTAGTGCTTTTGACGCTTCAAACTCGTAACCAGCAACAGGCCAATAACCCAGAAACTGAGCACCCGATGGTTTTAATTCTTCATGAAGTAAGCCCATGGCATCTAAAAACCACTCGCCATAACCTTCTTGATCTCCTAAGCCAAACAAAGCAACCGGTTTATTCTCTAATGAAACGCCAGCGATATTCTGCCAAATGGCGCTCCAGTCTTCTTGAATTTCACCAAAATCCCATGTTGATATGCCTAAAATTAACATGTCGTAATCGTTCATTATACTAAGTGATGTCTCTTTGACATTGTGAATATCAACGAGTTCTTCTCCAATTATGGCGCGTATTTTTTCTGCTGCCATTTCTGTATAGCACGTCGTTGATCCGTAGAAGAGTCCAATTTTCATGTTAGATTGATTCGCATATGTTGTCTTTGCTGAGGATTTTACCTGTAAAAAAGGTATGATTGCAGTCTTAAGTTTCTTTTTGGACAAAACACCTGTTAATTTAGCTTTTGCTGAATTAATCTGAAACTCAGTGTTTAAGTGATAGTGAAAGATGAATGATCGAGCTTTTGTAGAACAGTTTCTTGATGCTTTATGGATGGAAAAAGGGCTTTCCGAAAATACCTTAGCGTCCTACCGAAATGATCTTTTTAAGCTGATTAAGTGGATGGAAGATAAACAATTATCTTTTATCAGTATTACTGTTAATGATTTACAAGATTATCAAGCATGGTTGACAGATAAAAACTACAAACAGACTTCGAAGGCAAGAATGCTATCTGCGATTCGTCGATTGTTTCAATATTCTCATCGGGAAAAAATACGTAGTGATGATCCGAGTGCATTACTTATTACTCCTAAGCTACCAAAACGATTGCCTAAAGATCTATCTGAGCAACAGGTTGAATTTTTGTTAGATGCGCCAGACCCCAATGATCCTTTAGAACTAAGAGACAAAGCGATGTTGGAACTCCTATATGCGACGGGGTTACGTGTTACAGAGCTAGTGAGTCTAACGATGGAGAATATGAGCCTTCGTCAAGGGGTTGTTCGAGTTATTGGTAAAGGTAATAAAGAACGTTTGGTGCCAATGGGAGAAGATGCGATAGATTGGATTGAAACCTTTTTACAGGACGGACGGTCTACACTATTGGGTGAGAAGAGTTCTGATGTGGTTTTTCCAAGTAAAAGAGCTAGGCAGATGACGAGGCAAACATTTTGGCATCGCATCAAACATTATTCAGTGATAGCAGGAATAGATACAGACTTGTTATCACCTCACGTACTAAGGCATGCATTCGCGACACATTTACTCAATAATGGGGCGGATCTTCGAGTGGTACAAATGTTGTTAGGGCATAGTGACTTATCAACAACGCAAATTTATACTCATGTTGCGACTGAAAGGTTAAAACAGATTCATTCGCAGCATCACCCTAGAGCATAAATTTATAAGCAGTAAATATAAGGTGTTATTAATGAGCGTATTACGCAATCTATTGATTTTGGCTACTCCATTTTTCGTTACTGCATGCGATGCAGCGGATACAAACTCCCCAGAAACAAAAGTAAATCAAGCTGAAGTTGCAGCGGTTAAGCAAGATGCTGTAGAAGTTCTGGACATAGAATCTAGTACTGGTGAGTTTGATGAGGCAACACTAAGAGCTCGTTTCGAATCTATGGGCGTAAATGTTGTTTCGATTGCACCAGCAACCATTGATGGTTTGTATGAAGTTGATACAACAGGTGGGATGGTTTTCTCTAATGCTCAAGGTGATCAATTTATAGCGGGCACCTTGTATGCGCTTGATGATAATGGCCAATATGTCGATGTACTTGCGGAAAGGCAAGCCCCTAAAAACGCCGAAAAAATAGAACAATATGCAAGTGATATGATTGTCTACCCAGCGGAAAATGAAAAATACGTGATTACTGTATTTACAGATACAACGTGTACTTATTGCGTTCGCTTACATAGCCAAATGCAAGGCTACAATGACCTAGGTATTACGGTTCGTTATCTTGCTTATCCCCGCCAAGGGCCAACAGGTGAAGTAGCTCAAGAGATGGCTCGTATCTGGTGCTCCGTGGATCCTGAAAAATCAATGACGCAAGCTAAGTTGAATCATTCATTCAACGAAGACGTTGATAATTTAGAGCAGTGTGGGCAAAAAATCATGGAGCAATACGCATTAGGTCGCGATCTAGGTATTAGCGGTACACCTGCGGTATTCTTGCCAAATGGTAAGTTGTTGGCAGGATATATGCCACCAGCTGGGCTGTTTAAGCGTATACAACAAGAGATGACGCAATAAAAACGATTAAGTAAAAGCCTGACATGAAATTTAATGGTCAGGCTTTCGTTATACTGAAAATACAAGACGCATTTTCGCTACATACTTATCCCCTCAATGAGCACTTTAGTCCGCTATGATAGAAATTAAACGCCGTCCAGAAGTCGATATTTCAACTCTTCCTGAATCTATCCCTGAATTACTCAGACGTATTTATATTGCTAGGGGGATAGAGCATGTTGGTCAGCTTGAGAAGGCTGCTAAAGGTTTACATTCTTACCAATCACTTGGTGGTATAGAAAAAGCGGTAGAGTTACTTTTTTCAGCGGTTGAACAAGGTAAGCGGATTATTATCGTTGGCGACTTTGATGCGGACGGTGCGACTAGTTCTGCCTTGTCAGTGCTGGCATTACGTTCTCTTGGTTGTCACAACGTTGATTATCTTGTCCCCAATCGTTTTGAAGATGGTTATGGGCTCAGCCCTGATGTGGTTGATCAAGCGATAGAGTATAAAGCCGATGTAATTATGACGGTGGATAATGGGGTATCTTCAATTGAAGGGGTTAAATACGCTAAACAGAATAATATTCAGGTTATCGTGACCGACCATCACTTACCTGGAAACGTGCTTCCTGATGTTGATGCGATGGTTAATCCAAACTTGGAATCCTGTCAATTTCCATCAAAGTCTTTAGCGGGTGTTGGTGTCGCTTTTTATCTTATGCTCGCACTTCGCGCTTATATGAGAGAACGAAATTGGTTTGAATTGAAAGGTATACAAGTACCAAACCTTGCTGAGTTACTAGATTTGGTTGCGTTAGGTACGGTTGCTGATGTCGTTTCTCTTGATGAAAATAATCGTATCTTAGTTCATCAAGGTGTACAGAGAATTCGAGCAGGAAAAGGTCGTCCGGGTATTCAGGCATTAATCGAAGTATCGAAACGAGATGCACGTCGCTTGGTTGCTGCCGATTTTGGTTTTGCTTTAGGGCCAAGAATTAATGCTGCAGGGCGTTTAGACGACATGTCATTTGGTGTTGAACTGTTAATGAGCACAAACATACATGCCGCAAGAAGAATGGCAAGCGAGTTAGATGGGTTAAACCAAACTCGACGCGAAATTGAACAAGGGATGAAACAAGAGGCGATGGCCTTTTGTGAGCAGCTGCAATTTGGTAAAAATTCAGAGCTCCCATACGGAGTTGCACTTTTTCAGCGAGATTGGCATCAAGGTGTCATAGGTATTGTGGCTTCTCGAATAAAAGATCAATTTCATCGTCCAGTAATCGCCTTTGCTGACGGTGGGGATGGTTATATTAAAGGGTCGTGCCGCTCTATTCTTGGCTTACATATGCGTGACGCGTTAGATCGGTTAGATACACAAAACCCAGGTTTGATTGTCAAATTCGGTGGTCATGCAATGGCGGCGGGATTAACGATAAAAGAAAAGAACTTTCAAACCTTTGCTTCACTGTTCGATCAGCTTGTTCGTGATGAGCTAGATGAGTCTGCGTTACAGGGCGTCATTTTATCGGATGGCGAATTGAAGCCTGAAGAGTTTTCTATGCATACAGCCAACCAGTTAAGAGAAGGTGGGCCGTGGGGACAAAACTTCCCAGAACCTATTTTTGATGGTGAGTTTAAGCTATTGCATCAGAAATTGGTGGGAGAAAAACACCTTAAAATGATGGTAGAGCCTCTCTTTAAGGGGCTCCCTACCAATATAATGATTGATGCAATCGCGTTTAATGTCGATCTTCGGCGTTGGCCAGATGCGACAGCAAAGAGAGTAAAACTCGCTTTTAAACTCGATATTAATGAATTTAGAGGAAATCAGTCATTGCAATTGATGGTCGAAAATATTGATTGTTAAATGAGTAACGTATTATTTGTTCTATCGAACAGATATCGAGCGAAATAATTATTTAATTGAAAGAATAGTATTACAACTTTTTCTGTATCTTCATCACATTTTTGAGTAGAATTCTTCGGTTAAATTCTACGCATAAATGTTGAGTAAACATGTTTGAAATCAATCCAATTAAAAACCGCTTACAGGACGTGACTCAGCGCACGAATATCCTGAGGGGGTACCTTTGACTATGACGCCAAGAAAGAGCGTCTAGAAGAAGTAAATGCAGAACTAGAACAGCCGGATGTATGGAACGAACCCGAGCGAGCACAAGCCTTAGGCAAAGAACGTTCTTCTTTAGAAGCCGTTGTTGAGACTATTGATATTCTTGATCAAGGTGTTGACGATGTAGAAGGTTTACTAGAGCTAGCTGTTGAAGCCGAAGATCAAGAAACCTTTGATGAAATAGAACCAGAACTTGCCGAGTTAGAAGTTAAGTTAGAAAAGCTTGAGTTTCGCCGCATGTTTTCTGGTGATCATGACAGTTCAGATTGCTATATCGATCTTCAATCTGGCTCCGGTGGTACAGAAGCGCAAGATTGGACTGCGATGCTACTACGAATGTACCTTCGTTGGGCTGAATCTAAAGGCTTTAAAACGGAAGTGATAGAAGTATCTGAGGGTGAAGTTGCAGGCCTGAAATCTGCCACGGTTAGGATTTCTGGCGAATATACCTATGGTTGGCTACGTACGGAAACAGGTGTGCATCGTTTAGTTCGTAAATCACCATTTGATTCTGGTGGTCGCCGTCATACTTCTTTTGCATCTGCGTTTATTTACCCAGAGATTGATGACAATATCGCTATCGACATTAACCCAGCTGAATTACGTATAGATGTTTATCGTGCGTCAGGTGCGGGTGGTCAGCACGTCAATACAACAGAATCAGCGGTGCGTATTACTCACTTGCCAACCAATACTGTGGTTCAGTGTCAAAATGACCGTTCTCAGCATAAAAATAAAGATCAGGCTATGAAACAGTTAAAAGCAAAACTGTTTGAGCTTGAACTACAAAAACAAAATGCAGAAAAACAAGCGAGTGAAGATTTAAAATCTGATATCGGTTGGGGTAGTCAGATTCGTTCCTACGTACTAGATGACTCTCGTATTAAAGATTTACGCACCGGCATCGAAAACCGCAACACACAAGCGGTTCTTGACGGTGATTTAGACAAATTTATCGAAGCCAGCCTGAAATCAGGCTTGTAAGCGCACTATAAAGGGCAAATTAAAATGACTGAACAGGTACAACAGCCAAACGCTGAAGAGAATAAGCTGATTGCTGAGCGTCGTGCTAAATTGGATAATATCCGCACTAGCTGCAAAGCAAATGGTCACCCTAATGATTTTCGTCGCGATAGTTTAGCGGGCGATCTTCAAGCGCAATTCGGTGAAAAGACGAAAGAAGAGCTAGAAGAACTGAATCATATCGTTGCTATTGCTGGTCGTATTATGGCTAAGCGTGGTCCATTCTTAGTGATTCAAGAAACTTCTGGTCGTATTCAAGCTTATGCAGCTAAACCGGTTCAAAATGAACTAAAAGAGAAATATCAGGGCCTTGATATCGGTGATATCGTCGGTGTAAAAGGCGCTCTACATAAATCAGGTAAAGGCGATCTTTACGTGAATATGGAAGAGTACGTATTGCTAACTAAAGCACTACGTCCACTGCCCGAAAAATTCCACGGTCTAACCGATCAAGAAATGCGTTATCGTCAGCGTTACGTTGACCTTATCGTGAATGAAGATTCGCGTACTGCTTTCATTATTCGCTCTAAGCTTGTTACTGCTATACGTAACTTTATGACTTCTAAGCAATTCATGGAAGTCGAAACACCAATGATGCACGCTATACCTGGTGGTGCAGTTGCGCGTCCATTTATTACACATCACAATGCTTTAGATATTGATATGTATCTACGTATTGCTCCAGAGCTTTATTTGAAGCGACTAGTGGTCGGTGGTTTTGACCGCGTATTTGAAGTTAACCGTAGTTTCCGTAACGAAGGTCTTTCTCCTCGTCATAACCCAGAGTTTACGATGATGGAATTCTATATGGCGTACGCAGATTATAAAGATTTGATGGATCTGACCGAAGAGATGCTACAAACGGTTTCTATGGAAGTACTTGGTTCTACTCAAATGCCTTACGGGGAAGAAACGGTAGAATTTGGTGGTACATATCCTCGTATGAGTATGTTAGATGCGATTAAGCAGTACTGTCCTGACCGAGAAGACATACAGTCTATGACCTACGATCACGTACAAGATCGTGACTTCATGGTAGGTATCGCGAAGTCTTTACATATTGATGTAGAACCATTTTGGACCTGTGGTCAATTACTTGAAGAGATCTTTGGTGAAACGGCTGAACCACAATTGATCCAGCCTACATTCATTACAGAATACCCTGCTGATATCTCTCCATTGGCTCGTCGTAATAATGATAATGCCTTTATCACAGACCGTTTTGAGTTCTTTATTGGTGGTCGTGAAGTAGCAAATGGTTTCTCTGAGCTTAATGATGCGGAAGATCAAGATGGTCGCTTTAAAGCACAATTAGCGGCAAAAGATGCTGGTGATGATGAAGCAATGTATTACGATGCTGATTATATTACCGCTCTAGAGCACGGTTTACCACCAACAGCAGGTCAAGGTATTGGTATCGACCGTTTAGCCATGCTGTTTACGAACACGCACACTATTCGTGATGTCATCTTGTTCCCAGCGATGCGCCCACAAGCTTAATTACCGATTAATGTGAATAGCACTTAAGACCATCGCAATGCGGTGGTCTTATTTTTTGTAGTGAAGTTACAGTCAAAAATAGTAACTTTTCAGCACAATGGTATTAGAGCTGATTTATCGAGTATAGGATCTATGGAATATCAATTTGTAAAAGGTTTAACCGGTGAATACCGTATTAAGTGTAGTATGGGGCATGAAGTGATTGCTCGCTGGCTAGAGCAGGAAATATATACGGATAAAGTGCGCATTGCTTCCCTACTTGAAGCAATTGAGAAGATAAAATCGGAAGAGTCTCAAGAGTATTCTTTGCTTGGCAAAGAGATCAGCATTGTAATTCGACGAGACGAAGTGACCGTTCAAGAAAACTCATTAGATCAAGATGATGATTCGCTACAAGAGAGTGAATTCGATTTCTATGATTGTGAAAGTGATGCTGGTTGTGGCCTTGAAGATTTTGAACAACTCATTCAATCTTGGTGCGAGTTTATCCGGTATAACATCAAGTAAATTTCCTCCGTTCAAGCTACATTTTGTTTTGTAAAAGGGCATTATGAACAGTTATCTCAATTTCATTCGACTGCAATGGCCGTTGTTATCATTTGGTTTTTTGACCGTCTTCATTGGAAACGTTGGGCAATCCTTCTTTTTAAGTTGGTTTGGTGCTGACATTCAGAAAGACTTGGTTTTGTCGGCGACCGACTACGGAATGATTTACGCTTTAGCAACGCTTTGTAGCAGCATGACTATCATGTTTGTTGGTGGCCTCGTTGACAAGTGGGATATTCGACCGTTTGTGACTGTTGTTGCGGTCCTATTAGTTGTTGCGTGTGTTGTGATGTCTTACGTTGTTTCTCCTTTGATGCTGTTCTTCGCATTTTTTATGCTGAGACTAGCAGGGCAAGGTTTGCTACCTCATACCGCTCAAACCACAATGATCCGCTCTTATTCTCACCAGAGAGGGAAGGCAATTAGTTTGGCTTCTAGTGGGGTTGCATTTGGTGAAGTGATCTTACCTATTATTGTGGTACTACTAATAAGTTGGATCGGATGGCGCTCAAGTTGGTTGGTGTTTGCATCGGTTGTCGCTTTTGTTTATTTACCGCTAGCCTACATTTTGTTAGCTAAATCTACCCAGTTTAAAGGCAATACAAAAAAACCAATATCCAAGGAAATGTTGTCAGTAATAAAGGTCGGAGGCATGTATTGTCTGACTGGCGTTTTTGGGCCATTTTGCCTGCGGTGTTGGCAGCACCTTTTGTCGTTACTGGCGTGTTCATCCAACAACATTTTTTGTTAACACAAAAAGAGTGGTTACCAAGCTTGTTGGCAAATAGTTTTATTGCTTACGGTATTATGCACTGGTTAAGTTCTATGGTGGCCGGTAGCTTAGTGGATAAATACAGCGCTAGGCACATGCTTCCTTTTATGATTATCCCTTTATTCCTAGGACTTTGTGTACTTTCTTTATTTAACCAAAGTTGGTCTGCCGTTGCTTTTATGACGTTGTTTGGTGTGGGAATTGGTGTATCTTCTCCAGTGGTAAACGCATTGTGGGCTGAAGTTTATGGGACAGAACATATCGGTGCTATTCGCTCAATGATGACTTCTTTGATGATTTTTTCTACCGCTGCTGCTCCATGGGTACTGGGTCTATTCATTGAGCTTGGATGGAACGAACGGACACTGTTTGGAATGCTCTCTGTGATAATTTTTATGGTTGGTCTGATGGTTCTGCCAGCTTACAAAGCGTATTTAAAGCGGTAACACGAGTAAAAAGGTTATCTTTTAGTACGAACGTTTGTTAGATAAATACAGGTTCTTTATTTAGATTTCAGTGATTTTTTATCAGAAGTACAGCGAATGACTCTATTTTTTTAGGGTCTTTTTTTGGCTTTTTTAAAAGGTTGCACAATATTGGGGCTGAATGGTTTTTTGCATTAATTTAGTGAGCACTGTGCACCATGTTTGTGCATGGGTTTAAAGTTTTATTAACAAAAATACTTAAACATTATTAATAACAATAAGTTATAAAAGTGGCACAGCTCTTGATTGTTATTTCACTGTTAAAGGAATATATGCTCAGAGGGGATGCAATGAAACTTATTAACGCCATTATTAAACCATTCAAACTAGACGACGTACGTGAAGCTTTATCGGATGTTGGCATTGAAGGTATGACGGTTTCTGAAGTTAAAGGCTTTGGTCGTCAAAAAGGTCACACGGAACTTTATCGCGGTGCTGAATATCAAGTGGACTTTCTACCGAAAGTAAAACTGGAAATAGCTACTCAAGCTGAAAACGTAGATCGCGTTATTGAAGCAGTAAGCAAAGCAGCGCACACAGGGAAAATTGGAGACGGTAAGATCTTCGTTTATGACTTAAGCCAGGTAGTACGTATTCGTACTGGCGAAATGGACACTGAAGCACTTTAAGGGATTGGAGAATATATAATGGAACTATTAACAACAGTAACTGAACTTCGTTACGCACTGGATACTTTTTTCTTCTTAATTTCAGGTGCGTTGGTAATGTGGATGGCAGCTGGTTTTGCCATGTTAGAAGCTGGTTTAGTCCGCTCTAAAAATACCACGGAAATTTTGACTAAGAACTTCGTACTTTATGCTATTGCTTGTACTATGTTCTTATTGATTGGCTACAACATCATGTATGTAGACAATGCTGAAGGCGGTATTATGCCTTCGATTGGCGCACTAATTGGCTCACAAGGTGAAGGTGCTGATCATTCTTTAGAATCTGATTTCTTCTTCCAAGTTGTTTTTGTAGCGACAGCAATGTCAGTTGTATCTGGTGCGGTTGCTGAACGTATGAAACTTTGGGCATTCCTAATTTTTGCTGTTGTTCTAACTGGTGTTATCTACCCAGTCGAAGGTTACTGGACTTGGGGTGGCGGTTTCCTAGCTGCTGCTGGCTTCAGTGATTTTGCTGGCTCAGGTATTGTTCACATGGCTGGTGCCGCTGCTGCTCTAGCAGGTGTATTACTACTTGGTGCTCGTAAGGGTAAATATGGTAAGAACGGAGAAGTTCACCCTATCCCAGGTTCAAACATGCCACTTGCTACACTAGGTACGTTTATCCTTTGGTTCGGTTGGTTCGGCTTCAACGGTGGTTCTCAGCTAATGCTTTCTGATTTCGAAAACGCAACTGCTGTTGGTCAAATATTCCTAAACACGAATGCTGCAGCCGCTGCTGGTGCTATTGCTGCTCTACTAGTGTGTAAAACCACTTGGGGCAAAGCCGACTTAACAATGATTTTGAACGGTGCATTAGCAGGTCTTGTTGCTATCACAGCTGACCCACTATCTCCATCACCAGTTGCTGCCGTTATTATCGGTGTAGTAGCAGGCGCACTCGTTGTATTCTCTATCATCGCCTTTGATAAAATTAAGATTGATGATCCAGTAGGTGCTATCTCTGTACACGGTGTTTGTGGTTTCTTCGGTCTAATGGTTGTTCCTGTAAGTAATGCTGATGCTACTTTCGGTGCTCAGTTACTAGGTGCTGCAGTTATCTTTGCATGGGTATTCGGAGCAAGCCTAGCGGTTTGGGGTGTACTAAAAGCAACAACAGGTATCCGAGTTACTGAAGATGAAGAGATGGAAGGTATGGACATGCACGATTGTGGTGTTGGTGCTTACCCAGAGTTTGTTTCTCTAAAGTAATACTCGCTAGTTCAGTTATAAATAAGAACAAATTGTAATAAAAAGCCCGCTCTTGTAGCGGGTTTTTTTGTGTTTAATTGATTTTTGTCATTGCAGAAATTGGTTTTTTAAATATAATAACGAACGATAATTATTATCATTTGCATCTATGTTTAAGGAATTACAATGAAAAAAATGCTACCCCTTTCTATTCTCGCTTTGGCTTCTATCAGCTCACCTTCTTTTGCTGCTGATGAAGTAAATGTTTATTCTTATCGCCAACCTTTCTTGGTTGAGCCAATGTTTAATGAATTTACTAAAGAGACTGGTATCAAAGTAAACGTTAAGTTTGCTAATAAGGGCTTAGCAGAAAAATTGAAACAAGAAGGTGAATATAGCCCTGCTGATGTGATTTTAACCACGGATATTAGCCGCTTAGCGGAGCTAGTTGATAAAGAAGTAGTACAACCTGTACAAAGTGATGTGATTGAAAAAAATGTACCAGCACAGTACAGAGATAGTAACGATGAGTGGTTTGCACTGACACTTCGTAGCCGCAATGTTTATTCCTCTCGTGATCGTGTCGGTAAGTTAGGAGCTGAATTTGATTACGCCGATCTAGCAAACCCTGAGTTTAAAGGTAAAGTTTGTACCCGTTCTGGTAAACATGCCTATAACGTTTCTCTTGTTTCTGCGATGATTGCCCACAAAGGCGAAGCGGAAACTAAAGCGTGGTTAGAAGGGGTTAAAGCTAACCTTGCTCGCAAACCTCAAGGTAACGATCGTGGTCAAGTAAAAGCAATCAAAGAAGGCTTATGTGATGTTTCTTTAGGTAATAGCTATTACTTAGGTAAAATGGTTAATGATAAAGAACAAAAAGAGTGGGCTGATGCGGTTTATATTAACTTCCCTAACCAAAACACGACCGGTACTCACGTGAATGTAAGTGGTATGGCGATGGCTAAGTACTCTCCAAACAAAGATAACGCTGTAAAACTAATGGAATTCCTGACGGATGATACTGCTCAAAAACTCTATGCTGAAGTGAACTTTGAATACCCAGTTAAAGAGGGAGTTGAACGTTCTGAACTCGTTGCATCTTGGGGTGACTTCAAGGCGGATGAGCTTGCACTCGAAGAGATTGCAGCAAATCACAGCAAAGCAGTGAAGCTATTAGATGAAGTGAAGTTTGATCTTTAATAAAGACAATCTCACTCGTTACTTCCACGAAAGTGTGATCTTGTTCTATTAAGACTATATCCTTCGTCAGTACCGTCACCTTTGTCATTTCAGTGGAAAAGGGAGTCTCGTGATTGTGATTCCCTCCTTCGGCGGAATAACGCAGTGCTTAGGGTGAAGAGATATTAAATCGAGTGTGTTTATGTTTTATACTGTTATATAAATGAAAGAAAAAATCGAATATGGAAAGCCAGTAGCGGGAGTTTATCTCTTCTACTGGTTTTGCCGATCTTAGCTATCTTCTATTTATCGTTTGGTGATTCAGGTGATCTTTTCGAACATCTTATCTCTACGGTAATGCCTACCTATATCTATAATACTGTCGTCTTAGTTCTTGGCGTGATCGTTTTAGCCTTATTATTTGGTTTACCTAGTGCTTGGTTAATGGCGATGTGTCGCTTACCCGGTGAAAAGGTATTGCAATGGGCGCTTGTGTTGCCATTAGCCATGCCGGGATATGTAGTCGGCTATATATTTACTGACTGGTTTGATTATGCGGGACCTATACAGATATTTATTCGGGATATCATGGGCTGGCAAGCTGGCGATTATTGGTTTCCAGATATACGATCACTAAGCGGAGCTGCCGTTGTACTTGCATTGGTTTTTTATCCCTATGTCTATTTAATGGCTAGGGCGGCATTTATGGAGCAGAGTGCTAGCCTATTGCAATCAGCAAGGTTACTTCGCTGTACACCACTAGAAAGCTTTAGAAGGATATCACTTCCGCTTGCTCGTCCTTCAATAGCGGTAGGCCTTTCACTCGTTGCCATGGAAACGATTGGTGATTTTGGTACTGTGAGTTATTTTTCAGTCAATACGCTCACTACTGCGGTTTACGATACTTGGCTTGGTTATTCTAATATTAATGCAGCTGCAAAAATCTCTGCAATCATGTTGCTAGTCGTTATCCTGCTATTAAGTACGGAGCGCTATAGTCGTAGAAAACAAAAGCTCTTTCAGTCGAGTTTTACTAGCCATGAAGATATGCGTTATCAACTTAATGGTTGGAAGAAATGGCTGGCGGTCACTTGGTGTTGGGGACTAGTTTCTGTCGCGTTTATTTTGCCATTGGGACAATTACTTTCCTACGCCTACACGTATTTTGCTCAAAGTTGGACCGAAGAGTTTAGACAATATGCGGTGAATAGTTTACAGGTTTCTATTAGCGCCGCTCTTATTGCTATCTTAGTTGCACTGGTGGTTAACTTTTATCATCGACTTGATAGTAGCCGCCTGAGCGTCACGTTTATGCGCTTATCCTCGCTTGGCTATGCGGTGCCTGGAACGGTATTAGCGATTGGTGTTATGGCTCCGGTACTTACAATGGATCACTTGATAAATGATGTGGCCAAACAGATGGCATGGGGTAGGCCTGGATTGGTTTTATCTGGGTCGATGTTTGCGCTGATTTTTGCAATGGTCGTGCGTTTTTCAGCGGTTGCGATTGGTAGCGTGGAAAGCAGCTTAAACAAAATTTCGCCTTCTATGGATATGGCAAGCAGAACCATGGGATGTAATCAAAATCAGATGTTAAGACGTGTTCATATGCCTTTGGTCAGACGGGGAATATTGGTTGCTGGCTTATTAGTATTCATTGAGTCGATGAAAGAACTTAATGCCGCTCTGCTGCTTAGGCCGTTTAACTTCGAAACCCTCGCTACCTATGTATTCAATTTTGTCTCAGATGAGCATTTAGAGTTAGGCGCACTACCTGCGGTTTTACTCATATTGGTAGGTTTAATTCCACTTATAGTTATTAATCGATCTTTGGAGCAGGCACATTAATGAGTCGTACGTTAACCATCAACAATTTGACCTGCCAGTACGAGAACCAAAATGTTCTCGAGTCACTTTCTCTTGAGGTAGAGCAGGGTGAAATTGTTTGCCTTCTTGGCGCTAGTGGCTGTGGTAAAACAACGTTATTGAAAGCGATCGCAGGGCTACTTCCTTTATCAAGCGGCACCATGAGTTTGAATGACTTATTGCTCGATGATGGGAATACTTGGTTACCACCAGAACAACGGCATATCGGCATGATATTTCAAGACTATGCGCTGTTTCCACACCTAACCGTAGCTGAAAATATTGCTTTTGGTCTTGAGGGTATCTCAGGTGATGAAACACAGAAGATTGTCAGAAATATGTTGGAGCTGGTGCATTTAGATGGCTATCAAAGCCGGTACCCTCATCAATTGTCTGGCGGCCAACAGCAACGAATTGCCATTGCTCGCTCTCTTGCCTATAAGCCAAACCTTCTCTTGTTAGATGAACCTTTTTCTAATATTGATACTCAGGTAAGACATGATCTTATCTTACAGATCCGAAAAATTTTCAAGCAACAGGGGGTAACCGCGATCTTTGTAACGCATAGCCGAGAGGAAGCGTTTGCTTTCGCAGATAAGATGGCAGTGATGAACAATGGCGTTATTGAACAGTTTGGTGAAGCTTCAGAGCTTTACTATCAACCGTCTAGCAAGTTTGTCGCAGATTTCCTTGGTGGTGGTAGTTATTTGCTTGCTACTAAGATCAGTGAATCAGAATTTGATACGGTGCTAGGCGTCGTTTCAGCGCAATCAAAAGACAACATAGTCGTGGGAGAGGCTTGCCAATTGTTGTTGAGACCACAATATGTGCAGGTTACCTATGATAAATCTGGCGTTGCCAAAGTGGTAGAACAGCTTTTTATGGGTGATCAATGCCGTTATGTAATAGAAGTAAATAATACAAAATTAATTGGCGTGGCCACGGCCGAGATAACCGTAGGTGATACGGTAAGTGTAGAATTAGAAGAAAAAGGGGTACTAGCGTTTTTATGATCCTATAAAACGGAACCCACCATAGTACTCATATCTGGCATGAGTGTAGTAGTTAATCTACATAACTCTACACAATCTTTGACATAACAATAAGATAGTCTGTAATGTGGCGTTATTATTTTAAGTATGCTTTTTGAACGTTTTGTGGGAGATAGCAATGATTTACACCAATATTGAAACGGTACCAGGCAAGGAAATCGTCGAGCATTTTGGTATTGTTCAAGGTAGCACCGTAAGAGCTAAGCATGTTGGCCGAGATTTTATGGCTGGCCTTAAAAATCTTGTTGGTGGGGAACTAAAAGGCTATACCGAGTTGCTACAAGATTCTCGTGAAGAAGCGATGACTAGAATGGCCGAGCAAGCGGAGATAATGGGCGCAAATGCCATCGTTAATATACGATTTGCGACCTCATCTGTTGCGCAAGGCGCTGCAGAGCTTTTTGTGTACGGGACCGCAGTTAGAGTGGAGTAAGTACCCTTATGGAACTAATACTGCAGAACCTAAATATTGTCATTTTCCTTGTGTTGATCTGTGTCGGTTACGGTATGGGGTCATATTTTGAAAGGCGTCATTACATCTCGATTGAAAAACGAGAAAAAGAACTCATCCACCTACCTGTTATTACGACAAAATGGGAACCCAAAGATAGCCAATCACAGCATGCGGAACTTGTCACCGGCAGCGTTGTTATTTCTATCGATTACTTCAAGCGCATGCTGGCCATATTGAGAAATATATTTGGCGGTAATGTGGTTTCCTATGAATCACTTGTTGATAGGGCTCGTAGGGAAGCAATATTACGCATGAAAGAAGAGGCGTTGTCTAAAGGGGCAAATAGGGTGATTAACCTTCGCTTAGAAACGTCAGCCATAGGCAATAGTGCCAATCAAAAGCGACAAGTTGGCAGTGTCGAAGTTGTTGCATACGGTACGGCGTTTATTAGGCGTACGTCATAGTGATTGGTGATGATTAAATATACGCCTAAGGTTTTAGTCGATAACCACAATGTAAGTAAAACACATCCATTAGTCGAATTATTTTGGCTAGCTGGTGGCTTACTATTACTGACTGGAGTGATTTTTCTTTCACTCGGTCTTATGACGGATTGGGCGGTTTCTAAAACATCGCCAGAAATAGAAGCGCTATTTGCCGATAGTATCATTGAAAATTTTGATGCTCAGCCTAGTCCAGAATTGAGTCGGCAACTTGATAAAATTGTAGATAACCTCCCCAACGACTCGATTTTAAAGCAGTATGATTTTAAGGTTTATCTCTCAAAAGGGGATGTAGTTAATGCCTTGGCGTTGCCCGGTGGGAATATTGTTGTCTATTCTGGCTTATTGGATGTCATTGAGTCCGAGAATGAATTAGCCATGGTACTCAGTCATGAACTTG
The DNA here is from genome assembly GCF_028204155.1 of Vibrio algarum. NCBI lineage: Bacteria > Pseudomonadati > Pseudomonadota > Gammaproteobacteria > Vibrionales > Vibrionaceae > Vibrio > Vibrio algarum. The sequence continues at coordinate 3,133,050 of NZ_JAQLOI010000001.1, read as the reverse complement.
GGCACTTTGCTTCTAGAGATCATTTGCGTGGCGTGGGCAGAGGCTTATGCATTGTGGTTATCTCAACGTTTTTATTTGGCGTTGATAGTGAAGCGAGCGAACTTATTTCGAATGCGACAATGAGTTTTCAAGCCCAGTATTCGCAAGATCAAGAAGAAGTCGCCGATCTTTTTGCCCTTGATCTACTGGTGCAGACCTATGGTCATGCGGGTGGCGCGACAGATTTTTTTGAAAGAGTTTCAACACACACTGATCAAGATTATCGTTTTCTTTCTACTCACCCAACCCCTGAGTCAAGAGTCGAAAAACTGAACCTTCGAATTAAGCAACGTAATTACCCAATAGATGACGTTAAACTATATCAATTCGAGTAGTTATGGTTGAGAAAAAGCGAGAACATGAATGGAAACGTTGCAATCAATCTGGCCAACACATACCCCCGGTTAACCAAAAAACACAATCCGCCTCTTTGTCCCGTTTTGGATTATTCCGGTCATTAAGTAGCAGTGAGGCTTTTTGCATAATTATTAATAACCCATCTCATAGAATCAGCATGATCTTATGAATTCCTTTTGTAATTAGATGCCTGCGCGATGATAGCAAGTAGATACCATGCTCCGTGTGGAATCCATTGCTCGCCCCAACGCCAGTTGTGCAGCGTGTCATTTTTTTGATTATCGGGGTTGAATGCAATGCCATTTTCATCTTCAAAGCCTGAGGTTATGCCATTACAAATACCGCCTTCAACGTTAACAAACCCATTTTCAGATGGGTAATCAGGACCATTCTTACCGTGACCATCTAACATACAAATATCAAAAGGGTTTAGCCCCAAAATCCAATCTATACAGCTGTGTCCGTATTGCCTAAGTTTCGGTGCTAAATTGCTCCCTTCCATATAGGGAAGGGCTAAAAATGTAGCAACGCTTAATGACGCTAACCGTGCATTTTCACCTTGCCACCAATAGCCAGTTTCATTGTTGTGTGGAATGAAGAAAGCGTCTTGTTTTTCTCTGTCGATGGCTTTGACATATTGGCGAGGGTAGCCAAACGGGTTAGATACTTTTTGGCTTATAGTAAGTTCAAAGGACATAGAAAGCCCTACTGTTGATTTTATTGGTTTTTTTAGGATTTCTGACGGTTCTATCGACAAGTATTCGCACAATGCTATAACAGGTAAACCAGCTTCGCTTGCGTGGAAATAAGGGCGGGAACCATCTTCATTCGCTGACCAGAAATTTTCAATATTACCGTCAGTGTGTTGCCTTTTGCATAGATGTAGGGCCCAGGTTCTCGCTTCATGGAGATAAAATGGTGTGTCAGTTGCGCGATAAAGCTCTATGCAGGCCAGTAAGGCACAGTACTCATCAATAATGTTTTCTTCGCCGTCGTCTAAATAGTGCGCATTGTTTTCGAGCAGATGTTGATAACCTTTTTCTGCGCTCGTTAGGTAGTCTGACGACTCATACTGTCCATGGATTTCTAATCGCGATGCAGCCGCAAGAGCAGCAATGGCTATTCCTCCTCCTTGACGGAAACCGGCTTGATAATCGCTAGATTTGTGGCCATTTTGGGTAGCGTAAGAACAGATTTCTCTCTGATTTATATCCTTGCTCCATTTATCAAAGACAGTGGTGTAGAAGAATCCTTCTTCCGCCTGCATACGCATAAGGAAGTCAGCGCCATGCAAGGCTTCTTGAGTTAATCGATTGCGGAAGCGTTCACCAAAGATAATACGATTGTTAGATTGCCCATTCCCTAAATTCATTGAGTCCATGATGGATAGCCCTTTGATCATATTCCAGACAACCATTGGCGTTTGTTGTGGGTTCATATAATTGGCATAAGAGAGATGACTAAGATATTTGCTGACATCACCTGATGCATCGAACCAACCACCATGAACATCAACGGTTTTGTCGCTGTTGAGTAAGGGGATATGCTTGTCTTTTTGGTTATAAATACCGTCACAACGCTGTGACGTAAAGTAACTCAGTACATCAGAGAAGGTACGTTGCATTAAAATACCGTTATTCAACTCAAATACTGGTGAGCATGTCGTGTTAACGGTTAGGTAGAACAATCCTGAATGAGCAAAGGAACTAAAATCAACGCTTGAATAGAACCCAGTATGCCAATTTTCTACTTTTCCGTGGTACTCCAAAGGGTATGAAGCCACTGGTTTTTTGGTTTGTGCGCAATGTAAGCAGGCTAACTCAACCTCAAAATAGGGTTCATGATGAGAGATAATCGCCTGTTTGGGGCCATGAACTTCATAACCTACGTGATTGGTTAATATTTGCATATTTTCTCTCCAAGATTTAATGACGATGTTTTACTAAGTACAGGGTGATTGAGCTACTTGTTGAACTGGTGTCAGTTTTTTCTGGTTGATTAACTTCAAAAAGAAAACACAAATCATGCTGATGTATTTTATTCGAGCAATCGATTCTTGAAATATTACTTTGCATAATAATTGAGAGATAAGATTCTTTTTTTATCTATCTTTGAAGAGTATTTTGTTTGGAAAGATGAGGGGGTCATGGATATGACGGCATCAAAAATTTTTTTAAGAGATTTATTAGGGCTACTATTAATACTATCTTATATTTCAGTCGTTCTTGCCATTTTGCTTGACGTACTTGCATTGCTCACACATTTTTCCCATGAAGACGTTATCGCTCATGTTTTTTTCTATGAATCTCTACCCTTGTATATTTGTGTTGTCCCTGTGGTGGCGATAGGTCGATATATTAATCGACCTAATTGGGTCTCAGCGGTTCTGGATTATCAATTAAACATGGCAAAAAAGTCTGGTTAATAATGCGTAATGCCGATCGGTTAGAGCTAAATACTTCGTCATTCCCGTGAAAACGGGAATCTTGGCTGTACTAGATCCCCATTTTCATGGGGATGACGTCGGTTTTCGTCGGGATTACAGGTTTAAATGACCTTAACCGAACGGCATTAGGTTAATAATGCGTGGGTTTATCGCTTTTAAGTTCGCGGGCCAACGATTGTGCTAACCCTTAAATTTGTTACGTTTTAAGGGTGTTTTTATTGCTTTATTGCATGGTATATAGCAAATTTCGAGGTCTTATTTATCGTCGAACAATTAGTGAATGCGCTCTTGATAATTGGAGGGTATTTTAAAAAGCTATTCGCGACGATGTAAAGTTCCGCTCGTTTGCTCATTTGTTTAGGGGCATTAGCTAACAAGGATTCGGTTGCGCTATAGCTCGTATCTAAACCGGAGTGGAAAGGCGGGTTGCTAATAATAAATCGATAATCGTCACTCGTATCAGAATAAACATCTGATGCAAATACCCGACCTGTTAATCCGTTTGCTTTTAATGTCTCGATAGAGGAGGCGATAGCAAAAGCACTTATGTCGCACATTTCTAAGTCAATGTCTGGATTTTTAAGTGCTAAAGTTGCTCCGATAACACCTGCACCACAGCCAAAATCGAGTACTTTTCCTGACAGATTTGGCAACGAATCCAGTAGCAGTTTACTTCCCACATCGAATTGACCATGACTAAATACACCCGGAAGGCTTTTGACTACGAGTTCCTGACCTGAGATATCGAGATTATAGGTTTTGTACCAATCCGTTAGAGTAAATGACTTTGGCTGAGTATCACATTGCCCCCAATAAAATGAGCATCGGCGAGCGGAATCGAATTTTGTGATTTTGCCGTATTTAGTAAACATTTTTTCAATGCTTTTAACACCTGAGCGGTTTTCACCGACCACTACGATTTCCGTTTCAGGCCCTAAGTGTGCAAAAAGCATAGCAAGAAGGTATTCAGCTTCAGCTTTTGCTTTAGGCCAATAGAGTAAAACCATGTTAATTGGTGTGTCTTCTTGAAACTGAATACCAAAGTAGCTGGTAATTGTGCTTTTGCCTTTGAGTTGGCGATGATAGCTATAGTTTGATGTGAATACAGAAACGGATTCGCAATGTTTAGCCAGTTCTACAGGAAACAGATCTTCTGCTTCTCCGGCAATCAGAACGTGTTTCCCTTCAAAGTGGGCAAGTTGACGTTCTGCTATCTGACTAGGTGCGGTATAGGACATGATTTTTTCCGAAAAACTAAAGTGGGCAGATTTTCGCATAATCTGCCCACGGCATGAAGCTATTTTAGTTCGCTCTAGCTTTTGTCTTGGTTCTTGAGAAATCCGTGGAACTCTTCTTCATAGATGTTGAATAGAACAATAGTGACAGCAAAAATAATCGGTCCATATATTAAGCCAATCAAACCAAATAATTGAATCCCGCCTAGAAGTGAGAAGAAAATCATTAAGGTATTCATTCCCGCGCTACCTTGCATCAGCAGTGGACGCAGAACGTTATCAATTGAGCCAACAAGTGCTATCGACCAAACCGCCAAGAATATTGCCCAGTTAGTCTCCCCTATAACGAACAGATAAAGAGTCGCAGGGATCCAGATAAGCGCTGTGCCGACAACCGGTATGAAAGAAGCGAAACCAAACATTGTTCCCCAGAAAAGGCCCGGAAAGCCACAAAGCCACATACCAATTCCGCCAGCAAAGCCTTGAGCGATAGCCGTTAGAAATGAGCCAAGAACGGCAGATTTAGATACTTTTTCGACCTCTTCTAATAGCTTATCTTCTTGGCTACGAGAAAGTGGAAGAATATGGCGCATAGCGAGGATTATCTTATCGTGATCTCTTAGTAGGAAGAACAAGACAAATAACATCAGCATGAAATCCATCAAGAAGTTGGTAGCGTCCCCTAATATCTTTGCACTAATGGCAACAAGGTTACTGCCGAACGTCGTTGCTAGTTGTCCAATCTTTTGTGCAATTTGTTGAGGGTCGATCGTTTCAAATGGCAAGTATTCATTAACAAAATCAAGCGCTTTTACTATCCAAGGTAATTTGAAGAACTCTTGTATACCACCACCTGTTACCCAATGGTAAATCTGTTGGGTGGCAGATGAGCCCTGCTGAACAATAGCCGCAAATACGGCAAGTAACGGAATAACAATGATGAACGTTAGTACGACGCATGATAATAAAGATGCAAGGTTGTTGTGTTTAGGGATCTTTTTCTCGATCCATTCATGTAATGGAAACATTAATAGCGAAATAATAAAAGCCATTACGATAGAGTTCATATAGGGTGCAACGAGTAGGTAGCAAGCATAACCGGCAACTAATAAAGCAGCGATCAGCACCCAATGACTTGAGGATATTCGGAGTTTTTCTGGCACTAGGTGATCCCTTGTATGTCAGAGCAAAGATGGTGATTATAATGGATGTTAACGCTCTGGTTTTCAAATAATTTGTTTCAAATGGTTTATTGTGGAGTACTATCGATAGAATATGCGTCAATAAGTTCGTTTAGCGCTCAACGAATATTCGCTTAAAATGATAATTAAAGCCTAATCAGAGGTAAGTATGGCGTGTTGTGGTGGTAATAAAAAATGTTCTAAATCGAAAATGAAAATTGGCAACATCCCTTGGTTTAGCGGTTTTATTGGTGTGATTTTGATTTTAGTGATAGTTAATTGGCATTAACTAAAAAGGGCAGATTTTAATCAGCCCTTTTTAGTTTCTTTGTGACCACTACTTTTATATTTTGGTCAGCTAATTCGCTTAATGGTATTAGATAATTAAGCGAGTTTAGCAAAGCTACGATCGGCGGCTTCTAAGGTCGCTTCAATCTCTTTTTCACCATGAGCAAGGGAAGTAAAGCTAGCCTCAAATGCTGAAGGCGCAAGGTAAACACCTTCTTCTAGCATTAAGTGGAAGAAGTTTTTAAAGCGTTCAACATCGCATTTGGCAACTTCTTCATAACAGGTTACTTTTTCTTGGTCTGTGAAAAAGAAACCAAACATTCCTCCGACTTGAGAAACAAGCAGTGGGATATTGTGTTTGTCGGCTAGTGCTTTAAATCCATCGGCAAGTTGTTTAGTTTTTGCTGCTAGAGCGGCTTCATTTCCTTCCGCTGTGAGTGTTTTTAAACAAGCTAGGCCAGCAGCCATTGCTATTGGGTTACCTGATAAGGTACCAGCTTGATAAACAGGTCCAGTCGGGGCGATGTGCTGCATAACATCTTTGCGGCCACCAAATGCACCAACTGGCATGCCACCGCCGATGACTTTACCCAGACAAGTTAAGTCCGGTTTAATGTTGTAATATGCCTGAGCACAACCTTGTGCAACCCTAAAGCCCGTCATTACTTCATCAAAAATGAGCAATGCACCTTCTTTGTCGCAGATGTCGCGAAGACCTTCATGAAAGCCTTCTATCGGTGGAATGCAGTTCATGTTGCCTGCGACTGGCTCTACGATGATGCACGCTATTTCACCTTTATTCGCATCAAAAAGCGCTTGAACAGAGTCAAGGTTATTAAATGTTGCGGTTAATGTATATTTTGCGAAATCTGCTGGTACGCCTGGTGAGCTTGGTTGGCCTAAAGTTAGCGCACCTGAGCCAGCTTTAACCAGTAGGCTGTCGGCGTGACCGTGATAACAACCCTCGAATTTGAGTATCTTGTCTCTACCTGTGAATCCTCGAGCCAAGCGTATTGCACTCATCGTGGCTTCTGTGCCGGAGTTCACCATACGGAGCTGTTCCATAGACGGAACTATTTTGGATACTAGCTCGGCCATTTCAACTTCCACTTCGGTAGGAGCACCAAAACTCAGCCCTCTATGGGCAGCTTCGATAACCGCATCGCGAATGACAGGATGGTTGTGACCTAGAATCATAGGGCCCCAAGAACCAACGTAGTCGATATAAGATTTACCATCTGCATCAATAATCAAAGGGCCATCTGCTTTTTCTATAAATACTGGAGAGCCGCCAACACCGTTGAATGCACGAACGGGAGAGTTCACGCCACCAGGAATGATTTGTTGCGCCTTTTGATAGAGTTTTGCTGATTTGGTCATCAATTTTTCCTTGTTGTTCTGACTTGAAGCAATAGTTTGGCATTGTAGCGAACTTGTACTGGTTAGGTTTAGAAAATTTGCTTAAATAATTAAAATAGTGAGTTGGTGCAAAAATTGAAGAATTCGCTAGGTTTACAGATGACTCATAAGAATACTTGAATGATTTAGTCAGGTACTAGATAATCAGCAGATATTGAAAAAATAAAATATTGACTCATATAAGAGAGATAAGAAAAGACGAGTTGATATGACACGAAAGAGAGAGGTTATCGTGAGCGAATTAAATGTACCATTATCTTTTTCTGATGCGGCAGCAATAAGAGTAAAAACGCTGATCGAAGAAGAAGAGAACCCAGAATTAAAATTGCGTGTGTATATTACTGGTGGAGGCTGTAGTGGCTTTCAGTATGGCTTCACTTTTGATGAAAAAGTGAATGATGGCGATACGACCATTATTAATAGTGGTGTCACACTCGTCGTAGATCCTATGAGCTTACAATATCTGATAGGTGGTGTTGTGGATTATACCGAAGGTCTTGAAGGGTCTCGCTTTTTTGTCAATAACCCTAATGCAACGACAACATGTGGCTGCGGAGCATCTTTCAGCGTCTAGATCTGCTACACAGTTTTCTTTGAATAAAGTGCTATAGTCTCGAATTAAATTATCATTAAAGCCTTATGTTTTAACATCTTACATAAGGCTTTGCTAATTTTGTCTACCTAAGCATAATAAAACAATAGTATATGTAGTCCGTATTTTTTGTTTTGCTTGTGTAACTAAAAGGAACTTTGTTATGGCAATTGGCCGCTTTTTTCTCGACGCCCTTGGCTTATCTCTTTCATACTTCTTATTGGCTTATCTCTTTGGTTAGGTTTAGGGATGTTAAGTGCTGAGGAACAGTCCTCAAAAGGCAACATGGCAGAAGAGCCTGAAGCGTTGTTGGCCAAAGTCGAATTTCAAACGTTTGAAGCAGTGTTGACGGCAAAAAAAATAGACTTGTATGGAAGAACTGCGCCAGATAGGCAAGCTAAATTAGGTGCAGAAGTTGCTGGTCGTGTAGTGACTTTGATGGTGAGAAAGGGCGATGAAGTTAAAAAAGATCAATCTATCGCCCAAATAGATAAGGCCGATTTAGAAATTCAGCTTGAAAGAGCAAGAGCCAATTTGTCGGTTAAAGAGAAAGAATTCAAAGCCTCTAAATCATTAAAGAGCAAAGGATTACAGGGTGAAGTTGCTTATAGTACCGCCCAAGCCAATCTGGTTGAAGCAAGAGCGTTAGTTAAAAAAGCTCAGCTTAACCTTCGTAACACTCAAATTAGAGCCCCATTTGATGGAATCGTAGACGAACTCCTCATTGAGCTCGGTGATTATGTTGGTGTTGGTGATCCTGTCGCTACGGTTATCGATCTAAATGTCTTGGTTATCGAAGCCGATGTCAGCGAACGTCATGTTCAAAACCTGAAAGTAAACCAAAAAGCACAGATCAGATTAATTGGTGGGGAAAAAATTGAGGGTACGCTTAGGTATATTTCTAGGGTTTCTTCTAATGCCACCAATACTTTCCCAATTGAAGTAGAAATACCTAACCCCGACCAGAAAATACCAGCGGGAGTCAGTGCAGAGGTTGAACTGAACCTTGAGATGCAAAAAGCGATTAAGGTATCCCCTGCGATGCTAGCGCTTGATGAAGGTGGTAATTTGGGTGTGAAAACCCTTAAAGATAACGTCGTTCATTTTGTTCCCATTCAACTTGTTAAAGCGGAGCAAGATGGCGTTTGGTTAACGGGCTTGGGTTTCAGCGTTGATATTATAACGATCGGTCAAGGTTTTGTGAGAGATGGTGATTCGGTTATTGCTGTGAAACACGAATCAGAAAACCAATAGGGCGGAGGTAACTATGTTTGCGATTATAGACGCGGCTCTATCCCGTTCTAGAACAATGCTCACGCTACTGATACTGATTTTAGTAGCAGGTGTGATTACCTATATTACGATTCCAAAGGAGTCGAGCCCAGATATCACAATACCGATTATTTACGTCGGTGTGAGCCATGAAGGTATCTCACCGGATGATGCAGAACGATTATTAGTGCGCCCAATAGAACAAGAATTACGTTCTATTGAGGGGGTAAAGGAGATGAGCGCTACGGCCTCTGAAGGCTACGCCTCTGTCACGTTAGAGTTCAACGTCGGAATTGATCTGGATAAAGCGATGGCCGATGTCCGAGATGCGGTTGATCAAGCAAAACCGAAACTACCAGCGGACAGTGATGAACCGACTGTTAACGAAGTGACTTTGGCTTCTTTTCAGCCGGTATTATCGGTTGTTCTATACGGTACCGTACCTGAAAGAACCATTGTACAGATTGCTCGAGTTTTACGTGACAAGCTAGAAAGCTATAAACAGGTTTTAGAAGTCGATATCGCTGGAGATAGAGAAGATATAGTCGAAATTGTTGTCGATCCTTTATTAATGGAAAGTTACAACTTAGACCAAGGTGATATCTACAATCTGATTGCACTGAATAACCGTGTTGTCGCTGCTGGTTTTGTCGATACGGGTTATGGTCGATTTTCAGTAAAAGTCCCATCTGTTTTTGAATCGTTGAAAGATGTTTTGGAAATGCCAGTAAAGATAGATGGCAAACAGGTGATTACTTTTGGTGATATTGCGACGGTCAGACGCTCGTTTAGAGATCCAGAAAGCTTTGCTCGATTGGATGGTGAGTCTGCAGTTGTTTTAGATGTTAAAAAGCGCGCTGGCGAAAATATTATTGAAACGGTTGATTTAGTTAAACAAATAATTGCCGTGGCCCAAGAAACGGAAGATTGGCCAGACAACTTAATGGTTGAATATACATGGGATGAATCTGAAGACGTTAAGCTGATGTTGAGCGATCTGCAAAACAACATCCTTTCTGCCATTATCCTTGTTGTTATTGTGATCATCGCAATTTTGGGTGTCCGTACGGCATTTTTGGTTGGCGTCTCTATCCCAGGTTCTTTCCTTACTGGGCTATTGGCTTTGGCTGTCTTTGGTTTGACCATCAATATTATTGTCCTTTTTGCTCTAATTATGGCAGTAGGAATGCTGGTTGATGGTGCCATCGTTGTCACTGAATTTGCTGATAGGCGAATGCATGAAGGGATGCCTCGACGTGAAGCGTATCGCGATGCGGCTAAACGGATGGCTTGGCCTATTACCGCCTCTACAGCAACAACCTTGGCTGCATTTGCTCCACTTCTATTCTGGCCAGATACTACTGGCGAGTTTATGAAGTATTTGCCAATAACACTGATAGCAACCTTGTCAGCGTCTTTAATTATGGCGTTACTTTTTGTCCCTGTGCTTGGTAGTTTAGTGGGCAAAGAACAATATATTAAACCTGAACTCAGACAAGAATTGGTCGCATTACATAACGGTGATTTTTCTAAAGCGACGGGATTTACCAAGCTTTATTATAAGACGCTCGCTATTGCGGTTAATCACCCTTGGAAGATCTTGTTTAGTGCTATTTTACTCGCAATCGGTATTGGTGTTACATATTCCAAAGCGGGTTTAGGTGCGGAGTTCTTCCCAGAAGTCGATCCTCCATCGTTTACCATGAAAGTTCGATCTTATGGTGATCTCTCTATCAATGAAAAAGATAAGATCATGCGTGATATCGAATCTGAAGTTCTTGGAGGCGAAGAGTTCGAGAGTGTTTATACCAAAACAGGTGGTGACGATTCTATTGGTCAAATTCAGATAACTCCGGTTGATTGGCAATTTAGAAGACCAGTTAAAGATATTATCGAAGAATTACAGCAACGCACGGCTAAATTTGCTGGTGTAGAAATTGAGTTTAAAAAACCAGACGCTGGGCCTCCTAGTGATCACGATTTAGTTATTGAGCTCTCTTCACGTCAATACGATAAGCTAGATGACGCAGCGGTCGTAGTTAGACATTGGGCAGATACATATCCGGCTTTTACGAACCTAAGTGATACCTCTGCGAAACCAGGAATTGACTGGCAAATAGACATTAAACGAGATGATGCAGGACGTTTTGGAGCAGACGCTACATTGGTGGGCAATACCGTTCAGTTTGTAACTAATGGGCTTAAGATTGGCGATTATTTACCTGATGATGCAAATGAAGAAGTCGATATTCTCGTTCGTTTCCCTCAAGAACAGAGAGATATTGGAAGATTCGATCAGCTACGAGTGAAAACCTCTGCAGGCTTAGTTCCAATGACTAATTTCGCAGAAATAAAGCCTCAGCCGAAACAAGATACTATTCAGCGTAAAGACGGCCAACGTATTCTTGAAGTTAAAGCGGATATGAAAGAAGGCTATAACCTCGCGTTAGAACTTCCAAAGATTGAAGCACAGCTAAAAGAGCTTGGTTTGGATGGGATTGAGTTCAAGTTACGTGGTCAAAATGAAGATCAGGAAAAATCGTCGGCATTTTTAATGAATGCGTTCGTTGTCGCTCTTGCCGTTATGGCTTTGATTCTTATTACTCAATTTAATAGTTTCTATCAGGCATTCTTGATCTTAAGTGCGGTACTATTTTCTACGGTAGGTGTTTTTGCAGGGCTACTTATATTCCAAAAACCATTTGGTATCGTGATGTCAGGTATCGGAGTTATTTCATTGGCGGGAATTGTTGTAAACAATAATATTGTTCTTATCGATACCTTCAATCAACTTGTTGATAGAGGATTGGATCGTAAAGATGCAATATTGAGAACCGGTGTACAGCGTTTACGACCAGTCATGCTAACTACTGTCACAACCATACTCGGTTTAATGCCAATGGTACTTGAGATGAACATAGATATCATTAATCAGAAGGTTGAGTTTGGTGCTCCAAGTACGCAATGGTGGTCGCAACTCGCAACGGCTGTTGCTGGTGGTTTGGCTTTTGCCACCGTTTTAACTTTGGTGTTAACACCTTGTTTGTTGATGCTTGGTCGAGGTAGAAAGTCAAAAAATCAGACCTGATTCCGGCATGCAAATAGGATAGGGATGTTGTGCATGATTATCCCCACAAAAGTGGGGATATAATTCCACCAAGATTCCCGTTTTTACGGGAATAAGAAGGTATTTAGTACTCATCGACCAGTATTAGTCGAAATGAGCTTTCTAGTTTATTGAAACGTTTTAGTTTACTTGAACGTTATCTTCACTATCACTTTTTGCTGTATCGACAGAGTCATCCGTATATGGGTGATTAGTAAGGTTGACCTGTAATCGAACCACATTATCGATAAGCTTAACCAAAGGCGCCCATTTTACACTATTCTCTTTTTCAAACAGTGTGTCGAAGTTTTCAGGTGTCCATTCCATAAGGTATTGCGGATTTAGAGAGCGACCTAAAAAACGTACTTCATAATGTAAGTGTGGTCCTGTTGAATTACCTGAGTTACCACAGGTTGCAATAGTCTCGCCTTTGCTAACGAATTGACCACTTTTAACATTAAATTTTTGTAAATGAGCGTATGAGCTCATAAAACCCAATGAATGTCTTACTATGAGGAAGTTGCCAAACCCTTTATTGCTTGGTCTAACTGTTTCAACTACACCATCTGCAGGCGCTAAAATTGGTTCTCCGCGATTGCAGGTTAGATCAATACCTGTATGCGTATGTCGCTTACCCGTAATAGGATTCAACCGGCGACCGTAGGATGACGATATACGGTTATAAGCCATTGGACTGTCATTAGGGATCAAACGGAACATAGTTGCTCTAACGGCTGAATCCACTGCAGCAACGTCCACTCTCTGTTCTAGATCCAATGTGTCTGGTTCAGTCGTTTCATCGCTTAAGCCCAACACCGATTCCACATCATAGATGCGTTTACTTAATGTCACGAGTTGATTGTTCTTCTCTGCGAGTTCTTGATTAAGTAAGTGATTCGTATTTTCGAGTTGGACAATTTGATTGGACTTATCTCGATTAAATTGTTCCGTTTGCGCGATTAAGCGTTCAGATTCATGAATCTTTTCTGCCGATTGGATAGCTGCAAGCTTTGCCGAATCTAGGCTGAGTTTGTGGCTATAAATAGAGGTACCCAATAAGACAGGTGTACCGACTAAGACTGATAACAGGGTAATTGTCGCTTTTTTACCGACAAAAAAGTTTGCTCCCCACCAGAGGTAGGGATAATAATTTTAATTTTATGGGGCATATTTTTTAGGAATGAGCGCCTAAATCAGATAATTGCTCAATCTCTCGATGTAAAAGTTGTTCATCACCTACATTCAGTTCGACTAAACGTTTAAGGTGGCTAATGCTATCAATATCAATGTGCTCAATGCTTACGCGAGTATAGTTCTCGGTTAGTTCAATCACATGAGCTTGAAGAGATATAATAATATCGCTTTCTGGTAAGTGAAAAAATAGATCTATAGGCACAGAAACATCAATTGGCGCAGCGATAGAACTTAATAGTAATCCGTGTAGGGAAAGATCGACTATCGAACAACTGACTTTCAGTGGCCCTTGGTGTATTTCTGCTGGCGCGTTGTAAATTATCCGAGAAAAACGACGACGTTCGTCCATACTCCCTCTCTTACAATAATATTAATAGCTTGGCTAGGTTACCATTTTAATAAGCATAAAGAAAAAAATGCACTTTATCCTGCCTATATCGACTTATGAGTGTTTAAATTAACAAGAAAAAGCCGCTACGATAGCGGCCTTTTTGTTAGCACAATCAAATGAAGCCTACTTGGTCATACGCTTATACTTGATTCGATGAGGCTCAGCCGCCTGAGCACCTAAAGTTTGCTTCAACCACTCTGTGTATTCAGTATAGTTACCTTCATAGAAATTGACCTGACCTTCATCACGATAGTCAAGAATATGCGTAGCGATACGGTCCAAAAACCAGCGGTCATGCGAAATAACCATCGCGCAACCAGGAAACTCTAGCAGTGCTTCTTCTAGTGCTCGCAGTGTTTCAACATCTAAGTCATTGGTTGGTTCATCGAGTAGTAATACGTTGCCACCCGTTTTTAGTAATTTCGCTAAGTGCACACGGTTTCTTTCACCACCGGATAGCTCACCGATAATCTTTTGTTGATCGATGCCTTTGAAATTAAAGCGAGAGCAGTAAGCACGCGCTGGGATTTCAAAGTTGTTTATCTTAATGATATCTGCACCTTCAGAGATCTCTTGGAATACGGTTTTCTTATCGTCCATACTGTCACGGAACTGATCAACGGAAGCCAATTGCACTGTTTCGCCCAACTCAATGCTGCCTGAGTCTGCTTCTTCAGTACCACTTAGGATCTTAAATAATGTTGATTTACCCGCACCGTTAGCACCGATAATGCCAACAATTGCCCCTTTAGGTATGCTAAAGGAAAGGTCATCAATTAAGACTCTGTCACCAAATGATTTAGTGAGATTGTTTACCTCAATAACTTTGTCACCTAAACGCTCACCTGGTGGGATAAACAGTTCATTGGTTTCATTACGTTTTTGGTGATCGGTGTTGTTCAACTCTTCGAAGCGCGCCATACGTGCTTTAGATTTTGCTTGTCGACCTTTTGGATTCTGACGAACCCATTCAAGCTCTTTCTCTATGGTTTTTTGACGCGCTTTTTCTTGTGAGGATTCTTGCTTTAGACGCTCATCTTTCTGTTCTAGCCAAGAGGTATAGTTACCTTCCCAAGGAATACCTTCACCTCGGTCGAGCTCTAAGATCCAACCTGCAGCATTGTCTAAGAAATAACGGTCATGGGTAATAGCTACGACTGTGCCGCTATAGTCGACTAAAAAGCGCTCTAGCCAGCCTACAGATTCTGCATCTAAGTGGTTGGTTGGTTCATCAAGTAGCAACATATCTGGCTTTTCTAATAGAAGACGGCAAATAGCAACACGGCGTCTTTCACCACCAGATAAAACCTCAATTTTAGTGTCCCACTCAGGTAAACGAAGAGCATCAGCAGCACGTTCTAGAGCGTTCTCTAGATTGTGACCATCTTTAGCTTGGATGAGTCCTTCTAGTTCACCTTGTTCTTTAGCAAGAGCGTCGAAATCAGCATCCGGTTCTGCGTAGGCAGCGTAAACGGCATCAAGTCGTTTTAGAGCGCCAGCAACATCTGCAACCGCCTCTTCAACTGCTTCACGTACGGTTTGAGATTCATCAAGTCTTGGTTCTTGAGGAAGGTATCCAACATTTAAACCAGCTTGAGGACGAGCTTCACCATCGATGTCGGTATCAAGCCCAGCCATGATACGTAGTAATGTTGATTTACCAGACCCGTTAAGACCTAAAACACCGATTTTCGCACCTGGAAAAAAGCTAAGAGAGATGTCTTTTAAAATTTGACGTTTAGGTGGTACAACTTTACTCACCCGTGACATGGTATAAACGTATTCAGCCATAGCCGATCGAACCTATTGTTTGAGAAAAATTAGCAAGTATTTTAACTTAATTTGTTACTCCTGAGAATGAAAGATAATTTAACAAATAAAAGCTTGCGTAAAGGAACGATCGTTTTCTAACATGTGAGTTACAGCTTATTAACTTTAGTAAGCAGCAAGGCCTGTATTAGCTTTTCGCTAACAGTATGGTCTTCATTTGATAAGGATATAAAAAACAGATGCATAGGTTTAAAAAGCTTGGCTCTGCTGTGTTGCCAATATTGGCATTTTCTTCTGGAGTGTTTGCCGCTCCTGCGTCTCTTGAACAGCAGCGAGTTATTTACCAAAAAGCGCAAAATTATTTGGATAAAAAACAAGTAGACGAATATTTAGAAATTCGAGATTTAATCTCTGATTACCCATTAACCCCTTATGTCGATTATCGAACGTTTCTTATTGATATTGGAAAGAGAACACCAGAGGAAGTCGATGCTTTTACCGAAAAATATAGATATTTCCCATTTTCAAATAATATTCGGTCACGCTATCTAGACGCACTGATAGCAAAAGAAAAGTGGAATGATTTGTACCAGTATCAAGCGGATGAGCCACGGATGGAGAAGTACCAGTGTAGTTATTACTATGCTCGGTTGAAAAATGGCGAAAAAGAACAGGCTTTCAAAGGTGCAGAGAAGCTTTGGCTAAGCGGAAAAAGTGTATCCGATAATTGCGAAGGGCTTTTCAAAGAATGGCAACAGGCTGGCTATAGAACCGATGACATGGTGCTTAGACGTATGTTGCTTAGTTTTGAGAAAAACAGTAATAACTTAATTAACTATTTAGCAAAAATGCCAACGGATAAACAGAGTATTCAGCAGGCAAAAGAGATCAAACTTCTCGCTAAAAATCCTGAAAATGTCATTGAATTCTCTCAGAAATATCCAGCATCGGACTTTAACCGTAAGAAATCTCAGATTGCACTGAAGAAGCTTGCAAGAAAAGATATTGATTTGGCCCAACGAGCATTACCTATCGTATTTAAAGCTCAAGATTTTTCAGTTGATGCTCAGCAAAATGTTTCCGATTACCTAGCGGTAAGATTGTTTAATACTGAAGAATTAGGTTTAGCCGAGTGGCGAGATAAAGTGCTTACAACCTCTAAGAGCCTGTCTGCATTAGAGCAACGTATTCGCTTAGCCATTCGTCAGGCTGATTGGCAAGGTGTTTCAGATTGGATTGTTCGCTTACCTCAGGATGAGAAAGACTCACTTCGTTGGCAGTTCTGGCTTGGCAGAAGCGAATTAGAGTTAGGCAATAGAAATAAAGGTATCGAGCGGCTACAAGGTCTTTTAGGAAAGCGCAACTTCTACAGTGTAGCAGCGGCGAAGACACTTGATAAGCCGGTTCTATATCAAGTAAGCAATGAAAAACCAGCAACTGAAATTCTAAAACCCTATAGCGCTAGTTTGGTTCGAATTAATGAGCTTATTGAGGTCGAAAAAATTGCTGCTGCAAAAAGCGAGTGGAATTGGCTACTTTGGCAGGTAGGATCGAAAGAGAAAGAGGCTCTGGCTGTCTATGCGGCTAAGAAAAAATGGCATCATTTGTCTGTAAAAGCCACGATTGAAGCAAAAATGTGGGATAACACTGCACTGCGTTTTCCTTTAGCTCATCAATGGTGGTTTAATTTTTACGCAGAGAAACACAATATTGATCCCATCACGTTAATGTCAGTGGCTAGGCAAGAAAGTGCAATGGATGTAGAGGCTCGTTCTCCAGTTGGTGCCCGTGGAATCATGCAAATCATGCCAAAGACCGCAAAATACACCGCTAAGAAGTATAAGATTAAATATAAAGGAACAAGTGAGTTATACGATGTTGGTAAAAATATCGAGATCGGCAGCCACTACCTAAATGGTTTATTAAAGCAGTACGATAATAACCGAATATTTGCTTTTGCTGCATACAATGCAGGACCGCATAGAGTCAAAGTTTGGCGAGAAAGGTCTAACCAACAACTTGATGCTTTCGCATTTATTGAGGCGATTCCATTCAAAGAAACCCGAGGCTATGTGCAGAACATTTTGATGTTTGAGACATACTATCGAAATATCATGAAGGTAGATGGAGAGTTTTTACACTCGAATGAAATTTCGACTAAATATTAATTTAAAACAAAGCAGAACACTTTACAATAGGGGTTCTGTTTTGAAAAATGAGTACTAGTAATGCCTTTAACCCCAGATATCTCAGATTGGCAACACGTGATGAAAATAGTTAAAAATGCAGCAGATAGTGAGCAGCATGAAATGCTATTAACCATGTTGATGACAGCAGATGAGAGGGATGCATTAGTGGCGAGAGTTAATATCTTCAATGAACTATTGAAAGGTGAAATATCTCAACGTCAGATTAGTCAGATGTTAGGGGTTGGAGTGGCCACCATAACTAGGGGTTCAAATGAGTTAAAATCGCATTCAAAAGATGAACGTGAAGCTTTGACTCGATTATTAAAAACTTCTGATAGTTAATACCCTGTTAAGAACAGGGTATTTTATTTTGTTACCAATCAAAGCAACGCTTTGATTTCGTTAATTGCACTAAATCCCAATTAATTACGATTGGTTTCAAGTAGTGGTGTTATTTATATGAGCACTATAAGTTTTTGGGGAAGTGCTCAAAATTTATAAATGGAATCAATGCCAGAATAAGTGCTTGATGATAGACAGAGCTTCGAGTCAATAGATGGTTAGTTAGTAGGCCAATAGCGCCACCTTTTTGCTTGATATTCTCGGTAGAAAACACCTCATCCATTACATGTCCTAGCTCTTTTCCTTCTTTTAGCTTCTCTAATACAATAGGAGGTAGCATCAAGCTTGCTGAGCGAGATTCTCCTCTTTTATCGGCTGATTCAATGACCATCCATGCGAAGGTAAAATCGCCTTCATTACCAGCCTCTAAACCGACATAAAAATCGGCATCTTGTACAGATGCCTTGGCATTTTTAACTCGATTTAGTGCACCGAGTTTTGTTTGTGGGTCAGATATCGGTTGATCGGGTACTTCACTTGCAACGCTCACACCTTCAAACTGAAACACCTGTGTAGGAAATACATCCGAAAAAGCGTCTTTAACAGCGTTAATTTTGGCTGGATTGAGGGAAGCAACAATGACTTTGTTCATTCCATTTCCCTATGTGAGCTGTACTTGTGTGGGTTTTACATTTTCACTTGGATAGCAGCCTAATACCTTGAGGTGTTGGGTTATCTTAATGAGTTCATGAATAGCTTGTTGCATTTCAGAGGATTCGACATGAGCTTCCAAGTCAACATAAAACATCTCTTCCCATGGGTTACCCATGATCGGTCTGTTTTCTAGCTTAGTCATGTTAATACCGTAGCGTTGCAAGACTAGAAGAGTCTCTACCAACGAACCAGCCGCTTGAGATGTCGACATGATGAGTGTTGTTTTCGCAGGTATTTGGCTTGATACTTCAACCGGCTTACGAGCAACTAAAATGAAACGGGTATGGTTCTCAGTTTGGTTTGCAATGTTGTTTTTTACTGGCTGTAAGCCATACAATTTACCGCTAGAAGCGTTCCCAATTGCTGCGACATCGGCTCTATCTATCTCTTTGACTTTTTGCATTGCATCAGCTGTACTGGCGCATGACTCTAAAGTAACGCCTTTTAATCGGCTAAGAAATTCACTGCATTGTTGATGTGGTTGAGGATGCGAATAAAGGGTTTTGATATCTTCGATATGGATATCAGAATTCGCCAATATACAGTGCTCAATAGGTAAAGTGATTTCACCGACAATATACAGTGTTGTATGCTGAAGTAAGTCATATACTTCATTTATTGAACCCGAGCTGGTGTTTTCAATGGGTAACATTCCAAAGTCGGCATGACCTGATTCTACGGTCTTTGTTACTTCCCTAAAGTGATCACAATTTAGCTCAACCAATTCGGTGTTTTTACGGCTGAAATATTCACGACTAGCAAGGTGTGAGTAAGAACCTCTTGAACCTAAAAAAGCAACACGAGCAATCGGCTTACGACTTTGAGTTGGGTTAGCAAGGTTCTGCAAATACGATTGCTGTAATAAGACAGAATCTTCGATAACTGTGTGGAATAGCTTTGTTATGTATTGAGCATCTAAATCGTATTTATTTTTGCCGTTATTAATTAATTTGACCAATAACTGTTGTTCTCGCTTAGCGTCCCTAACTGGTTTAGAGGTCTCGATTTTGCTTTTTGCTACTTCAATGCTTAGTGAGCGTCTTTCTGATAGTAACTGTAGAAGTTGGTCATCGAGATCATTTAAGCGGATTCGAATCTCATCAAGAGAATATTTACTGTCTGTCATGCTAAGTAAGTCCAATTTAGTTATAAAAAAGCCCCCATTTGGGAGGCTTCCTATTCGTTTTTGACTTGTTTTTCCTAAAACGATTTCAGCCTCCAAGATTAGGAGTTAAAAAAGAAGTCAAAAAAGAACAAAGAAATTTTGGTCATAGCTAAATTACTATTTAGTGAGTGTAGTGACACAATAAGCAAGGGACACAAACCCGTCAAGCAAAAAAATAGCGCCCGAAGGCGCTATATAACTGAATTTATTTAGACGGTTTTCTTATATAGCTTCATCTAGCTCAGTTTCCGTTAGATCTTGCTCTTCAGGTTTTTCTGCGTGAGTGGCTCGACGCGCTTCAGGCTTATGACGCAACTTATTAAGTTGGCGCTCTAGTTTTTGTTCGACTTCTGTAACTGCTTTATATAAATCTTCATTGCTTGAAGATGCAACAAGCTTCCCTTTGGGTACCGTAATGCTTGCTTCAAATTTCATTTGCTTATTTGGTTCTTCGCTGATCGCAGTCTGGCAACCAATGATGTCGACTTGCCATTTTTCAAGTTTCTCAAACTTTGACTCTATGTGAGTGCGTATTGCAGAGGTGATTTCTAAGTTTTTGCCGGTAATATTTACTTTCATATAGTGTTGTCCTCTGTAACTTCCCTTATGGGTTGAATTCAGATTACTGTTTTAAGAGGAATATAATGTGACCCAGGTCACTATAGTTACGCTGTATTAGTCAATGTTTATTTAATGTGATCTGTAACAAATCTACTAGAAATATTCGACAAAAAAGCTTGTGCTGAGAGTTGAAAGCTATAGATTGGTAAGAAGTAACGTACTAGAAATAACCCTATTTTTAGGGGCTTTTCACAGTCTTTAATATTTATTGGTTACTTACTAGTCAATATGAAAGTGTGATCTAGATCTTTTGTATTAAACTATTTAATTCTAAAAATGCCGCACTCTTATGGTTGCGGCATTTTTATTTGCAAAGCTAATAATGTTTACTCAGGAGCGACTAGCTTTAGTAGTGCTGCACTTTTTTCTTCTCTTAGTTTTCGCATGTCTTCTAATTGTTTATAAATGACAAAATAACGATTGATGTTTGCAACATAATTGACTGGCTCTCGGCCGATATTCCTACGTGTAATAATCTCTACATTTTTAAACCAGATATTTGGGTCATACCCGTGTTTTACAGCTAGCCTGCGCATTTTACGAATGTTTGCAGGGCCTGCATTGTATGCCGCTAGCGATAGGTAAACTTGATTATCACGAGTAATTTCATCATCAGAAAAGTAGCGGTCGGTAATGAAGCGCATGTACTTTACTCCAGCATGAACATTATTGTCGAGCTGCTTAATATCTTTGATATTTACATTCGGATCGGCTGCTGTAGAGGGGAGCACTTGCATGATACCAACGGCTCCCTTGTGGGACACTAGACTATTATCTAGGCCTGATTCTTGGAATGCTTGAGCTGATACCATTAACCAATCGAAGTCATATTGCTCGGAGTATTTCTCAAATACGTTAGTTAATGACTGCATACGTTTAATTCTATCTGGACTGAGAGCGCGACTTAGCCACTTGGAGTTAAGGATGTATCTATCGTATAGCACATTACCTAAAAGCGTCCCCGCTTTTGCCGTACGTAAAAAACTATTTACTTGTTTTTCAAGTTGAGGGCTATTCTTTCTAAATGCCCAGCTAATTTCCGCACCAGAGCGTAATGGTAGATTTTCATGGATTTTGATGTTGTCCATTACACCAAGCCACAGTTCAACCTTATGACTATCCAAAACGGTTGAGTAGATATAGCCTTGATTAACCATTTCAACGATCTCGTAATCTTGTAATGCTTCGTCAAAAAAGTGAACATTGATTGGTGCAAGGTTACTGAGAATTAAGTATTCGTTGATGCTTTGGATACTTTCAAAATAACTTGAGCTTGGCCTAACCCAGATTTCTTTTCCACTCAGTTGATCAATATCGACTAGTTCTGGCTCACCAGAGTGAGTCACCAAAAACTCCTTAATGTTGCTGATCATCGGAGTACTAAAATCGAGTGTCTGTTCGCGTCGGGTTGTTTTGGTTAGGTTTGCGACAATTACATCACCAAACCCGGCATTTAGTGCAGGGATTAGATCATCTCTCGTCACTGGAATTATTTGTATATGTACTGAGGTGTGTTTTTTCTTTAGTTCTTTTTCAAAATGATGGAGTACTTCAGCAAGCATACCCTTTGGTTTACCGCCCTCAACGTAATAGAAGCCTAAATCTTCCGATACCAGAACGCGGACAATTCCCTTTTTAGTTAACTCATCTAAGTCACCAGTATATGGGTTGGTATTTAATGGAGTAAGTTCAAGCGAAAAACTGAAAAATGGGATAAATAAAAGTGAAATCATCCAACGATAACAATTAGTGATAGTGTTTTTCACCTTCATATTTTTATATTTATTAAAACAACAATCTATTTTCATACAACAATCCGTGTTGATTTTACTATGGGGTTTAATTGATTTTTTATTCTAATAGTATGTCTTGCCTGAGAATATGCTTTTTGTACTGCATCAACTGAGTATAGATTAGATATAAAAAAACCGCTGATATACAACGGTTTTTAGGATTTTTAAATTGGGTTGAGCTTCATAAGCTCTTCGGTTCGAGCAACCGCGTCGGTTAACCCCAACTGCTTATAAGCCTCTAACTGTATTTCAAGTGATTTTCTTGCGGCTTCAGTATCTGGATAGGTTTTCTGTAGCTCTTGACAGCGATTGATGGCCGCAATCCAAGCTTCTCTGCGTAAATAGAAATCGGCACTGGCTAGGTCGTAATTAGCTAACCTATTCTTGAGTGCGTGCATACGTTTTTCGGCGTCTGCTGCGAATGCACTGTTAGGGTATCTTTGTAGCAGTCTTTTAAAATCAGTAAATGCGGATTTTACTGGTTCAGGATCTCGATCAGAACGGTCTATATTAAAAATATTGTGCATATAGTTTTGATCTTGTGCCATGTGCGAAAGACCACGCATGTAGAGTACCCAATCCATTCTTGAATGCGTCGGGTTTAAACGTGTGAATCGTTCAATGGTGGCGAGAGCCAAGGGAAGATCCCCATTTTTATAATAGGCATATATCAGATCAAGTTGAACTTGTTCTGAATAAGGTCCGAAAGGGTATCGAGAATCTAATGCTTCCAGTTTTTCTACAGCAGTTAGCCAGTTGCCACTTCTTAGTGAAGATTGAGCGTCGGTGTAAAGTTCAGAGGCCGGTACATCAGGTACTATTTCGTCGCTACTAGAGCAGCCAAATAGTAGTGAAAGTGCCAGTAAGCTCGATAAAGTGCGGTAATTCATGTCAGGATTCTATTTCCTTAAATTAAATAATTCTGTTGCTTCCGTTACTTCTTATCTTTTAACAGATAGAATGATACCAACTTGGACGCTATAAATATAAAAGCTAGCTACAATTGAAGGTAGAAAGCAGTAGCGTATTTTTTCACAGTCATGAGCATTAGTCTCATAGTTTTTTAAAAAGTTCGATATGGCTCAGCAGATAGAATTAACCGACACAGTAAAAGAAAGCCAACTTGGTCAAAGATTAGACCAAGCCATTGCAGAATTATTTTCTGATTTTTCCCGTTCTCGTCATAAAGAGTGGTTATTAGCAGGAAAGGTTCAAGTTAATGGCGAAGTTGTTACCAAAGCCCGAATTAAAGTAATGGGTGGCGAATTAATTACTATTCAAGGTGAACTTGAAGACGAAGAGCGTTGGGAAGCTCAAGACATACCATTAGATATTGTATACGAAGATGACGATATTATTGTTATCAATAAACCACGAGATTTGGTCGTGCATCCAGGTGCGGGTACGCCTGATGGGACTGTGCTAAATGCTCTGTTATTCCATTATCCTGAAATAGCAGAAGTGCCTAGAGCGGGTATCGTGCATCGTCTAGACAAAGACACCACCGGCTTAATGGTAGTAGCGAAGACGGTTCCAGCTCAAACAAGATTAGTACGTGCACTACAAAAGCGTAAAATTACGAGAGAGTATGAAGCAATTGCTATTGGTAAAATGACCGCTGGTGGGATGATAGATCAACCAATTGGTCGGCACTCTACAAAGCGCACGCTAATGGCAGTGAATATAACGGGCAAACCGGCAGTGACACATTACCGTGTAGCGGAACATTTTAGAGAACATACTAGAATTCGATTACGTCTAGAATCTGGACGCACCCATCAGATTCGTGTGCATATGTCCTATTTACAGCATCCGCTATTAGGGGATATCGCTTATGGTGGTCGTGCTCGAATACCGAAAGGCGCTTCAGAAGAGCTAACTGAAATGATCCGCCGTTTCGATCGTCAAGCTCTTCATGCAGCAATGTTAAGGTTTGAACATCCAACTACGAAGGAAGAGATGGAGTTCCATGCGCCTATTCCGAACGATATGGTTGTAATGACGCAAGCTCTGAGAGATGACACGAAGCAAAATAAAGAAGAATATAACTAAATGGAATTGATCATCCCTAACTGGGAAGCACCTAAAAACGTTAAAGCCTTTAGTACTACTAGAATGGGAGGCGTCTCAGATGGTGTCTATAAAGGGCTTAATTTAGGTATGCATGTTGAGGATGATCCTGTACTCGTTAATAGAAACCGCGAAATTCTTCATGATATGGCCGCACTTCCAACTGCTCAGGTGTGGCTTAATCAAACCCATTCAGATCATGTTATCGTTTTAAAACAACCGACAACTGAGGTGCTTGATGGCGATGGTGCGATTACATCAGTGCCTAAGGTCATTTGTACGGTAATGACGGCGGACTGCTTACCCGTATTACTTACTGATACAGAAGGCGCCAAAGTGGCTGCTGTACATGCCGGTTGGCGTGGTTTAGCCGATGGTATCCTAGAAAACGCAGTGAAGAACTTCACTAAGCCCGTTATAGCTTGGCTAGGGCCAGCAATAGGTGTTAGTGCTTTCGAAGTAGGGCAAGATGTTGTTGATATTTTTGTCTCACATTCTCAACAGGCGCAAAAGGCCTTCCTAGCTAAAGATAATGGTAAATATCTAGCGGATATGAACATGCTAGCAACGCAACGTCTTAACTATGCAGGTGTAAAGACTGTGTATAGAAGTAATATGTGCACCTTTGAAGACTCAGAAAAATTCTATTCTTACCGTAGAGATGGTGTAACAGGTAGGCAAGCTACCTTTATTTGGATAGATTAAAAATCTCCCTTGAAAAAGTAACATCTAGTAGCCATCTTCTTAGCATAGAGATTATTTATTGGAGGCTGCTATGCGTTTAGATCGATTCACAAGCAAGTTTCAAGTAGCGATATCCGATGCACAGTCATTAGCACTCGGACGCGATCATCAATATATTGAACCTGTTCATCTTATGATTTCTCTTTTAAATCAAGATGGAGGTGCAATCCGCCCACTACTTACTATGTTAGATGTGGACATCGTACAACTGCGCTCCAAATTATCCGAAATGATGGATCGTTTACCTAAAGTGAGCGGAATCGGAGGTGATGTTCAACTATCAAGCGGAATGGGCTACTTGTTCAACATGTGCGACAAAGTTGCACAGCAAAGGCAAGATACCTACATATCATCCGAAATTTTCCTATTAGCCGCTATTGAAGATAAAGGACCTTTGGGCCAACTTCTCCATGAGATGGGTCTCTCTGAAAAATCGTTGTCTGGTGCAATAGAACAGATACGTGGTGGACAAAAAGTAGATGACCCAAACGCGGAAGAAAAACGTCAAGCTCTAGAAAAGTTCACTATAGATTTAACCGAACGAGCGGAACAAGGAAAGTTAGATCCAGTTATTGGTCGTGACGATGAAATACGCCGCACTATCCAAGTTCTACAACGTAGAACAAAGAATAACCCCGTTATTATTGGAGAGCCAGGGGTTGGTAAAACAGCGATTGTCGAAGGTTTAGCTCAACGTATTATTAATAATGAAGTTCCCGAAGGTTTAAGAGGCCGTCGCGTACTATCGCTAGATATGGGGTCTTTAGTTGCTGGAGCAAAATATCGTGGCGAGTTTGAAGAGCGACTTAAATCAGTATTGAGTGAACTCTCTAAAGAAGAAGGCAATGTCATTCTCTTTATCGATGAACTCCATACCATGGTGGGGGCAGGTAAAGGCGAAGGCTCAATGGATGCTGGTAATATGCTAAAACCAGCACTTGCCCGAGGTGAGCTACATTGCGTAGGCGCAACAACTCTTGACGAGTATCGCCAGTACATTGAAAAAGACCCTGCATTAGAACGTCGATTCCAAAAAGTACTCGTTGATGAACCGACTGTTGAAGATACGGTTGCTATCCTACGTGGTTTGAAAGAGCGGTATGAGTTACATCATCATGTTGAGATTACTGATCCTGCTATTGTTGCAGCAGCAACCTTATCGCATCGCTATGTTTCGGATCGTCAATTACCTGATAAGGCGATCGATCTTATTGATGAAGCTGCCTCAAGCATCCGCATGCAGATTGACTCAAAGCCTGAATCATTAGATAAGCTAGAAAGAAAAATCATTCAGTTAAAAATAGAACAGCAGGCGTTGGTTAACCAAAACGATGATGCGAGTAGTAAGCGTTTAGACGTTATCAACCAAGAATTGAGTATTAAGGAGCGAGATTACGCTGAACTCGAAGAGATTTGGAATGCAGAAAAAGCGGCACTGTCAGGCACCCAACACATAAAAACCGAATTAGAGCATGCTCGAATGGATATGGACTTTGCCAGACGAGCTGGCGATTTAAATCGAATGTCTGAGCTTCAATATGGGCGTATTCCCGAATTAGAAAAACAACTCGATCTTGCTGCGCAAGCTGAGATGCAAGAAATGAGTTTGCTTAAAAACAAGGTTACAGACGAAGAAATAGCAGAAGTGCTTTCGAAGCAAACGGGTATACCTGTCTCGAAGATGCTAGAAGCAGAGCGTAGTAAGCTGCTCGCGATGGAAGATGTACTGCATAGTAGGGTGATTGGACAAAAAGAAGCGGTTACTGTGGTATCAAATGCTATACGTCGTAGTAGAGCTGGATTGTCGGATCCTAACCGTCCTATCGGTTCTTTTTTATTCTTAGGCCCTACGGGAGTAGGTAAAACTGAGCTGTGTAAAACACTCGCAAACTTTATGTTTGATAGTGAAGACGCGATTGTGCGCATAGACATGTCTGAATTTATGGAAAAACACTCTGTCGCGCGTTTGGTTGGAGCTCCTCCAGGTTATGTCGGATATGAAGAGGGTGGATATTTAACAGAAGCCGTTAGGCGCAGGCCTTATTCAGTCATTTTATTAGATGAAGTTGAAAAAGCGCATCCGGACGTATTTAATATTTTACTCCAGGTGCTTGATGATGGAAGGCTTACCGATGGTCAAGGGCGCACGGTAGATTTTCGAAATACCGTTGTTATTATGACATCTAATTTAGGTTCTGATCGAATACAAGAAAATTTCAACACACTCAATTATGAAGGCATTAAGAGTGAGGTGATGGATGTTGTTATAAAACACTTCAAGCCTGAATTCTTAAATAGGATAGATGAGAGTGTTGTATTCCATCCATTAGGCCAAGAGCATATTAAGTCTATTGCTAAAATACAGTTAGCTAGACTTGCGAGTCGTATGAAAGATGGTGGGTATGAGCTAGAAGTATCTGAAGAGGCCCTCGATCTTATCGCTCATATCGGCTTTGACCCAGTCTATGGTGCACGTCCTCTTAAGCGTGCGATACAGCAGAGTGTCGAAAATCCGTTGGCTAAAGCGATATTAGCAGGCAAAGTTGATCCAGATAAGGTAGTGCAGTTACTGGTTAATAATGATCGAATCATCGCTCATCAATGAAAACATTACTATTTATTAACAACTAAAGGGGCGAAAGCCCCTTTTTTGTACGTTTTGATTGAAATCTAATCGAACGAGATCTTTTTAGAAAAAAATGAGTATTAGGTATTGTGCTTACTCAATTTCTCCCTATAATGCGCCTCCGTTGTCACCGAATAGTTACTAACTAAACGAGTTGATGATGTCGGTCAAAATAGACTGGCGATAGAGTTTTATCTTCTCTTTCTTGTTCCAGATCACTTCAAAAAGTGAAAAGTCAAACAAGAGGAAATAAATAGCAAAAAGTGTTTGACACAGAAGGCTATATCGCTAAAATGACCGTCCGCTTGAGAGAGACCTCACAAGCAACGCTCTTTAACAATTTAAACCTATATCAATCTGTGTGGGCACTCGTTGATGACAATCGACAATGATTCTCTGCTTTCGGGCAAGAAATCAAAAATCGGTTTCAATGAACTGAGTGACCTAATTTGATGTCTTCGGATATCGAACACAGTTATTTAAATACCATTCTGTTGGAATGGTATGAACTTTAAAGAACACTTTACTGTTTAGCTTTGGCTAAGAAGTAAAAGGCAATTTAAAGTCAGTATTCATTGAGCCAAAAAAACTTAAATTGAAGAGTTTGATCATGGCTCAGATTGAACGCTGGCGGCAGGCTTAACACATGCAAGTCGAGCGGAAACGATATTAACAATCCTTCGGGTGCGTTATTAGGCGTCGAGCGGCGGACGGGTGAGTAATGCTTAGGAATTTGCCCAGTTGAGGGGGATAACTATTGGAAACGATAGCTAATACCGCATACGCCCTACGGGGGAAAGGAGGGGACCTTCGGGCCTTCCGCGATTGGATAAGCCTAAGTGAGATTAGCTAGTTGGTGGGGTAATGGCTCACCAAGGCGACGATCTCTAGCTGGTCTGAGAGGATGATCAGCCACACTGGAACTGAGACACGGTCCAGACTCCTACGGGAGGCAGCAGTGGGGAATATTGCACAATGGGCGAAAGCCTGATGCAGCCATGCCGCGTGTATGAAGAAGGCCTTCGGGTTGTAAAGTACTTTCAGTAGTGAGGAAGGCAGCAAGCTTAATACGTTTGTTGTTTGACGTTAGCTACAGAAGAAGCACCGGCTAACTCCGTGCCAGCAGCCGCGGTAATACGGAGGGTGCGAGCGTTAATCGGAATTACTGGGCGTAAAGCGCATGCAGGTGGTTTGTTAAGTCAGATGTGAAAGCCCGGGGCTCAACCCCGGAAGGTCATTTGAAACTGGCAAACTAGAGTACTGTAGAGGGGGTAGAATTTCAGGTGTAGCGGTGAAATGCGTAGAGATCTGAAGGAATACCAGTGGCGAAGGCGGCCCCCTGGACAGATACTGACACTCAGATGCGAAAGCGTGGGGAGCAAACAGGATTAGATACCCTGGTAGTCCACGCCGTAAACGATGTCTACTTGGAGGTTGTGGCCTTGAGCCGTGGCTTTCGGAGCTAACGCGTTAAGTAGACCGCCTGGGGAGTACGGTCGCAAGATTAAAACTCAAATGAATTGACGGGGGCCCGCACAAGCGGTGGAGCATGTGGTTTAATTCGATGCAACGCGAAGAACCTTACCTACTCTTGACATCCAGAGAATTTGCTAGAGATAGCTTAGTGCCTTCGGGAGCTCTGAGACAGGTGCTGCATGGCTGTCGTCAGCTCGTGTTGTGAAATGTTGGGTTAAGTCCCGCAACGAGCGCAACCCTTATCCTTAATTGCCAGCGAGTTATGTCGGGAACTTTGGGGAGACTGCCGGTGATAAACCGGAGGAAGGTGGGGACGACGTCAAGTCATCATGGCCCTTACGAGTAGGGCTACACACGTGCTACAATGGCGCATACAGAGGGCAGCCAACTAGCAATAGTGAGCGAATCCCAAAAAGTGCGTCGTAGTCCGGATTGGAGTCTGCAACTCGACTCCATGAAGTCGGAATCGCTAGTAATCGTGGATCAGAATGCCACGGTGAATACGTTCCCGGGCCTTGTACACACCGCCCGTCACACCATGGGAGTGGGCTGCAAAAGAAGTAGGTAGTTTAACCTTCGGGGGGACGCTTACCACTTTGTGGTTCATGACTGGGGTGAAGTCGTAACAAGGTAGCCCTAGGGGAACCTGGGGCTGGATCACCTCCTTAAACGATAGATTGCTTGATGAGTGTCCACACAGATTGATTAGGTTTAGAAAGTAAAGAGATGATAGCTCAGAAATATCTTCTGTTATAACGAAGAGATTTTAGTTTGAATCAAGGCGTGCCATTAACGAATGAAGGCGCATACATAAGTATGTAACTGAATGAGGATAAGCAGCACAACGACGAATCAAGCTGAAAGATCAAGTTAGAATGGGTCTGTAGCTCAGCTGGTTAGAGCGCTCGCCTGATAAGCGGGAGGTCGGTGGTTCAAGTCCACTCAGACCCACCAAATTAACTATGAGTTATCAATAGAAACACCCAACTGATGGGGTTATAGCTCAGCTGGGAGAGCGCCTGCCTTGCACGCAGGAGGTCTGCGGTTCGATCCCGCATAGCTCCACCATCTTTAAGTGTTTTTACTCTGCACAGAGAAAAGAATATTTAAAAATGGTTTTGGCTTATTTTTATAAGTATGAAATCTTTGCTCTTTAACAATTTGGAAAGCTGACTGATAAATAATTGATTATTATTTGTCAAAATAAAAGTTCTCAAATCCTATTGGCTTCTTTTTAGAAAGAAATTGATAGGTACTTGTTATTACTTCGGTAATAACAAACCAACACACATTCAAGTGTTCTTGGAAACACCTAACTTCGGTTAGATTGTTTAATATTTGAGTCCGGCAAAATCGAAAATGTTGTCTCGCTCATTCAAATAATGAGACAACGATAGAAACCTTGGTTGCTATTACAATAACACTAGGTGTTATTTCGCGACGTGGATTTTTTCTTTTAGCAAGGCGCAGAAGAATTTATCGAAGGGAGCAACCGTCTGGTTGTGACCAAGTAAATTCTGAAAGCAACGAAGCAAAAAGGAAAAAGACCAAGCGAAACCCTTTGGGGTTGTATGGTTAAGTGACTAAGCGTACACGGTGGATGCCTTGGCAGTCAGAGGCGATGAAGGACGTATTAACTTGCGATAAGCGTAGATAAGGCAGTAAAAGCCACTTGAGTCTACGATTTCCGAATGGGGAAACCCACTAGCATAAGCTAGTATTATTAACTGAATACATAGGTTAATAAGGCAAACCCGGGGAACTGAAACATCTAAGTACCCGGAGGAGTAGAAATCAACCGAGATTCCGAAAGTAGCGGCGAGCGAAATTGGATTAGCCCTTAAGCTTTTAATGATGCAGGTGAAGATTCTGGAAAGTATCGCGATACAGGGTGATAGCCCCGTAACCGACACATCATTTTAAGTGAAAACGAGTAAGGCGGGACACGTGATATCCTGTTTGAATATGGGGGGACCATCCTCCAAGGCTAAATACTACTGACTGACCGATAGTGAACCAGTACCGTGAGGGAAAGGCGAAAAGAACCCCTGTGAGGGGAGTGAAATAGAACCTGAAACCGTGTACGTACAAGCAGTAGGAGCAGGCATTGCGTCCTGTGACTGCGTACCTTTTGTATAATGGGTCAGCGACTTATATTTAGTAGCAAGGTTAACCGTATAGGGGAGCCGTAGGGAAACCGAGTCTTAACTGGGCGTCGAGTTGCTAGGTATAGACCCGAAACCAGGTGATCTAGCCATGGGCAGGTTGAAGGTTGAGTAACATCAACTGGAGGACCGAACCGACTAATGTTGAAAAATTAGCGGATGACTTGTGGCTAGGGGTGAAAGGCCAATCAAACCTGGAGATAGCTGGTTCTCCCCGAAAGCTATTTAGGTAGCGCCTCGGACGAATACTACTGGGGGTAGAGCACTGTTAAGGCTAGGGGGTCATCCCGACTTACCAACCCTTTGCAAACTCCGAATACCAGTAAGTACTATCCGGGAGACACACGGCGGGTGCTAACGTCCGTCGTGGAGAGGGAAACAACCCAGACCGCCAGCTAAGGTCCCAAAGTATAGCTAAGTGGGAAACGATGTGGGAAGGCTCAGACAGCCAGGATGTTGGCTTAGAAGCAGCCATCATTTAAAGAAAGCGTAATAGCTCACTGGTCGAGTCGGCCTGCGCGGAAGATGTAACGGGGCTAAGCTATACACCGAAGCTGCGGCAACATAATTTATTATGTTGGGTAGGGGAGCGTTCTGTAAGCCGTTGAAGGTGAACTGTAAGGTTTGCTGGAGGTATCAGAAGTGCGAATGCTGACATGAGTAACGATAATGGGGGTGAAAAACCCCCACGCCGGAAGACCAAGGGTTCCTGTCCAACGTTAATCGGGGCAGGGTAAGTCGACCCCTAAGGCGAGGCCGAAAGGCGTAGTCGATGGGAAACGGGTTAATATTCCCGTACTTCTTATAATTGCGATGGGGGGACGGAGAAGGCTAGGTGGGCCTGGCGATGGTTGTCCAGGTTCAAGGGTGTAGGCTAATTTCTTAGGTAAATCCGGGAAATTGTTAGGCTGAGACCCGATGTCGAGCCACTACGGTGGTGAAGTCATTGATGCCATACTTCCAGGAAAAGCCTCTAAGCTTCAGATTATAAGAAATCGTACCCCAAACCGACACAGGTGGTCGGGTAGAGAATACCAAGGCGCTTGAGAGAACTCGGGTGAAGGAACTAGGCAAAATGGTACCGTAACTTCGGGAGAAGGTACGCTCTTGACGGTGAAATCCCTAGCGGATGGAGCTATCGGGAGTCGCAGATACCAGGTGGCTGCAACTGTTTATTAAAAACACAGCACTGTGCAAAATCGTAAGATGACGTATACGGTGTGACGCCTGCCCGGTGCCGGAAGGTTAATTGATGGGGTTAGTCTTAGGACGAAGCTCTTGATCGAAGCCCCGGTAAACGGCGGCCGTAACTATAACGGTCCTAAGGTAGCGAAATTCCTTGTCGGGTAAGTTCCGACCTGCACGAATGGCGTAATGATGGCCACGCTGTCTCCACCCGAGACTCAGTGAAATTGAAATCGCTGTGAAGATGCAGTGTACCCGCGGCTAGACGGAAAGACCCCGTGAACCTTTACTACAGCTTGGCACTGAACATTGACCCTACATGTGTAGGATAGGTGGGAGACTTTGAAACTTCGTCGCTAGATGGAGTGGAGTCGACCTTGAAATACCACCCTTGTATGCTTGATGTTCTAACTTAGCCCCATAATCTGGGGTGAGGACAGTGCCTGGTGGGTAGTTTGACTGGGGCGGTCTCCTCCCAAAGAGTAACGGAGGAGCACGAAGGTGGGCTAAACACGGTTGGACATCGTGTGGTTAGTGCAATGGCATAAGCCCGCTTGACTGCGAGAATGACAATTCGAGCAGGTGCGAAAGCAGGTCATAGTGATCCGGTGGTTCTGAATGGAAGGGCCATCGCTCAACGGATAAAAGGTACTCCGGGGATAACAGGCTGATACCGCCCAAGAGTTCATATCGACGGCGGTGTTTGGCACCTCGATGTCGGCTCATCACATCCTGGGGCTGAAGTCGGTCCCAAGGGTATGGCTGTTCGCCATTTAAAGTGGTACGCGAGCTGGGTTTAGAACGTCGTGAGACAGTTCGGTCCCTATCTGCCGTGGGCGTTGGAAGATTGAAGGGGGCTGCTCCTAGTACGAGAGGACCGGAGTGGACGAACCTCTGGTGTTCGGGTTGTCATGCCAATGGCATTGCCCGGTAGCTAAGTTCGGAATCGATAAGCGCTGAAAGCATCTAAGCGCGAAGCGAGCCCTGAGATGAGTCTTCCCTGGCACTTTAAGTGTCCTAAAGGGTTGTTCGAGACTAGAACGTTGATAGGCAGGGTGTGTAAGCGTTGTGAGGCGTTGAGCTAACCTGTACTAATTGCCCGTGAGGCTTAACCATACAACACCCAAGGGGTTTTGTGGACTCAATGAAGAACATTGAATGTGTGAAGAACTTATATTTTTGTTGGCTTTTCGAATTTTAAGATTTTGCTTGGCGACCATAGCATTGTGGACCCACCTGATTCCATGCCGAACTCAGAAGTGAAACGCAATAGCGCCGATGGTAGTGTGGGGTTTCCCCATGTGAGAGTAGGACATCGCCAGGCTCTTATTCGTTTTTATCTTTTTTAGAAAAAGATAGAAGCAAAAATTAACAAAGCATCTAAGTCAGACTTTGTTAATGTAAGAATACCATGTGGAGTGGTAGTTCAGTTGGTTAGAATACCGGCCTGTCACGCCGGGGGTCGCGGGTTCGAGTCCCGTCCACTCCGCCATTTCTTCTTAAAGAGGAAATAGAATCAGTTTTAGGGGTGTAGCTCCAATTGGCAGAGCAGCGGATTCCAAATCCGCGTGTTGGGAGTTCGAATCTCTCCACCCCTGCCATTACAATTGCATATCTATGCAAATTAAAAGCCGCTTATTAAGCGGCTTTTTTACGTCTGTAGATTAATACCATTCCGGAAAATTAACTGATCAGATTAATCCAACTTCTAGAACACATTTTCATGACTCTCTTTGAGCTTTCTAAAAAGCTATTCCATGCAGTACATATTTGGGAAACAATATCGTCATAGTTCTCAAAACTTTGGTTGGCAAGATAGTGTTGCCGTAGCCAGCTCCAAACTTGCTCGATGGGATTCAACTCTGGGGAACATGGCGGAAGTTTGATGATACTGACATTATCGAATCGGTTAACGATATCTTCGGTATGCCATCCGGTACCATCCTTTATTACCACTGCATGACGCCCACTTTGGGTCATCTCAAATACCTGTTTCAAGTGTTCAATCATAATATCTTTATTGACCCAAGGGACGGCTATTGCCTCACCGATATCTCTTGCGGGGCAAACTGAACCAAATAAATAGGCGTATTCAAATTGCTGCTGTTTCACTACTCGAGGCCGAGTTCCTCGCTCTGCCCACAGGTGAGTTGTTGTGTTTTGTTGGGCGAATCTAGCTTCATCTTGAAACCAGACATCTACGTGCTCAAGCCCAATGTGACAAGGTACCTTGAGGATCGTTTCAATTTTGAATTTTTTAAAATCGTCCTGAGCTTGTGGCGATTGTTTAGGGTCTTTTGAGCGTGAAGTTATCCAAGAAAAGCCCATATGTTCGAGCAAGTAGTAGATAGAGTTTGGGTGGTAGTGCTTGCCGAAATTATCAATGATGTAAGCGTGTATA
Source organism: Vibrio algarum (assembly GCF_028204155.1). Taxonomy (NCBI): domain Bacteria; kingdom Pseudomonadati; phylum Pseudomonadota; class Gammaproteobacteria; order Vibrionales; family Vibrionaceae; genus Vibrio; species Vibrio algarum. The sequence goes on along the minus strand of NZ_JAQLOI010000001.1, from coordinate 3,098,269 downwards.
TCACTGCCAGTCAGTCGACCACCTGATGAGTTTTCAGCTTCTGCTTTGATGTATTGGCTGAGTTGCTCACGTTGCTCCAATGTCAAAAATGCTGGTCTTCCAGTCCGTGGTTTTTCTTGTAAACCTTCGAATCCTTCATCCAGAAAAACTTGAACCCATTTGTTCACACAGGTTCTGTTTACTTTGAGAAATTTAGCTATCTGAGTTCTTGAGTATCCATCTTTGAAGTGAGAAAGAGCCAATTATCGTATCTTCATTTTGATGGATTTTTGTTGGTTAGCCAGTTTTTTTGAAGCCGATATTAATGAAGTTATCCATTTCGATATTAGGTTGGTTTGGGAAGCTTCAATCAGATCATATTTTTACTTAAATTGGTGTAAACCGATAGTGGCCGTGATTAAAAGGTAATTGTATTTCTTTATGTATCTAACAATATCTTGCTATTAATTTAGATATCAATTCTTTTTGGTTCGTTCTAATAAATTTAATGCGTTACTTTCTTGTTGGATTTAAGTAATTGAATCGTGGATAATTGATTGTATTATTCTCATTATTCTAAGTTAGTAGGTGGCATATTTTGCAATTTAGGAAAGATATCAATGGATTGAGGGCTATAGCTGTTATCGCTGTTGTGCTATTTCACTTTAATGCATCTTGGATGCCAGGCGGATTTGCAGGGGTAGACGTGTTTTTTGTTATTTCTGGTTTTTTAATGACAGGGATAATATTCAAAGGAATAGAGCAAGAAAACTTTTCTATTTTGCAGTTTTATGTCGCACGCGCAAATCGGATTATTCCTGCGTTAGCCGTGCTTTGTATGTTTTTACTTGTATTTGGTTGGCTTTATTTAACGCCGTTGGATTACAAAACATTAGGTAAGCACGTAGCCAGTAGTATGGGATTTTTGTCTAATTTTATCTATTGGAGGGAATCTGGGTACTTCGATGCATCATCACACGAAAAATGGTTATTACACACTTGGTCATTATCTGCTGAATGGCAGTTTTATATAATATATCCAATAATACTTGTCGCTATGCGAAAGTGTATGTCAGTAAAAATGATGAAGGTAACAATACTATTGGGAACACTATTAAGCACTATCTTCTGTGTTGTAGCTACCTACAAATGGCCTAATCCTGCATACTACCTATTACCAACAAGAGCTTGGGAGATGATGATTGGTGGTGTGGCTTACCTTTACCCGATAGTTTTAAAAGAAGACAGGAAGAAGTTGCTAGAATGGCTTGGTTTGGCTCTAATTATTGTCTCTTACATCTTTATTTCAAAAGATAATCCTTGGCCTGGTTATTTAGCTGTATTCCCTGTTCTCGGTGCATTCTTAATAATTCAGGCCCAACGAGACGATAGCTTTATTACTAGTAATATCGTATTTCAAAAGTTAGGTGCTTGGTCATACTCTATTTATTTATGGCATTGGCCTTTTGTTGTTGCCATTTATTATTTTTCATTAAACGAGGCTTTCACTTATCTTGGTATTTTATTATCCGTCTTTCTTGGTTTTTTGAGTAATAAGTACATTGAGAAAATAAGATTTAGAAATGAATTCTCCAGTTTATTTAGTTACTTAAAATGTAAGCCAATTTATATTTATTTGGTTGTTAGTTCAGTCGGTGTGGTAACTTATATAGAAGATGGTTTTATCAAACTAGCCCCTCCTGAATATCAATATATTACTTATAATACAAAGCCAAGTCCATATCGAGATAAATGCCATATCGATCAGTATCAAAAACCAGCTAAGTCTTGTGAATATTTTGGAGATAAAATAACGTGGGCGGTTTTTGGAGATAGTCATTCAACAGAAATTGCATATGCATTAGCTGAAAAATTGAAAGTTGATAATATTGGTTTAAAGCATTTTAGTTTTTCTGGTTGTAGGCCGTCATACAAAGAGGTTGAAGGTTTCAGCAGGTGCTCTAAATGGTATAACGAAACGGTAGATTATATATTAAATAGTAATGAAATTAAAAATGTAACATTTAGTCATAGGTTTACCTATATGCTTTTTGGAGGGGCAGTGGATTACCCTCTACATAGTGATGATGTAATAACTGATGAAGTAATTAGAATGACTAAGAATATAGATGAATTAATTAATACATTATCTTCAACCAAAGAAAATGTATACGTATTTTATCCTATACCGGAGTTACAAGAAAATATAGATAAGTTGGTTGCCATTTCCTTTAGAAAAGGAATTTCAACTGATGACATATTAGGAACTAAAGTCGCATGGTATGAGGAAAGAAATAAATATATTATTAGTCATTTTGACAACTCTACCTATCCTGATAATGTTCACTTATTGAAATCAAAGGATGTTTTTTGTGATGAAAAAAATTGTTATGCAGTGAAGGGAGGGCAACCTCTATATTTTGATTCTCATCATCCCTCAATATTAGGTGCTATGAAGTTAGTGGAATTGATAAAATGAGTTTGTATTAGGTTTTTTGATTTCTAAATAAGAAGATTAATCATTAGGTCACTTTTTATTAATCATATTAAGTTTGATATTTTGTAGAGTGAAATACAATTTATGTAAATAAGAATGACTAACTAGACCAAGGGAGTTCCAAATCCGCGTGATGGGGGCGAATCTCTCTACCCCAGCCACTACAATGGCATATTCAATGCAAAAAATGGACACACTTCGGAGTGGCCTTTTTGTTTATGAAACTAATTATATCTGACCCTATTGTCCTAATATGGAGAATCAAGTGATCAATGCTTATAAGGTTAGGATGTTTGTTACATGACTCTTATAGTACCCATAAGTTTGACTCATTTCCTACAATTATCTGTTTATTCTTAAATATAGTCCAATACGACGTTGGGTTTTTTCCCGTCTATAGCATCTATTCTAATATACGACTCCAATAATTTCTCAGGGTAAACACTTAATTTCTTGAACAAGAATATTTCTTTTGAATACAGGTCAAAGGTAAGATCGAGCTCATAGTTACCATTCACCTCGTTAATTGTATGATGAATTATACTAAAGTTAGGGATATACTTAACGGTTCTATAATTGTAGTTTAATTGTCAATCGCACATGTTGCTGATTAAGGCTAAGGATGCAAATGCAGTTTTCGATACATAAGATTATATCTCTGGTATTGATGGTGTTTACTCTACTGGGTTCGATGGGGTCTTACGCAGCCTCGATGGCTAGTTATCCAAAAGGATGGGAAAACTGGCCTATAGTTAAAGAGTCTATGAACCTCCCGGCAGACACTGTTTTGCCAGCCGATACTTCGTTGTTTATTCAAGAATCTGTGCGAGCTTATAGTTGGATTAATGAAGGGCGTGGCTCTCCTTTGACGATTCGCGTGAACCCAGAGAAACTGGATCAATACAAAACGCATGGGCCATACACTGACGGCCCTACAGTAGTAGCCGTTTCTGAAATTCAAGGGATTGTTTGGGTAACTGAACATATCGGTGGTATGGCAATTTATGGTAGCTATGACAGAAATGGTAATGACAACACAGCAATGCATCCTAGTTTAGAACCTCAGTTTTGTGAAAATTGCCACACAACCTACAAAGACATATGCAAAAATGGTACGTGTGCAGAGCCGGTTTTAGATACCTATAAAGATAAGTAGTTAAACTTGAGCAATAAACTGTTTGGTTGGTTGACGATAAATCAGATGCTATTTATTTCGCATCTTGGTCTTGTCGTTTCAATCATTTTAGGCATGTCATTTTCTCGTTACCACAATGAATGGAATGTTAAAGTAGAAAACATGGCTGGATTGTCAGCCAGTCATCTATCTTCTTATGCGACATTTTTGTCCGTTTCCGTTGCAGGGCGCAATTATGCGAATCTGTTAATGCGTTCAACAACAGACAATCTTAAAGCGATCCCCAACCTCATGTTTGCTGAAATATCTGGAGTCAGCGATTACTCCAGTCATAATGTTCAAGTTAGATATTTGGTAGATATAAATAAAGCATGGCGATTGGACGTTACCAGCACGGATATAGAAGATCTCGAAAAACAACTGGTTGTGCTTGAAGAAAAATTAAGTAGTACGGCTACCAGTGAAAAAATTAGGCTGAAAAAATTAAATTATTTAGTGAACAAAGCAAAGGTAGAACTCATTGGTTTAAGAGAAAGTCTGGAGCTTCAATCTCTTACTATCCCAGAAAGACCACCGAATATTGAGAGAGATAAGTACTTTTTAGATGAAGATAACGAATTGCTCCATATTTTGGTTGATCTTAGGAACAAAAATAAAGGAGGAGTTTGGGCTGTCATTGATGCCAGCCAGTTAACGACAATTAGAAATAATCTATTATTCGATGTTGTTAAAGAGGCTATTTTAGCTTTATTAATATCGACAATGTTGATTTATATTGTCACGCTTTGGCTTGTCAGTCCTTTAAAAAACTTATCTGTTTTAATGAAAGAAGATGTCGAAAAAATCGATCAATCTCAAATTTCTGAATTAAGAAGACAAGATGAAATTGGCGATTTAGCACGATCTTACTCAAGCCTCATTACAAGAATCAAAAATCAATTAAGGGTGCTACATAACCAGACTGAAACAGATCCTCTTACAGGGTTAGGTTCTCGGTATAAATATCAGAATCAAGCCGCGCTTATGATGCAAAGCGCATTGCAAAACGGAGATTTTGTTTATTTTGTATTATGTGATATCGACAATTTTAAGCCTTTCAATGATACCTATGGTCATACAGTGGGTGACAATGCGTTAACTGCAGTGGCTAATTCCATGAATGATATTATTTTGCCTCATGAACTAGGTTGCCGGTTAGGCGGTGAAGAGTTTGTGTTTATTTTATCTGGTGATGATGAAACCCTGCTAAATAAAAGAGTCAGGGATATTAATCAAAGTGTTGCTGTTCTTAATATTCCTCATATCAATAACCCCCCTTATGACATAGTAACTATTTCGATTGGTGCAGTGCCTATAGTCGCGATGAAAGATTCAATATCTTTTGAGGAGGTTCAGCGTTTATTGGATACCTCATTTGTCAAGTCCGATAAGCAATTATATGCTGCGAAAGACAAGGGAAGAAACCTTGTGCTATTTGATGAGGCGATTGCGATCAACGATGAGGATTTATCGTTGTTTCACCATAAAAAGGCTCCAAGTGATATGTCACAATGAATTTGAGCTGAATAATAGCGAACACCATTACCTGACGCGAATACCTGTTCGTTCCAATCAAAGTGTGGGAGATATTAGAATGATCTTTGCCGATAACTCTTTAAATATTTTATTGAGTCGCTGTCTAGTGTTGTGCACACTATTGCATTTTTGATGTAATCCTCATGTATACTGATAAGATGACTTCTAAGCAGTTGTAGACGCATGGATAGCAACGATAGATTAAAAGAACGCTACTATAAGGTTTTAGACTCACTTCCAGACCACGTATTTATTTTCTCTGAATCAGGTATATATATCGATGTGTATGGAGGAGAGGAAAATGCGACCGGATTTGATTGTAAACCATTTATTGGTCACTCTTTAAACGATGTCGCTCCTCCTGAAATGGCAGCGCAATTTCTATCCTATATAACTAAAGCGCTCGCAGAAAACGCAACTCAAGTAGTTAAGTACCACTTCGCTAATCAAAATATGATCAAGTTACCTGCTGAAGTTATGCCACCAGAAGAATTATGGTTTGAAGGCACCATCAAACCGCTACCGATTACAGAAAACGGTGAACGAACGGTGGTTTGGATGGCTCGTAATATTACCCAGCGCTACTATTTAGAAAAGCAGTTAAAAAAACTGTCTGAAACGGACGAGATGACAGGGGTGTCGAACAGGCGGGCGTTCATGTCTTATCTTGCAAAAGAACTTAAAAAGTTCAGAAGGTATCATGTGGACGTGTCTTTCCTTATGTTGGATATCGATCGATTCAAGGCTATAAATGACCAATTAGGGCATCAATCTGGTGACGAAGTTATTAAGCATGTCGCGAAACTATGTCAGCTAGAGGTTCGCGAAGTCGATTACCTCGGTCGAATTGGTGGAGAAGAGTTCGCTATTATTTTAGCGCATACTGGTGAAGACAAAGCGTTAGAGATTGCAGAAAGAATTAGAGAATCTATCTCATCTGCTTCGTGTGAAGTTGAGGATTATTCCGTTAACGTAACAGTGAGTATAGGTGTGTCGCAGATGAGAACAACGGATGATAGCATCAAGTTTGTCCTCTCTAGGGCTGACAAGGCGATGTACCACTCCAAAGTCACTGGTAGAAATAAAGTCACCGTTTATAGTCGTGGCCTAAAAAATAGCAAAGTCAATCTTACTAGCGAGAACCGAATAGTACTTAGATCATCATAGCCCCAACGTCTTTTCGTTAGGGCTAGTTATGACTTATTCGGCGAATACCCAGCGTTCACTTAACAAATAGTTACTCATCATGCCTACTAATACGCCTATCGCTAATGCAATATAGACACCTAAAAAATAGCTTCCTATTTGGTTTGCTACTAGTTTGAAGACTAGAAAGTTAGGTAAAGCAGAAATACAGGCAACGGTAACGAATTTTATCCACTGTGCGAATCTGTTTTTGAGGGGACGATTAGAAAAAGTAAAGCAACGATTACCACACCAAGTTGTGGTTGCTGCAACCACAAATGCGAGAACTCTTGCTTGTAATATATCTATCCCTATCAGTTGGTAAAGTAAGATAAATATTGTCGTGTCGGCAATAAAACCGATACCTCCAACTAAAGCAAACTTAACTAACTTAACTTTGTTCATCGGTCACCTGGCAATAGTAAAGAGCTCGCTGAGATTTTGCGATAAAGTTAGTCGCGCAACTTAAGTTATGTTTAACTAGTAAAGGTTCTACATCACTGGCATTGCCAATTAAATAGTAGATATTTAACCCCGATAACATGTTAATTGAATTGAGTAGCTTCGCTTTACCGTTACTATAAAACTGACCAGAAAAGGGACGATTGCCGACATAGAAAACAGGCTCGTTTCTAGTGATCTTACTAAAAATAATACGGTCGCTTTTTTCGTCAGCTTTCCCTAAATTTAATACTAATATTGCTATCATCAATAACGCTGGCAAGATACAAGCAGTGCCAGACAACCACCTGAAATCTTTTTTGTTGACGAGTGAAGCTACCAGTAACCCTAAAGCAGGAATGCCTGGTAGAACGTATGCCGGCAGTATATTACCAGCCATGGTAAACAAAACGAGTGGGGATAATAACCACATGAATAGGAAGCTAGTTAAGCCTTTGTGAGCAGCATTAATTTGGCGGTCTTGTCTTCTGCGTACCCAGAACAAAATGGGTAATACGATTGACCACGGAAGGGCTGATTGTAGCCAGAATAACCAGATCATCCCTCTAGGTTCATCGTGAGCAGAACCGTATAAGTCACCTTCCCAGCCACTCACAAAAAAACGCTTGAAGTGTTCGCCAACGATAAAGTAATCAAGAAATCCAGGTGTAGCCATCTCCGCTAAAATATACCAAGGTAACGAGATTGATAGCATAAGGGCTATGCCAGTTACTGTAGGAAAGCGACGATTAAACTCAGTAAAGGCTCCGATAATCCCATGCTGCAATGCTAACCAATGGAAAACTGCGATTCCGGTTATTATTAGAGCAACTGGTCCCTTTGCCAATAACCCACAAGCAAGTCCGAAGAAAAATAGATACCCCCATCGTTTTGCTTTATCCGTGTTTGCTAACCAGCAATAGTAAAACCCAAGCATGGTCATGGTTATTGAAAGCGTCAATGCCATATCGGTCATCACCGCGCCAGCTGCTATCGAAAAAATACCGCAAGTAGCAATTACTGTACTGGCGACTAGTGCATTTATGCCGGATTTTTTTGCAAAGAGTGCAATCAAAATGATGGTGAATATACCAGCTAACCAATGAGGAAAGCGGACTGAGAACTCGCTTAAACCAAATATCTTTATCCCTAAAGCACTCATCCATGTGAAAAGAGGGGTTTACCCCAAAACGGTACACCATAATCAAATTGAGGAGTAAGCCAGTTTCCAGTTTCAACCATTAATCGAGCCATTTCGCCATAACGGGCTTCAGTGGTATCCATTAATGGGTAGGTTGCTAAAGAAACAAGGCGTAGAAGAAGCGCAAAGCCGAAGAGTAGCCATAAGTGATGTTTGTTGATATTCACGCAGTGTGTCCTAGTTTTACGATTTGTTTTTTTGTTGGTTGTTCATGAATGGATTGGATCAAGTAGAGAGGCCTCTGTTTCGTTTCGATAAATATTCTCCCAATGTACTCACCCATTAACCCGATACAGAGTAATTGAATACCTCCAAGTGCAAGTTGAATAACCATAATCGATGGATAACCGGAAACAGGGTCACCAATAAAAACTGTTTTTATAACGATGAAGGAACCATAAATGAAAGCGGACAAAGCGGTTAAAGCACCTGCAATGGTTGCTATGCGTAATGGCCGAATAGAAAAAGAAGTAATTCCATCTACTGCTAACCCTAGTAGTTTTAAATAATTCCATTTGGTTTCACCGCAGAAACGAGCGTCACGTTGGAATGAAATACTTGTCTGTTTAAATCCGGGCCATGAAAAAATACCTTTCATGTAGCGATTTCGCTCCGGAAGTTGATTGATATGATCGACAACTTCTCGGTTTAGTAAGCGAAAATCACCTACGTTTTCGGGCACTTCCAGTTTTGCAATACTGTTCAATAGTTTATAGAAACAAGCAGCAGAGAAACGTTTTAACCAACTTTCACCTAAACGATCGCTGCGCCGCATGTTGACAATGTCATAACCTTCAAGCCACTTGTCGATTAGGTTTGGAATGAGTTCGGGCGGATCTTGTAAATCAGCATCAATCACAATAATCGCTTCACCTTGGCTGTACTTTAGTCCTGCACTCATGGCCGATTCCTTACCAAAATTTCGGCTTAAAGAAATACAACGAACTAAACTAGAACTGAGTGAAAAAGATTCAACTATGCTCCGACTCTTATCTGTACTGCCATCATCAATGTAGATAATTTCACTTTGAAGGAGCAAATCATCTAATGTAGCGGTCAGACGGCGGTGGAACTTTGGGAGTACGTCTTGCTCGTTATAAAATGGTACGATGACAGATAGCGTGACGTTTGCGTCTGTTTTCTGGGTTATTTTGGCTCGCCTGATAGTACGAATCGAAGATGTGTTCATGATTAACCGCTCTATAGTAAACAACAGCAAGCAATATAAAATACGTAGTGTGAAAGAGATGTTGTCGACATATTTTTCACATCAAATAGGCGATCCTGTCTTCATGGTAATAAGGTGAAATAAGATGAAGAGAGTTTTACTGGTTGAAGATAATCGTGAAATTGCAGGTATGCTTTTTGACTACTTTGAAAGCATGGAGATGGAGCTGGATTATGCCGATAACGGGGAGCTAGGTTTAAAACTTGCTCAGGAGAATGATTTTGACATTATCTTGCTCGATTTAATGCTGCCACGTATGGATGGTTTAACGGTTTGCAATAAACTGCGAGAAGCAGGAAGAAATACACCAATACTTATGCTTACCGCGCTAGATAGTAGAGATGATCAGTTAAAAGGCTTCCAACATGGAGCTGATGATTATCTTACCAAACCATTTGACCTTGATATTTTAAACGCTCGAATGGAAGCACTTTTACGACGCTACAAAGGCAAGGTTGCCAGTAGTAAGCTTACCTACGGAAAGGTGACCATTGACCAAAAAACTCACCGAGCCTTTCGAGACGATAAACTTTTAGCACTTAACCCTACCACCTATACAATTTTAGAGTTGCTCTGTTTAAAAGCACCCGAAGTAGTAACACGCAACCAAATTGCCTACCAACTCTGGCAAGAAGATGAACCTAATAATGATGTATTGCGGAGTCATATCTATCAGCTTAGAAATCAACTAGATAAACCGTTTGAAACGGCGCTCTTGATTACAGTACCTAAGGTTGGCTTTAGGTTGGAGAGTGGATAGTGAAAAAAAGCTTTTTATTAGTACCCAAAGTATGGCTGGACGCCTAGCGATGTTCTTTGTAGGTGTGTCTATCACTGTTGGTTTTTTCTGCTATGCCATTTTTAGTGTGGCATTAGAGTGGTCTGAGGATCGTGTTGGTGAAAGACGAATACTTTTTGATAGAGATTTAGCCATAGAACGGTTCTTATCAGGAGAAAAAGGCAAAATCAGGTTGGATATATTGACCGTCGCGTACAATGATCTTTCTCTAGTACCTCCGGATCTTACAAAATATATCGAAGGAAAAAATTACTATTTAGGTGAAACTAAAGACAGTTCTTATTCTCGAATGCTCTATTTAAGCAGTTATACTGATAAAGGTGTATCTCTCCCTATTCTTCTCGAGTCGGAGATAGATCAAGTGGAGTTTACGGTAGAAGAAAGGGGGCATGCTATTTCAAAGGTATTAGTTTGGATAGCTTTATTGATGCTCTCCTTTGGTGCGTTGCTCTACAAGCTTTCTCAACGGTTGATCGAGCCGATTAACCAGTTAACACAACAATTGGAAACAAGACGAGGTGATATTAGTCAGGAGTTCGCAGTATCGGATAGCTCAGCTATAGAATTTCAAATGCTAACGAATGAGCTTAATAGTTATCGTTCTGAAATAAAATCACTCATTCAGAGAGAACAGGCGTTCGCTCGTTACGCTAGTCACGAACTCAGAACCCCATTAACTGTGATGCAAGGTTCTACCAAATTATTATCTCGAACTGAAAAAAATGAATTTCAAGAAAGACAAATTACCCGTATTAGTGATGCTACCTATCAGATGAGTACTATGGTTGATGCTTTGCTTAGCTTAGTTCGTTACGAAAGAAGCCGCGATGAAGCACCAGTACGTTTTCTAGAAGCAGAGGAAATCCAGAAAATAGTAGAGCAAAACTCAGCTCAAGCGATTGAAAAGCAGCTTGACCTATCTGTCAATATCCAAGGTAGCCCACAGATCAAAGCGAGTGACGCTGTACTTAATATGGTGGTCGGGAATCTTATCCGAAATGCCATAGCAGCAACAAATAAAGGTAAAATTAGTATTAATATGACAGAGCAAAAACTGTCTGTTCGAGATGAAGGTAATGGGTTAACTGAGAGCTATGACGAACAAGGACATGGAATGGGGTTACTTATCGTTGATCACTTGTGTCGTCGTTTCTCGTGGGAGTTCGTATTAGAAAATCTCGCTGATGGTGGTTGTGAGGCAAGAATTACTTTTTAATTAAGCCAGGCCCTGAATGATAACGAATTTTTCTAAAAGTTCCCCTTCACTTTCTATGTGCATAGGATCAGTGATGATACATTTTGTGATAGGGCAAACAGATTGACAGGTTGGCGTATCATAATGACCTTTGCATTCTGTACAAAGGTCTGGATCAATCTCATAAATCTCGTCACCCATAGAAATAGCCGAATTAGGGCACTCGGGTTCACACATATCACAGTTGATGCAAGTGTCTTGAATTAACAAAGCCATTAATAATTACCTTGGTAGCGATACATACGCCTAACGAAGTCCCTATGCAGGGCAAGCAAGCGCATCGGAGCCTAAATTTAGAGTGGCAGGAAGTGTACCACAGGCGTGGTAGGCGAAAAATAGGTAGTACACAGGGAATTATTTAGGCTGCTTGCTTACTCGCAGCGGACCATGAATATAGGTCATCATCGGTTAAGCTATCTGTTATACGAGCCACAAGGTGCAGTGCTTTTTTGGTCTCTGATTCATTAAATACATGATCGGTAATCAGAGCCCAGCCGCGAATGATACACTGACTGCCAGATTTGATAATTAAATCAGCCAGTTGATCTTTACTTGCTTCACAATACGTTTCGATTTTGTAGATATTATTCATAATTTAGATTTACAGTTTCTAGTTTAAATTTGATTAAATCCATTTAAAAGAAAGCTGTCACGTAGTTGACATGGTTATTAATATGCATAATTCATAACCAGATGACAACAAAAAATTTCGGATATTCACCAAAACAATAAGGCTTATCAAAAAACAAGCCTTACTTCGTGATAACGTTTACATAAAATTACTTGCCGTTAGGGTTTCTTGTATCGCCGCCATTGCTAAAATTTCTCATTAGCAGTGCATATTCTAGGTCTAGATCTTCAGGTACAGGGATGAAAACAAAATGTCCATTGCCTTTTGCATCTTCAATGGATTCAGATTTCCGGTTTTCCATGATCTCAAGTGTAAAGTTAACGTTTCCATTTGGTGTCATTAACTCTAATCGATCACCTACCAAAAATTTATTTTTAACTTCAACTTCAGCTAGCTCACCGCGGCGTTTGCCTGTGAATTCACCAACAAATTGTTGTGTATCTGAAATAGAATAACCGTACTCGTAGTTCTGATAGGTATCGTGAGTATGGCGACGTAAGAAGCCTTCCGTATAACCACGATGAGCGAGGTTTTCCAGTGTGCCTAAAAGGTTTGCATCAAAAGGTTTTCCTTCGATAGCATCGTCTATAGCCTTACGATAAACCTGAGCAGTGCGAGCGCAGTAGTAAAAAGACTTAGTACGTCCTTCTATCTTAAGAGAATGTACGCCCATTTTGGTCAAGCGCTCCACATGCTGGACGGCACGCAGGTCTTTTGAGTTCATGATGTATGTGCCGTGTTCATCTTCAAATGCGGCCATTTTTTCTTCAGGGCGATTACTTTCTGAAAGTAGAACAACATCGTCTATTGGTTTACCAAGCCCCAAAGTGTTATCTGGACGCTCAGATACTTCTTGGATTTCAACGATCTGTCCTGAATCGTTCTCTTCTGCTTTTTCTACGTTGTACTCCCAACGACAAGCATTAGTACAAGTACCCTGGTTAGGATCTCGTTTATTGATGTAACCAGAGAGTAAGCAACGGCCAGAGTACGCCATACAAAGTGCGCCGTGGACAAAAATTTCTAGCTCGGTTTCTGGGCAGTGTTCGCGAATTTCTTCAATTTCTTCTAGAGAAAGTTCTCTTGAAAGAATAACTCTTTCAACGCCTTGGCTAGACCAAAACTTAACGGTAGCCCAGTTTACGGCATTCGCTTGCACCGATAAGTGAATAGCGATATCTGGAAAGGATTCCCGAACCATCATGATTAAACCAGGATCAGACATTATTAATGCATCAGGACCCATCTCAACAACCGGCTTCAAATCTCGAATGAAAGTTTTTAGCTTTGAGTTATGAGGTTGAATATTGCATACCACATAGAGCTTTTTACCCTGTGCATGAGCCTCATTAATACCGATTTTTAGGTTCTCATGATTGAATTCGTTATTGCGAACACGAAGGCTATAGCGTGGTTGTCCTGCGTACACTGCATCAGCACCATAGGCGAATGCATAACGCATGTTCTTTAAACTGCCAGCAGGAGACAGTAATTCTGGTTTAAACATATTTAATTCTCTAGTCTGATTACAAGTCAGAATTGCACTACTAAATAGCACAATAATTGGGAGCGCGAATATTACGCGAAAAGTGAGTAAAATCCTAGAGGGTAGGTTTTAAATATGGACAGAACAAATGCGAAAAGGTCGCTAAGCGTTTTCAAAAATCCCCACGAGAGTGGGGATTGAATAAGGTCAAAAGTTCATTTTTCAAGGAAATGAAAAAATTAGCAGACAAAATGGCAAACATCAGCGTCTTTATGTGACCATAATGTCACGCTAAAACTATGACGTAGTATTATTTGCTAGCCCACCTAACTCTTTATAAAGATTAGGTAAGAAGCTTGCTAATTCGGAACTCATCAAAGAGAAGTCAGCATCAAATCGTGCTGCACGGTCTTCTCTTGGTATATCTTCATTTTGATCTTTTAGTTCTTCATTAAATTTTAAACGCTTGATACTGCAATCATCAGCTAAAACGAAATCGATATGCTCCTGCCAGTTTAAAGCCAACTTAGTTACGATTTTATTAGCTTGAATGTGGTTGATGATCTCTTCCGAACTGAGTTCCAATTTTTTACATCGAATGATGCCGCCATCTTCTTGAAGAGATTGTAATTCTGCCTCATCTAGCATGGTGATGCCTTGCGGGGTATCGCCTGTTTTTACCCATTCGGTCATTAAGTTTTCAATTGGTTGCTCTGGAATAGCAGGGACAACGGGTAGGCTACCTATACTCTTACGTAGTAGGGCTAATACGTCTTCTGCTTTGTTGAAGCTACTTGCATCAACAACGATTAACTGTTCATTCGGTAGAATTAAAACATTAGTAAACTGACTTTTGCTGAACGCTCGCGGGAGTAGGTCAACAACAATATCTTCTTTGATATTATCTTTTTCTTTTTTCTTAAGGGGTCGCCCCTCTTCTAGTTCCATTGCCTCTACTTTTTCTGCCATCGATTCATTGATAACAGAAGCGGGAAGCATTTTATCTTCTTTTTTTGCACAGATAAGAATACGGTTCTCTGATACATGAGTAAGCATGTCACCGAATTTACCCATTACATTGGTCCAGCCAAATTTACTTTTATCTTGGCTGCTGCACGGTGTGAAGCGAAACTCTTCTAGTTGCTTCTCTAACTGCTCTACATCAAATTCAATATCACGGTTGAAGCGATATACCAGACAATTTTTAAACCACATAGTCATTCTCTTATCTTAAATTTAGGCGACACATGATAGGGGATTAATTTAAATTTGTTGAGTGCTTTATACCAAGAAACTCTATTGTGACTAAAAAATGCAATGTATGGATTTATAATCGTTGCTAGGGTCTTGTATTTTAAGATGACTTGATGATGTGACGATGATGAGACAGTTATGTGAAAAATAGTTTGCAAAGGTCACAAAAGTGTCATACTTAGTGAAGATAATGCATAGCGTTGATTAAAACTTAAAGGTTGTTTAATTATGTCTAGAAGGATTCTGGTTGTTGAAGATGAAGCACCAATACGAGAAATGTTGTGTTTTGTTCTTGAGCAAAAGGGTTATCAAGCAGTAGAGGCAGAAGATTATGACGCTGCCCTCAATAAACTGTGTGAACCATACCCAGATCTCATATTACTTGATTGGATGCTACCTGGTGGTTCAGGTATCAATCTAATTAAACATCTTAAACGTGAAGAGCTTACTCGTCATATTCCTGTTGTGATGCTTACTGCTCGCGGAGAAGAAGAAGATAAAGTTCGGGGCCTAGAAGTTGGTGCTGATGATTATATTACGAAACCTTTTTCGCCAAAAGAATTAGTGGCTAGGCTGAAAGCCGTGATTCGTCGAGTATCGCCAACGGCGTTAGAAGATGTTATCGATGTTCAGGGGCTTAAATTAGATCCTGTTTCACACCGCGTAACGGTTGATGATGCTGCTGTGGACATGGGACCAACTGAATTTAAGATGCTGCATTTCTTCATGACTCATCAAGAAAGAGTTTATAGCCGCGAGCAGCTACTTAATAACGTTTGGGGTACTAATGTTTACGTTGAAGATAGAACGGTCGATGTTCATATTCGCCGTTTGCGTAAAGCACTTGAAGGTGCTGGTCACGATAAACTAGTACAAACAGTGCGCGGCGCTGGTTATCGTTTCTCAACGAAAGCGTAAAGGGCTATTTTCGAATCAATAGGTGCTCTCGGATAAATAGATGGTAGAAAAGTTAACATGGAAAAAGCTAGTCTGGTCACTAGCTTTTTTTACACACCATGGGTTATGATTGGCTGGTTGTTTGGATATATGCCGTGGTTGCTTTTAGCTGCCACGGCAATTCAGCTTTTATGGCACTTTCATAATCAAATACGATTATCCGCTTGGTTGTGGGATGAAAAACGCCTCACACCACCTTCTGGTACCGGTCATTGGGAAGGGTTGTTTAACGGTATTTATCGTTTAGGTCAAAGACAACGAAAAAAACGCAAAGAGTTGACGAATTTGATTCGTCGCTTCAGAAATGGTGCGGAATCACTTCCCGATGCAGTTGTGGTTTTTCGCAGTGAAGGGAATATCGTTTGGTGCAATAAGCTTGCTCAACACCTATTGGGTTTTCGTTGGCCAGATGATTCAGGTCAGCCGATTTCAAACTTAGTCAGGACGCCCGATTTTATCAAATACTTAGGTAAAAACGATTTTTCTGAACCACTTGAAATGCGGTCACCACTAAATGTTGAACGTATGCTCGAGCTTCGTATCGTGCCGTATACAGAAGGCGAGCATTTGATGGTAGTACGTGATGTCACTCAATTGAATCAATTAGAAGGCATGCGCCGTAATTTTTTTGCCAACGTTTCGCACGAGCTAAGAACGCCAATGACAGTTCTACAGGGGTATCTTGAGATGACAGAAGATCAAGATATGCTTATTGGACCAATGTGGCCGAAAGCTCATGGCGTGATGACCGAGCAATTAAACAGAATGAATGGGCTAGTCAATCAGCTTCTTACACTATCGAAGATAGAAGCGGCCCCGATGCATGATCTCGATGAGGTCGTTGATGTTCCGTCTATGCTTGCTGTATTGGAAAAAGAAGCACAAGCACTTAGTGGTGAGAGAGGGCATAAGTTTGTGTTCGATATTGATTTAAATCTAAAAGTTCTTGGTGATGAAGATCAGTTGAGGAGCGCAATATCGAACTTAGTTTATAACGCAGTTAAGTACACACAAGACGGGGCGGATGTGCACGTTAAGTGGTATCAAACCAATATGGGTGCGCATCTAGACGTTGAAGATAGTGGTGAAGGGATAGAGCCTCAGCATATAGTGCGACTGACAGAACGTTTTTATCGAGTTGATAAAGCGCGATCCCGTGAAACGGGTGGAAGTGGACTTGGCTTGGCGATAGTGAAGCATGCACTAAGTCATCATGATTCAGCTCTGGATATTAGCAGCGAAGTAGGCGTCGGCAGCCAGTTTTCTTTTGTGTTGCCCAAAAGACTGATAGTGACATAGGATTTCATCTTATATATGAGAGTTGTTATTAAGCCATCTATAGTCCGTATCTTATTTATAGTCGTAAGCTTGGTTTGTACAAGCTTTCAAACGTCAGCAAAAGATCTACCTAATTATAATAAAGTGTCTGGCCTATCTGGAAACTTGACCTCGATAGGCTCTGATACCTTAGCAAGTATGCTCTCTTTATGGGGAGAAGCATTCAAAACCTATTATCCCAATGTTAATGTTCAGGTTCAGGCTTCTGGGTCGTCTACTGCATCGCCAGCCCTCACCGAAGGTACGGCGCAATTTGGCCCTATGAGTAGACCTATGCGCCTTAAAGAGCTAGAAGCATTTGAACGGGAACATGGATACAAACCAACTGAATTAAAAATAGCTATCGATGCGATCGGAATTTTTGTCCATAAAGATAACCCTATCGAGGGACTAACCTTTGCTCAGATCGATAGTATTTTTTCTTCTACATTACGTTGTGGTAGTAATGTTTCTAAGGAATCTTGGTTCCAGTTAGGTGTTACGAGTGAATGGGCCAAACGTCGAATCCAGTTATTTGGTAGAAACTCTGTTTCAGGCACTTATGGTTATTTTAAAAAAACGGCCTTATGTGGTGGCGATTTCAAACGGAACGTAAATGAATTACCAGGATCTGCGTCGGTAGTGCAAGCTGTTGCGTCAGGAATAAATACTATAGGTTATTCAGGAGTAGGATATCGAGTTTCAAACGCAAAACGTCTGCCTATTTCTGTGGATGGTAATAACTATGTAGACGCCAATGAAGAAACGATTTTAAGTGGTGAATATCCGTTATCCCGTTTCCTATATGTGTATATTAATAAACATCCAAGTAAACGGTTGTCACTGATTGAAACAGAATTTATCCGATTTATATATTCAAAGCAGGGACAGGCAGTCGTCGAAAAAGACGGTTATGTCGCTATATCTGCGGAGTTAGCAGATGATGAGTTGAAGAGAATTGGCTTATAATGATTAAAAACTAATCTTCCAATCCACTTTCTGCCAAAAATCACTTTCTGTTTTCAAGTCGGCTTGAAGGAGTTTGTTGTTTTCGAGCCAATCTATATCTTCACACTCGATTTTCCAATGGTCATCATTTTTGATGTTGAGTGTTAGCTCTGGTAGGCCTTCTTCGTTGCGTTGACCATTCAATACAATGGCAAGGCGCAAAATTCGAATCAGTTGAATAATCTGTTTCTTTTTGAATAGATTAAACTCTTGCATCTCTTGCAGTTTAAGCGATTTGCGCTGAAAGCGAGCGAGAGTGGCAAGTACAAGTTGCTGCTCTTGGTTAAATCCAGGCATTGTTGTGTGTTGCAATATATAACTAGAGTGACGATGAAGCCCTTGGTAGCTGATACTCAGTCCCACTTCATGCAAAAGAGCACCCCAACCAAGTAAAGAGGCGAGTTCACCACTTTTCTTGATTCCTGTTTCAGAAGAAACTTGTTTTAAAAAGCTAATCGCTTGTTTTCTCACTCTGTCGGCATGATTTAAATCGACGATGTGTTTTCGAGCAAGATACTCTGTGGTTCGCATACGAATATCTGAACGCTCAAAGCGTTCTTCCATTTCGTATAACAAACCTTCACGTAATGCCCCGTCGGAAAAATGCAGTTCTTTAATACCAAGGCCAGTAACGATAGATTCAAGGATAGCAACACCTGCTGCAAACACGGGCTTACGTTCGATGGTTAAACCTTGAAGATCAATGTCGTCGATAGAATCAAATGCACAAAGCGTATCAATAAGCTTCACGAGACGTTTTTGAGTAATCACACCATCTTCAAAACCTAGGCCAATTAACACTTCCCGTATTGCTTTAATCGTGCCTGATGATCCAATGGCAGCTTCCCAGCCCTTTTTGCGATAAGGTTTAACAAGTGACTCAAATCTTTGTTGGCTAGCGATGCTAGCGTGAGCGAAGTTGCCTTTAGATAGCTTTCCATTGGCAAAAAATTGATTCGTAAAACTGACACAACCCATTAGTGTGCTATTAACTAATTCTGGCTCGAATTCTTGGCCGATGATCATTTCTGTGCTACCACCACCAATATCAATGACGAGTTTACTTTTTGATTCTGGTTGGGTATGAGCAACGCCGGCGTAAATAAGACGAGCCTCCTCAACACCTGAAATGATTTCTATCGGAAAGGGCAGTACTTCTCGGGCTCGGCGCATAAAAATGTTGGCATTTCGTGCTTGTCTTAATGTGTGGGTTGCTGCAATTCGGACATTCTCGGGTTTAAACCCTTGTAGACGTTCTGCAAACATCGTCAGGCATTCTAAGCCTCGAACGATAGACTCTTCATTAAGTAGCTTGTCTTTCGGGTTTAAACCAGAAGCAAGCCGCACACGTTGCTTGTGACGACTCACGATTTGTAGATCTTCTCCAACAATATGCGCAACAACCATATGAAAGCTGTTTGAACCTAAATCGATTGCTGCCACTCTACGTCTTTGAAGGTCTATTTTTTCATTCATCTTCTAAAAGTGTCTCATTGTCTTTTCTGGTCTGTTTTTCAACGTGCTTAATATAATCATATATAGCCAGTTGAGAGCGGATCTTCTTCCGATTACCACGAGAAACATAATTGTTACTCATATTGCTATCGATAATACGAGCTTTCATCGTATCTGTGAATTGAATATTGATTATATCTATAATACGTTGCTTAAGCCTTTCATCACGCACAGGGACCGTAACTTCTATCCGATAATCAATGTTACGTGTCATCCAATCTGCAGAAGAGATGTGAACGGATGGGTCGCCGTCGTTTTCACAGATTATTACTCGTGGATGCTCTAAGAAGCGATCTACGATACTAATGATTTCAATATTGTCACTAATTCCCTCTACTCCAGGAACAAGCGAGCACATACCGCGAATTATCATCTTTATTTTTACACCTGCCGCGCTCGCGCCATACAGTTTGCTGATTAATCCTTTGTCCACTAAGTTGTTAACCTTAAGTGTAATACCTGTTTTTTTACCCAGTTTCTGGTTTGCAATTTCTTGGTCAATCAATTTATAAAGTCGACTTCTGGAATTACGAGGAGAGACAATTAAGTGATTGAATTTAACCGGGCGATAAGGGTTTTCAATGTAGCCAAATACGTTGCGTACTTCTTCGACGATGTCTTTGTCTGCGGTTAACAACGCAAAGTCGGTATAGATACGAGCTGTTTTTTCATGAAAGTTACCTGTACCTACGTGGGCGTAGCGAACAATCTCACCATCTTCTCGGCGAGAGATCAGCAATAATTTTGAATGTATCTTAAGGCCGGGAGCACCAAACTGAACGTGAACTCCAGCGTCGGTTAATACTTTGGACCATTCGATATTCGCTTCTTCATCGAAGCGCGCTTGAAGCTCCACTACAACCGTTACATCTTTACCACTGTGAACAGCATCAATCAGTGAGTTCATAAGTTTGGAGTGTTTAGCTACGCGATAGATATTAATTTTAATACCACGAACCTTAGGGTCAAAAGAGGCTTGGCGAACTAATTCTGCGACATGATCGAAGGTATGGTAGGGGTAATGCAACAGGATATCTTTGGCTTTTATTGCTTCAAAACTGTTGTTATAGCCTTCAAAATCTGCGCAGGTAAGTGGTGGCAGAGGTTTGTTTTCTAGATAATCTCTACCTACATTTGGGAAGCCAATAAAATCTTTGAAGTTATGGTAACGGCCACCCGCTATCAGACTGTCATAGTTAGATATTTTAAGTGCCTCACACAAGAAATAAAGCATCTCTTTGGGCATATCTCGCTCATAGACAAAGCGTACAGGCATAGCGGTTAAACGCTGTGCGACACCTTCGGACATTTGCTCTAACAAGCTATGTTCAACTTCGAACCCTAAGTCATATTCTGCATCACGAGTCATCTTCATTGAGTAGCAGTGCAACTCTTCATACTCAAAGAAGCCTTGGAAGATGTCATCTAGGCAGTAACGAATGATATTGTCGAGTAAGATGATAGTTTTACGACGCTTCCCTTTTTGTTCGGGAACCATAACAAAACGAGGTAATTGATCCGTTGGGATCTCGATAAGAGCATATTGCGCTTTGTCTTTTTTCTTTTTCTTCCTCATTTCAACGGTTAGGTAGGCGTATTCATCCTTTAAGAATGACAGTACGTCTATATCTTCAGTCATTATGAGAGGGGATATATGGGGTAATACCTCTTCTTTGAAGTACTTTCTTATCCATTTTTCTTGCGGTTCGCTTAATTGGGTTTCGTTGACTAAAAATATACGGCGACGAGCCATTTCTAAGAGTAATTCGTTGTATAATTCGTCAAAGTCTTTTTCTAGTTGAGCCGCTTTGGATTGCATCTTCGCAAGGAGGTTTTTACCATCATCTTGGTTTCCGCGTTCTTGAGCAATAAGGATTCTTCGTTTTACATCAGAAAAACGGACTTTGTAAAATTCATCGAAATTATTTGAATAGATACCTAAAAAACGAATACGTTCTATTAACGGTACGTTTTTATCTGCTGCTTCTTGTAATACACGTTCGTTAAATGATAGCCAACTCAACTCTTTATCGATATAAAGTTTTTCTGCACTCATGATACCTTCCGACAAATATTAAGGGTGTTTTTACCGGTGAACCCTAAAACAGGGAAAAATAGATAGTGAAAGGTAGGCCCTTTTTGTTACATAATTATTTCAATGCTGCCTACTTTGATTATTGCTGACATTTTTCAGTTATCTACATACTCATTGTAATGTAACTGTCACGTAAACGAAATATTATTGAGACGCTGATAAAAAGGATAAATTTCGCCATGGCAAACGCCGAGTTTTCATTAAATGAACGAGACAAGGTTCGATACCTTAAAGATCGCCTAGCTCGTATTATCGTGAAAAGTGGTGGCATTGGTATCCTTGCAGCTATTCTTCTTATTTTTTTCTATCTTGTCTCTATGGTCCTGCCGGTATTCTCAAGTGCAGAAGTAAACCTAAAATCCGACTATAACTATCAACAACAGAATAAAACGATCGGTATCGGTGTTGGAGATTATGGCGAAAATGCGTTTGTTTTCGATGATACGGGTCAACTGAAATATATTGGATTTGAAGAAGGTGTGGCTAAAACATTATTGACGACTAGTATTCTTAAAAAACCAGTCGCATTCGCAAAAAGTGCTCAATCTCAAGGGTGGTATGGTTATTCAAATAGTATCGGAGAGGTTCTCGCTGTAAAACCTAGATATAACGTGTCGTTCACCGGAGACGGACGCATTCTTACTCCTAATCTAAAGGTTTTTAATGACGGAAATCCGATAGTCGTTGATGATAAACGAAACCCGATAAAACAGTTTGCCTTTTCTGTTCAAGATGATGTTGGCATCTTTGTCGCAGTATCCGCTTCTGGTGAGGTAAATGCGGTTAGAGTAAGTCAACAAAATCATCCAGAATCCGCCGAGTTAACATGGCAAGTAGATAAACTGAATTTGCCAGTATTACCTTCTCGTATCGATCAACTGAATGTTTCTCCGGACGGAAAACAGTTGTTCCTTATATCGGAAGATGGATTGATGATAGCTCAGCTCGTTAAAAATGACTTTCAAGCCAGAGAATTTGTCGATTTATCTCGTGGAAATGTCAACAAAGCTGTTAAGCAAATCAATCTGCTTTCTGGAGCGCACTCAATACTTGTTACACACAGAGACAATACCGTTTCACAATGGTTTGATGTGCTAAAAAGTGGTGAACGAGTACTGACTAAAATTCGAGAGTTTTCGTTGAGAGAAGGTAATCAAATTCTTTTGACAGACACCTATCGTAAAGGATTTTACAGTTTTACAGACAACGGTTTAATGCAAAGTTTTTATTCGACGAGTGAGAATCAACTTTTTTCAGGCCAAGTTTATTCGAACTTACCAGATGCCGTTGCGATGTCTAATAATGAAAGCTATCTCATTGGCCTTAATGACGACAAACTATTCATTCATGAACTGAAAAACGCGCATCCAGAAGTTACCTTTTCCTCTATCTGGAGAGAAGTTTGGTATGAAAGCTATCCAGAACCTCAATACGTCTGGCAGTCAACTTCCGCTAGCGATGACTTCGAAGCCAAGTTTAGCTTGGTTCCGATTGCATTTGGTACGTTGAAGGCGACTTTCTATGCAATGCTGTTTTCTGTACCGTTAGCCGTGTTTGGGGCAATCTACACGGCCTATTTCATGTCATCTTCAATGAGAAAAGTCGTTAAGCCATCGATAGAAATTATGGAAGCACTTCCAACCGTGATTATTGGTTTTCTCGCTGGATTGTGGTTGGCTCCTATAGTGGAAACCTACCTTACAGGAGTGGTGGTGCTACTCATTATGTTGCCCGTATCAGCGATAGTAATGAGTTTACTTTGGGGGATAATTCCGAAAAAGATAATGCGTGAGCTACCAGTTGGTTGGCATGTCATTGTCCTTATTCCTGTCATCCTCATCGTGAGTTATTGCAGCATTGTCTATTCAGTTCATATTGAACGTTGGTTATTTGAAGGCGATGTTCGAGTGTTCCTTGCTGACCATGGGATAAATTACGATCAGAGGAATGCGTTGGTTGTTGGTATCGCAATGGGTTTTGCCGTTATACCAACAATATTTACCATTGCCGAAGATGCGATTTTTTCTGTGCCAAAACATCTTTCAGATGGTTCACTGGCATTAGGAGCCACGCAATGGCAAACGTTATTATATGTGGTGCTACTTACCGCGAGTCCGGGTATATTCTCAGCGATAATGATAGGCCTCGGTCGAGCAGTAGGTGAAACGATGATCGTGCTTATGGCGACAGGTAATACACCAATTATGGACTTTAGTATCTTTGAAGGGATGAGAAGTCTTTCCGCAACTATCGCGGTTGAAATGCCGGAAACAGAAGTGGGCGATACGCATTATCGCGTTCTATTTTTGGCTGCACTTATTTTATTTATCTTCACTTTTGCAGTTAATTCTCTCGCTGAGTTAGTCAGGCAAAGACTTAAAGATAAATACAGTTCGATGTAGGTTTTGGTTAAATTGATACAGCGCTATATAACAGCTTTCTCGCTGAGAAAAGTATCCATGTAGTTGTTTAGATTCAAATCGTTAGAAATCATAGGAATAAAATAAACGTGCTTTTTCAGTGGATAAAATCAGGAAAGCCTTGGATTTGGCTTACAGGTGGAGCAGTCAGCGTTAGTCTGATATCTGTTTTCGGCCTGCTATTATTGATTGGCTGGAAAGGTTTGGTTTATTTTTGGCCTATGCCTTTATCTGTATGGACAAACGAAAACGGTAATCAAATTGTAGGTCAGGTTTATCAGCGTGCCACAATACCGGTTTCAAGGCTTTCTCACGGACAAGAAAACTTGCCAGAGCAGATAATTGAAGATGGAAGCGTAGAACAACTCAGTATTAAAATTGCTAACAGAGAATTATATCCGCTCGATTTTATCGCAGTATTAGAACCTAATTTGTCAGAGCCAGAACACCCAAAAGAGTGGGTTGTTTTAGAGAGAATTCAAAACGGTTCTTTTTTTGGTCGGCCAGTAGAGTACGTCACTGAACACGGTCGATATAGCTCGGATGTAAGGTCTCATTTGAGATATGGTGTTGATTTTGCGGACGCATTACGAGTAGAGATGGATCGTATTCTCAATGTTGAAGTTCGTGAAATTGGTTGGGAGCTTAGCCAGATAAGGCTTCAAAAAAGAAAAGTAGAGTTTAATGGGAAGCTAACACCAGCTTATTTGGATGAGTACGATGAAAAAAAGAAAGCGTTAGAATCACTTATCTCGGAGGCGGAGTCTAAATTAGCTCAAATACGTTCTAAGCTAAAAAGTGAATATTTAGTCGTGGAAGAAATGTCCGGTAGTATTCATCAGATACCTTTAATCGACATTCTGGATGCTTGGTATCCTAATGATATGACCTATTTTGAAAAAACTGTGCACTGGGCAAATCAAGCCCTAAAATTTCTATTAGATGATCCCAGAGAAGCGAATTCAGAAGGTGGTGTTTTTCCTGCGATATTTGGTACGGTTTTCTTGGTTCTAATGATGTCCATTATCGTTACTCCATTAGGAGTGTTGGCTGCCGTTTACTTACATGAATACGCAGAAAATAACGCACTAACTCGCATCATTCGAGTTGCGGTTATCAACCTTGCCGGCGTTCCTTCCATTGTTTATGGTGTATTTGGACTTGGCTTCTTTGTTTATAGCATTGGTGGTTCTATAGATGAGTTTTTTTATGCGGATAAACTGCCGACACCAACATTTGGTACACCCGGAATACTTTGGTCAGCATTAACGTTAGCACTGCTTACATTACCTGTTGTTATCGTCTCTACAGAGGAAGGGTTAGGACGCATTCCTTTATCTGTGAGAGATGGTTCTTATGCGCTAGGCGCAACACAGTTCGAAACGTTATGGAGAATAGTGTTACCTCTGGCTAGTCCAGCCATCATTACTGGATTGATCTTAGCCGTGGCACGAGCCGCAGGAGAGGTTGCTCCGCTTATGCTCGTTGGCGTGGCTAAATTAGCGCCAAGCCTACCAGTTGATAGTCACTACCCATTCGTGCATCTTGAACGTAAATTCATGCACCTTGGTTATCATATATATGATGTCGGTTTCCAGACTCCAAATATTGAAGCGGCTAGGCCACTAGTATATGCAACCTCCTTTTTGCTTGTTATGGTTGTTGTTGGGCTTAATTTAACGGCCATTAATATTCGTAATAATTTGCGAGAAAAATACCGTGTTTTAGGACAAGATTAATCATGTTTTCAGTCAGTTCAACATTAGGCTATGAGCCACCTTTAGATGTGCAAAATTTATCCGATAAAGATACGGCTATCTCTATAGAGAAATTAAATCTGCACTATAGAAATAGTCGGGCGCTTAGCGATATTTCAATGCGAATTCCTAAAGGGAAAGTAACCGCGTTTATTGGACCATCGGGATGTGGGAAATCTACGCTCTTACGCTGTATTAACCGGATGAATGATCTCGTTGAAGGATGTCGAGTCGACGGAAGTGTTTATTTACATGGTAAAAATGTTTATCAAGACGATGTCGATGTTGCTACGTTAAGACGACGTGTTGGTATGGTTTTTCAGAGACCGAATCCTTTCCCCAAATCTATTTACGAAAATGTGGTTTATGGCCTTAGACTGAAAGGTGTTAAAACCGCAAGAACGCTAGATGATGCAGTGGAAAGTTCATTACGTGCTGCCGCTCTATGGGATGAAGTAAAAGACAGACTGCATGAGAATGCATTTGGACTTTCAGGTGGTCAGCAGCAACGATTAGTTATCGCAAGAGCGATAGCCATAGAACCTGAAGTGCTATTATTAGATGAGCCAACATCAGCATTGGACCCGATATCTACATTAACCATTGAAGAATTAATCAACGATCTAAAGACCAAGTACACAGTAGTCATTGTCACTCATAATATGCAGCAAGCAGCGAGAGTGAGTGACCATACTGCGTTTGTTCATTTAGGCAAACTGATTGAGTACAGCGATACAGACTCGATATTTACCTCTCCTACGAAAAAGCGTACTGAGGATTACATTACCGGTCGATATGGTTAAACTGTTTACGTAGAATAAAAATAAGATGAAATCGCTAACTTACATCAAATCGCTAACTTAAAAGGTAAATAATGCACTTTGGTCGTCACATTTCTGGGCAGTTTAATGTAGAACTCGAATCCATTCGAACCCATGTTTTAACCATGGGGGGATTGGTGGAGCAGCAGCTATCCTACTCGATGCAAGCACTAAACAAAGAAGACATGGAGTTAGCGCAAAAAGTAATACATGACGACCATAAGGTAAATGCGATGGAAGTTTCTATTGATGAAGCTTGCACTCTGATCATCGCTAAACGGCAGCCTACAGCGAAAGATTTACGCTTGGTTATGGCGATTATTAAAACGATTACCGATTTAGAGCGTATTGGTGATGTGGCAGCTCGAATCGCACGAGTAGCGCTAGAAACACCGTCAACCAAGCATAAACACTATCATGTGTCTTTAGAGACATTAAGCCGTCAAGCTATCGCTATGTTGCATCAAGTTCTTGATGCTTTTGCTCGGATGGATGTCGATGCGGCAGCCGATGTGTATAAGCTCGATAATAATCTGGATATAGAATACAAAGCCGTGATTGCACAATTGACCAAAAATATGATGGAAAATCCGAAAAACATTCCTAGTATTTTACAAGTTATGTGGTCTGCAAGAGCTATTGAACGTGTCGGTGATCGTTGTCAGAATATTTGTGAATACATAATCTATTTTGTGAAAGGCAAAGATGTGCGTCATCTCGATGAAGATGATATATATGAGCACATCAAATAATATCTACTTTTCTAAATATTCCGGTACATAAGATTGCTCTTCGATAGGCGCTCTTATATAACCTTCTTTGTTTATTTCGGGGAGTTCAATTTCAGGGAATATAATGTCATGGTATTCAATACTAGACAGTAAGTGGCTGATACAGTTAAGTCTTGCTCGTTTCTTATCATCTGACTCAACGACCCACCATGGACATTGCTTAGTGTCGGTGTAATTAAACATTTTATCCTTTGCTTCAGAATATTCAGCCCAACGACTTCGAGACTCCAGATCCATAGGGCTGAATTTCCAGCGTTTGATCGGGGTGTTGATTCTTTCTAAGAAGCGTTTTTCTTGTTCTTCATCGGAGACCGAAAACCAATATTTTAAAAGTATAATGCCAGAACGGCTTAGCATGCGTTCAAATTCAGGGCAGGATCGTAAAAATTCTTCGTATTGGTCATCGTTGCAAAAACCCATTACCTTCTCAACCCCAGCACGGTTGTACCAACTTCGGTCAAAAAGAACCATTTCGCCCGCGGCAGGTAGGTGCGCTACGTAGCGTTGAAAATACCATTGTGTTTTCTCTTTTTCTGTTGGGGCAGGAAGGGCTGCGACTCGACAAATACGAGGGTTCAATTTTTCCGTTATTCTTTTTATTACGCCACCTTTACCAGCCGCGTCTCGGCCTTCAAAAATAACGACGACTTTGAGCCCTTCTTGTTGTATCCAGCTTTGCAGCTTAACCAGTTCAATTTGAAGTTTTTCTAATTCTTTTTCGTATACTTTTTTATCCGTTTTTGCCATACAAAGTCTCCTCGTTGTTATCATTATGTTAGCAAGTATCAGAAAAAGAAAAAGTTTTGCTAAATGAAACTGAGAACACGACTACAGTTAGATTTAACTTATGAAAAAAAGTAACATTTGAATGATTCCATAGCTCACATTCTGCTATGGACAGGGTGTATATCAATGAGTAGACTGTGATTTACTGTCATTAAAATATATTTTTTATTTCAATAACATACGGTTTTTCTTAATAGATACGGTGGAACTATGATTTGTCAATCTCCAGATCTAATCTCAGCTCTTAAAGAGCATGACGGTTGGGTAGTTAAAGAAAATGAAAATACATTAGTCATTACCAATGAAGATAATATCGACGCTTTTCTTGCCATATCGGGCGAGCAGATCCTTGTCGAGGTTCTTCTATTTAGCAAAGATCTCGTCAAGAATCCGCAAGCACTTAATGAATATGTGCTGAAAACCCATAAGATGTTCTCGTTAACAACAATCGGTATTAATGAGATTGATGGTGATGAGTATTATGTTGCGTTTGGCTCTCTTTCATCTCAGTCAAAATTAGAAAGTGTCATTATTGAAGTGGCAACCTTGTTCCGTAATGTCGAAGCGTTCATCGAGTTATATCAAGAGTACTTAGTGGATAGTGGACAAACAGTGGAGAGTGAATAATGAGTGTTTGGAAAAAACTATTCTCAGCCGTAAAGGGTGGCGCAAATGAAGCTGCTGAAGCTGTTGCTGACAATCAAGCTTTGCGCATCCTAGACCAAGAGATCAGAGAAGCGAAAGCAGAATTACGCCGTTCAGATGAAGCTTTAGTGAGTATTATTGCTAAGCGCAAGATGTCACAAAATAAAGTCGATGCGTTTAATCAAAGCATTGCTGAATATGAGAACCATACCCGTTTGGCTATGGAAAAAGGCCAACAAGAACTTGCTCTTGAATGTGCACAAAAAGTGGCGAACTTAAGAAACGAACAAGATGCAGAAAGCGTCTATTTAGAGCAATTTAAGTCATCAGCACAGAGTATGAGTACCAATATCGCTCAAGCAAAAGACAAACTTCGTCAGCTTGAGCAGCAGGTCGACGTTGTTAAAGCGAATGAAGCGGTTCAGAAAGCGCAGTCCGCTGTTTCCGCTACCAATGTAGGCGCCAATGCAAAAATGCATACCGCTGTAGAGTCATTGGATAGGATTAAAAAGCGTCAGGAAGAAAGATCAGCACAGCTTGAAGCTGCGGCAGAAATTGCCGATGAAGCGTCTGGCAGTTCATTAGACAAAAAACTAGCAGATGCTGGGATTACCTCCGGGCAATCATCAGCAGAAGATGAATTAGCTCGGATTCTTGGAAAATAAAGAACGGAGCATCAATGAAAGCATCGTAAGGTGCTTTTATTGGTTTATACCGGTTCATTTAAATAGGGACATTAATGTCACCTACGTAGCTAGAAGTAATTTGATAAGAGGGAACGAATATGTCGTTATGGTTGGCGATGCGTCAATGGACGGTTCGTCACTTAGGTCAGTTAACCGGAAGAAACCTGACTTTCTTACTGGTTAGTTATATAGCAACAAGTTGGATTTTACTTCGTCTCGTTGGAGAGTCTGATCTTACCAATTCATTTAGTGTATTTATTTACTATTTGGTCGTGACGGCTTCTACCGTGGGGTATGGTGATTACTCACCTGCTACTGATATTGGGAAGTGGGTCACCTCGTTATTTATTATCCCTGCAGGGTTAGGCTTGTTTGCCATCGCTGTCGGACAAGTGGCGAGTGTGCTAGTGGAATCTTGGCGTAAAGGAATAATGGGGAAGCGGAGCCTTAAAATGAAGAACCATATATTGGTGCTCGGTTGGAACGAAAAGCGCACATTAAATATGTTAGACATGCTTTTGCATGAAGAAAAGAAGAG
The DNA here is from genome assembly GCF_028204155.1 of Vibrio algarum. Lineage (NCBI taxonomy): Bacteria > Pseudomonadati > Pseudomonadota > Gammaproteobacteria > Vibrionales > Vibrionaceae > Vibrio > Vibrio algarum. Next base: position 3,068,267 of record NZ_JAQLOI010000001.1, on the reverse strand, counting down.
TCGTGCAATTGTATTGTGCTCCTGTGCGGAAATCGAGAATCCATTACCAGGTGTTATTGAGTTTGTCTCGGTTCCTAGCTATGTAGATAGCGCCGAAATGGCACGAGCAGGCATATCGGATGCCAGCTGCATTATTATTGATACACCAGAAGATGATGTCACGTTAAGTGCGGCACTTTTTGCTAGCGGCCAAAATTCAGATGCACACATTTTGGCGTATTTTAACAATGAAGAACTAAGTAATCTTCTTAAGAAGCATTGTCCAAATATAGAGTGTATTCCATCAGTTTCAGTTGAAATGCTTGCTAAGTCTGCAGTTGACCCGGGGTCGAGTTCTCTTCATCAAGAGCTGCTAAGCACAACGACAGGGATGACTCAGTATTCGATTACTTATCCTTCAAATCATCCAGCAACGCAATTTGAGGTTTTATTCCACTTTTTTAAACAGACCCATGATGCCATATTAATTGCTGTTAATGATGGTAGTGGCCTTCAAGTGAACCCCAACTTGAAAATAGAGGTTAGTGAAGGGATGACCCTTTTCTATATCTCCGATGAGCGGATTACCGATGTTAACTGGCCTTAGTAGGAGTGCACATGTTTGGTTGGTTTAAAAAGAAAGAACAACAGCCTCAGAAACCGAGTTCACCTGAAGTACTTGGTTTGCGATTGGGCGGTGCAATTGAGTTAGATGATCTCAAATTTCGTTTAATCGAAGAGTATCTCACGATAGAAGGTGCGGCTCGAACACAACTCATAAAAGCGGTTGGAGAGGTAGAACTCGACGGACAAACGAGGTTGCTACGTTTCTATACTGATGATGATGGCTATTTTCAAGTGCTACAAAATGGTAAGTCAGATGCGGATGTGGCTGAAGTGAAGCTGGTTTATTTTTATGAAACAAAACCAATCGATAGTGACAAGCAGTGGGAACATTGGTTAGCGTCAGAATTGGTTAAACCTAATAAGATTCTCGACGAGCAAACGTTCTACAAAGTTTGGGAAAATGAACGCCCAGTAGCGATGACGGAAAAAACATGGTTCGAAGACGGCAGTGTTAGTGAAACCGATCAATTTGCCATGGTATACGAAAGAGAAATTAATCCGGAATTATTTGAAGGTTTGCAAATAATTGCGGAAGAGAAAATTGAAAATAATCAGCCACAAAGAAGTGTCGTTTTTAGTACCAGCATTGATGTATCTCCAACTGATTTTAGAGTCATTGGCTAATGATGATGGCAAAAATAAACAAAACAATAAATTAAGGGACTAGAATGCAATTACTCATAGATTCTATTGGAAATGTTGGGGCATTTTTGCTCTATTTTTCTATTTCATTGGCATTTTTACTACTTTTTAAAGTGATTTATGTCCGGTTTACTCCTTACGATGAGTGGGCACTCATTAAAGATGGAAAAAACGTTTCAGCAGCGATTGCATTAGCTGGGTCCATACTTGGTTATAGTTTGGCGATTTCAGGTGCAGCAAGTAACTCTGTCAATGTTGTTGATTTCGCCGTTTGGGGTGTAATTGCTTTGTTGGCTCAAATAGCGGCCTTCTTTTTAGTTCGTTTTACCTTTATGCCAAAGGTTTCCGAACGAATAGAGCAAGGTGAGATCCCTGCAGGTATTGTTATGGCCGCGACGTCAGTTTCTGTTGGGTTGTTAAACGCTGCATGCATGACTTACTGATAAGGAGATTGTGAGGATGAAAAAAACCAAACAAGTATCTTTACAACGAATGCGAAAATCGTGGCGTCCTTTTGCACAAAACTCCCTTTCAGTTGCCATTGTATCGGCAATGTTAGCAGGGTGTGGTGACAGTGAAGAAGCCACTATTTATCAAGGTGTTGATGATTGCGTTGGTGATAATCCAGATTTTGCCGAGCAATGTAAGGCTGCTTACGAATATGCGTTGGAAGAGTCGAGTCGTACTGCGCCTAAATACAATACCGAGAATGAGTGCTCGCAAGAGTTTGGTGCAAACGCCTGTGTTCAAGCTCCTGGCTCAAGCTGGTTTATGCCAGCGATGACGGGGTACATGTTTGCCCGCATGATGACGAATAACCGACCTTATTATTCTCAACCGATGTATTCTTCTCGCTATCCGGGAAGCATTTTCCACAATCGTTGGGTCAGTTCAGATGGATACGATTATGGCTCAAGTCGCTACAACAAATCGACGGTTAAGGTTGGGCGAGATCAGATGAAGCCAAAACCGACAGCAACGAAAACCATGTCTAGAGGCGGTTTCGGTTCAACTGTTTCGGCTAAATCGAGTTGGGGAAGTAGCAAATCATCATCAAGTAAGAGTTGGGGCGGTTAAGCGATGTTAAGGGTAAACGCTAAAGAAAGAAAACACTGGAAAGCGTTAGCAAAAGAGTACGGTTTTGGTTTTCATTCGGTTTACGAAGATCCTTACTGGGATGAAACCGCTTACTATCAGTTTACCCTTGAACAAATAGAAAAAGATATTGAAGACCCGACAGAAGAGCTCCATCAAATGTGTTTACAGGTGGTGGATAAAGTCGTTGGTGATGAGTATTGGTTGCGAAAATTTCAAATACCAGAACCGATGTGGGAAAACGTCCTAACTTCATGGAAGCAAAAAGAGTCATCATTATATTCTCGTTTAGATTTTGCCTATGATGGAAAAGGGGTGGCAAAGCTATATGAAAATAATGCTGATACGCCAACGTCACTCTATGAAACTGGTTTTTGGCAATGGCTATGGCTGGAAGATATGGTCGATAGCCAGCAGGTTCGCCGAGATGCGGACCAATTTAATCTCCTGCAAGAATTGTTAATAGAACGGTTTCAAGAGATCGCTATACAGCAGCCTGGGCAAACCCTGCATTTTAGTTGCTGTAAAGACAGTGTCGAAGATCGTGGTACCGTGCAATATATTGAAGATTGTGCGCTAGAAGCCGGTTTATCGACTTCTTTTGTTTTTACTGAAGATATTGGTCTAAACAATAAAAATGAGTTTGTTGATCTAAATGATCAAGCCGTTCGCTGGATGTTTAAGCTTTATCCGTGGGAGTTTATGTTCAGAGAGCAGTACGCGGCTAATTTGCAAGAGGCGAAGGTCAATTGGCTTGAGCCGATGTGGAAATCTATCGTAAGCAATAAGGCCTTATTGCCATTACTCTGGAAAATGTTCCCTCATCACCCAAACCTTATCCCCGCGTTTTTTCCTGACGATAAAAAAATAAGTACTCTTGGTGATTATGTGATTAAACCTCTTTTCGCTCGAGAGGGAGCTAATATTTCTATTATAGAAAAAGGCAAAAAAACACTTGAGACGGGTGGGCCTTATGGAGAAGAGGGCGTTATTTATCAAGCCTACCACCCTTTACCTAAATTTGGTGATAACTATACTTTAATCGGCAGTTGGTTGATAAACGACAAAGCTGCAGGTATGTCTATTCGAGAAGATACATCAAGAGTGACTCAAGACCTATCACGTTACATCCCACATATTATTCTTGATTGACCAGAGTCCACTTATCTTTCTAAACAGATTTGAGCGCAATGACTAACGCTTGGATCTGTTTAGCATCGGTCACTGGAATTTTAAAATCGTCCAGACCATCTGCCCCCATTTTTGCATTGTCGGAAAATAACGCCATCTTTGTCATTCTTGTCGACTTTCCGGATAAGTGAAGTTCACGTACGCCGGTGGATTTGACGATATCTGCCACATTTGTAGCAGTGACACCTGCACCAGCCATTACCGAGAATCGGCCTTTAGATCGATCAATCATTGAGCTTATAATCTCTTTACCCTCAACTGCATTAGCCGATAAACCAGAAGTGAGTATTCGCTCACATCCTAATTCAGCAATATTTTCAATGGCAAGACGATAATCGGAGCATTGATCTATTGCTCGATGAAAAGTAACCCCTAAGCCACTTGAAGCTTTAACCAACAGACGACTGGTTTCCATATCTATATCTCCAGCGCTATTCAGAGCACCAAAAACAACACCTTGTAAGCCTGCTTTTTTTGCCACGTAAATGTCTTCTAACATTGCCTCAACATCATCATTGTCATAGAGAAAATCCCCTTGACGTGGTCGGATCATGGCGTATATAGGAACAGTCGAAATCAAAGCTGCTCTCTTCATAAATCCATAACTAGGCGTTAAACCACCAAGCGCTAAGGATGAACAGAGCTCAATACGGGTTGCTCCGCCAGCTATTGCGTTGCGCAGGGACTCTAGATTATCGATACAGACTTCAATTTGGTATGGCATGGAAAACTCGTTTACTTTTATATTATTGCGCATGTGAGTTTAGAGGGGATAACATTTTGAGTCTAGAGGTGTCTTTGATGCAAATAAAAAACCCAAGCTTTCGCTCGGGTTTTGATCTTGGGCTGATTATTACTTTATAACTGATTGGCGTGCGTTTTACGCTTTTATGTTTCCAACCATAAACCTGTGTTGAGGACAGGCTTAGTAGTAATTATTTTAAATCGTCTTCGTGCTCAGCTAGGAATGCTGCAACACCAGTTGGCGTTGCGTCCATACCTGCTTTGCCTTCTTCCCATTGTGCTGGACAAACTTCGCCGTGCTCAAGGTGGAAGTTTAAAGCGTCTACCATGCGTAACATTTCATCGATGTTACGACCTAGTGGAAGATCGTTCACTACTTGGTGACGAACAACACCTTCGTCATCAATTAGGAAAGAAGCGCGGAAAGCTACACCAGCTTCTGGGTGCTCGATACCGTATGCTTGGCAGATTTCATGTTTAACGTCTGCTGCTAGTGGGTACTTAACTTTACCAATACCGCCGTCTGCGATTGCAGTGTTACGCCAAGCGTTATGAGAGAATTGAGAATCGATAGAAACGCCGATCACTTCAACACCTTTGTCTTGGAAATCTTGGAAGCGTTTGTCAAAAGCGATCAGCTCTGATGGGCAAACAAAAGTAAAATCTAGTGGGTAAAAGAATACTACCGCCTTTTTACCTTTAGTGAATTCTGCGAAGTTGAAGTTATCAACGATTTCACCGTTACCTAAAACAGCTGCAGAAGTAAAATCTGGGGCTTGACGTCCTACTAGTACCATTTTCTTGCTCCTAAAAATAAGTATGTTCTTAAACCAGATGGTTTGAGTTTCTGTTCCGACAAGCAAACTATAGTACATAATAGAGCATCTAAAAAAGCGAATTAAATAGATTGATTTAATCGAAAAAAGCGATAAGGTTATTTCGCGTCTTATTGAGATATTTAACAACAAATTAATTGGTTGCAAAGATAAACTATATGAATAAATGGCCGAGCCTAAAACAGCTTCACTATATCGTCACACTCCATGAAACACGGCACTTTAGTGATGCTGCTCAAAAATGTTTTGTTAGTCAATCTACCTTGAGTAAAGGTATTCAAAATCTCGAAGCGATGATTGGCTGTCCCCTTTATGAGAAAAAAGATAAAAAAAGTCCTCTGGTATTTACTCAGGCCGGCGAACTGGTCGTGACCCATGGTAAGGAACTGTTGGCTAAAGGTCAGGATCTGATCGAGCTAGGGAAATTATGTCAAGGTGAGACAATGCAAGGTCAACTCAGAGTTGGCTGTATTCCTACCATAGCACCGTTTCTTTTATGCGATTTGGTTCAAGAGGTAAACCAACGATTCCCTCAACTGAACTTGTTATTAAGAGAAGACACGACGTCGAATCTATTGGAAGCATTGAAGCACGGAGAGATGGACGTATTGATCTTAGCTCTACCGGTGGATATTGGAAATATGCACAGTAAGGTAGTGGGGCAAGATCCATTTAGGATGGTCATTAGCCGCAATCAGGCAGATTCTATCCGAGTGCCGATAAAATATAATGAGCTACCTAATGAATCCGTGTTTTTATTGGAAAATGAGCACTGTTTAACCGAGCATGCCGTATCGGCCTGTAAGTTAACAGACAAAGAAAAAATTAACCCGTTTACCGCCACAAGTTTACATACTTTGGTGCAGATGGTAGCCAATGGGTTAGGGACAACGTTTATCCCTCAAATGGCAATTGAACATGGCTTACTAGAAAACCAAAACCTAATTGTGGTTGATCCCCCAGGGCAACAAGCTTACCGAGATATTGGCCTTGTTTGGAGACCAAGCTCTTCACGTTATGAGACGTTTGAACAACTCGCAGAGGTGGTTTCTGAACTAATGTAAGGTCTGTTTTTATTTGAATAGGACGTGGTATTTAAATGAAAAAAGCATTGGAAGTTGGGCTTGGCCTTCCAATGCTGAAATCTTGTCTGGTTAGTTAGTCAACAGCACACTCTACGTCGTCTGTTAAAACCTCAATACAAGCAAGGCTAATGTCTTGGTTAATATAGGCCATGCCTAGTTTATTGAGATAATCCATTCTATCCGCTTTTATTAAATCGATATTAGGAGCACCAAATCCACAGCGCTCATAAATTGAGGCTAAATGGACCATAAATTGCTCGCCTGTTTTCATTAATAACAAGCTTGCGGCCCCAACATCGGGTTTGATTTTGGTTCGCTGTTTATCAGACAAGTTTATCGCTAATACAACAGGTTCTTCGTTTCCTTCAAAGCGAACACTTCGGTTACGCACGGCTTGTTCGGCCCAGTAATAGGCCAGCTCTTTGCTCTGAGTTAGAAAAACCGGTTCTTGCGATTCTGTATAGGTATTACCAATCGTTGCCATTGTACTGACGGCGGCTTGGTTTAAAGCTTTATCCCCTGAACGCTTTAGTCCTTGCCCCTGAATTGAAGAGAGCAAAGCAGAAGAAGTGCCGTGATACCAAATATCATTCGTCTCAAAACCATCAGACGTTAGTAATTGTTTTGCATCTTGAAGGTGATTAGGAACTAAAGTCATCGTAGGCATCCTCATTCAGGTGTTCAGTCGAACCGTCGTTCACATGTTATGCAAGCGACGGTTTTAGGGCAGTATTAATTGAACTGGTTAGAAGTATTCAATGCACCACCTGCCTTTAGTGCATTTTCTCCAGCAAAGTATTCTTTGTGGTCATCACCCATATCAGAGCCTGACATGTTTTGGTGTTTAACACAGGCAATACCTTGGCGAATTTCTTGTCTCTGTACACCTTTTACATAACCTAGCATTGCTTGGTCACCAAAATACTCTTTGGCTAAGTTGTCGGTTGATAGTGCAGCCGTGTGATAGGTAGGCAAGGTGATTAAATGGTGGAAGATCCCTGCATCACGAGATGAATCAGCTTGGAATGAACGAATCTTATCGTCAGCTCGAGTAGATAGCTCTGTTTCATCGTATTCGACACTCATCAAGTTATCACGATCATAAGCAGATACATCTTCACCTGCTTCAACCATAGCGTCGTAGGCTTGTTGACGGAAATTCAAAGTCCAGTTGAACGAAGGTGAGTTGTTGTAAACCAGCTTCGCGTTAGGGTGAACCTCGCGAACACCATCCATCATCTCTTTAATCTGGCCGATATGTGGTTTCTCTGTTTCAATCCACAATAGGTCAGCACCAGCATTGATGGCTTCGATACAGTCAAACACACAACGGTCTTCACCTGTACCTGAGCGGAATTGATATAAACCAGATGGAAGACGCTTAGGACGAACGAGTTTGCCATTGCGGTTAAAGCAAACATCGCCTTCCGCCATTTCAGAAACATCAATTTCTTCTGCATCTAGGTATGAATTGTATACATCACCTTGGTCACCTGGCTCTTTAACTACCGCTATCTCTTTTGTTAAGCCAGCACCCTGTGAATCGGTACGAGCAACAATAATACCGTTATCAATACCTAACTCTAAGAATGCATAACGTAGTGCACGAAGTTTCGCGTGGAAGTCCGCGTGAGGAACAGTCACTTTGCCGTCTTGGTGACCACACTGTTTTTCATCGGCTACTTGGTTTTCTATTTGTAAGCAACAAGCGCCTGCTTCGATCATCTGCTTAGCCATTAGGTAGGTTGCTTCAGCGTTACCAAAACCAGCATCAATATCAGCGATAATGGGTACAACATGAGTGACGTGGTTATCGATTTGGTCTTGAATAGAGGCTTCTTTTGCAGTGTCGCCTGCCTCACGTGCATCGTCTAATGCGCGGAATAAACCACCTAACTCTCTTGCGTCAGCTTGACGTAAAAAGGTGTAAAGTTCTTCAACTAGGCCCGCAACAGTTGTTTTTTCATGCATTGATTGGTCCGGTAGAGGGCCAAAGTCTGAACGAAGTGCCGCCACCATCCAACCTGATAGATAAAGATAGCGTCCATCGGTTTTTCCGCCAAAATGTTTCTTTACGGAAATCATCTTTTGTTGACCGATAAATCCATGCCAGCAACCCAAAGACTGAGTGTAGTTAGAGTGGTCTTCATCATAAGCGGCCATATCAGCGCGCATAATGTTTGCTGTGTATTGTGCGATATCCAAACCTGTCTTGAATCTGTTTTGAGCACGCATACGAGCGGCTGATTCTGGATTAATAGCATCCCACGGAGCACCTGCTGCATTTTTAACAGCTCCGATAGCGTCGATGTCTTTATTTATTTGTGACATAGGTATTCCTCGTTCCATGAAGTTGAGATGTAGACCAAAAAACTGGTCGGTTACTAGCGGTTAGGCATGGACAAAGTTTAAACAGTTATGTGATGATTTAGCTAATTTATAGCCATTATACTCGGTATTTATCTTATGAATGTCTCCAGGATCGATCTCAACTTATTGGTATATTTAGATGTTTTGCTTCGAGAGCGAAATGTAACTCGTTCTGCAAGTCAGCTTGGCATCACACAACCAGCAATGAGTAATGGACTTAAACGACTTCGTGACCTATTCGGTGATCCGCTACTGATTCGAACCAGCGAAGGAATGGTGCCAACAGAGCGTGCGCAAAAGCTGCAGCCTATTATCCGAAATGTTTTGGCTAGTGTTGAAAAGGCGGTTCAGCCTACAGCGGAGTTTTGTTCAGAAGACAGTGATCGGTTGTTTCGTATTATGGCAAGTGACTATACAGAATCGACATTGATTCGTGCTTTATTGAAGCGGTTAAGTCGGGTTGCGCCTAAGGTTCGTCTAGATATTATGACGCCAAGTGATGTTAGCTATCAGGATGTAGAACAGGGTACTGTAGACATCGTTATCAACCGTTTTGACCATATACCTCAGTCTTTTCATCAGACGAATATCTGGCATGACACCTTTTCTTGCCTATTCAGCCGCGATAACCCCGCAGCGAAGCAGTTTGACTTAGATGCGTATCTTCAGGCTCAGCATGTATGGATAAGTAAAACGGGCATGGGGACTGGTGTTGGAGTTAACCCTAGTGATTCTCAAAAACTGGGTTGGGTGGATGCCGAATTAGTTAGACTTGGAAAAACGCGCAATATCACGGTATTTACTCGTCACTATTTGGCTGCTGTACTGATGGCAGAAGAGACAAATCTCATTGTGACCATTCCAACTAAAGCGGCTCAGTTACAGATGAATAACCCCAAACTAATGATCAAGCCGGTTCCGTTTCCTGTTGCACCGTTTGAACTAAAGATGGCATGGAGTCCGCTATTGCAAAGTAATCCGGGGCATCAGTGGATGCGCCGTTTGATCAAAGACGTAGCAAGTGAACTTGAGAGTGGCATATATGTAGAATAGTTGTTTTATAGGTATTCATGTAAAAAATACCGAACATAACAACTATAAATTTTCTAAATTATCATCCTCTCTCTAGTATTAGTTACACACAATAATCGGTAAAACTAGAGAGATATTATGAGCAATCGCATCCAACAGGGCGGCTTACAGATTGATAGCACCCTCTACGCATTAGTAAATCAGCAAATTATTCCTGGTACCGATATTAACGTCGAAGATTTTTGGCGATCGTTTGAAGAGATCCTTGACGATCTTGCTCCTAAAAATAGAATGCTACTGACTAAAAGAGACGAATTGCAGAAGCAAATCGACGAATGGCATAAAGAGCGAATAGGTAAGAGTCTAGACCCGAAAGAATATAAACAATTTTTACAAAAGATTGGTTACTTAGTTGAGCAAGGCAAAGATTTTCAGGTATCGACGAAAAACGTAGAGCCGGAAATAGCAACGCAAGCTGGACCACAATTAGTAGTCCCTATTATGAATGCTCGCTTTGCACTTAATGCAGCTAATGCCCGTTGGGGTAGCTTATACGATGCGCTTTACGGAACAGACGTTATCAGCGAAGAAGGGGGGCCGAAAAAGGGACTAAGTTTAACCCTATACGTGGAAATAAAGTGGTGTCGTATGCTCGTGAATTTCTAGATAGTGCAACTCCTTTGAATGGTGCATCGCACCACGACACGATAAATTATACCGTTAGTAATACGCTTAATGCCACGTTAAGTAATGGTGAGCAGGTGACCTTGGTAGATAGTTCTCAGTTGATCGGTTATCAAGGTGAAGCATCTGCACCCACTGCCATACTTTTAAAGCACAATAACCTGCATTTGGAAATCCAACTTGATTCAACAACGCCTATTGGAAAGCTAGATAGTGCAGGCGTAAAAGATATTGTTATCGAATCTGCTTTAACCACAATTATGGACTGCGAGGATTCTGTTGCGGCTGTTGATGGTGAAGATAAAGCCTTAGCTTATCAAAACTGGCTTGGTCTAATGAAAGGAGACTTGCAAGAATCATTCGATAAAAATGGTAAAACCATTGTTCGCAAAATGAATGAAGATCGGTGTTATACAAATATACATGGCGGAGAGCTTTCGTTGAAAGGTCGAAGCATGTTGTTTATACGCAATGTAGGCCATCTAATGACGACTCCTGCAATCTTGGACTCTAATGGTAATGAAATACCTGAAGGTATTATGGATGGAATGATCACTTCATTGATTGCAATGCATGATTTAAAAGGAAATAGCCCATATCAGAACTCGACAGCAAACAGTATTAATATTGTTAAACCTAAAATGCATGGGCCTGAAGAAGTGGCGTTCACCACGGAATTATTTGGCCGTATTGAAGATGCGCTAGGCCTAGAGCGTAATACGATTAAAATTGGGATCATGGATGAAGAGCGTCGTACTTCGGTTAATCTTAAAGAGTGCATACGTGCGGCTCAAGAACGCGTTGTCTTCATAAATACTGGCTTCTTGGATCGTACTGGTGATGAGATTCATACTAGTATGGAGGCTGGTCCGTTCGCTCCTAAAGTACAACTTAAAACCATGACTTGGATTGGTGCTTATGAAGATCAAAATGTTGATGTCGGCTTAGCATGTGGGTTACAGGGTAAAGCGCAAATAGGTAAAGGTATGTGGCCAGAGCCAGATAATATGGCAAAAATGATGGATGCTAAAATTGGCCACCCACAAGCAGGAGCGAATACAGCATGGGTTCCTTCACCTACGGCGGCAACATTACATGCGTTACATTATCATCAAGTTAATGTGCCAAGTAGACAAGAAGAACTACGTCACCGCTCTCAAGCGAGTGTAGATGATATTCTGACCATTCCATTATTGGGTAATCAAAAGCTAACGGCTGAAGATATTCAGAAAGAGTTAGATAATAATACGCAAGGTATTTTAGGTTATGTGGTTCGCTGGATAGATCAAGGAGTCGGTTGTTCCAAAGTACCTGATATCAATGATACAGGTTTAATGGAAGACCGTGCGACATTGCGGATTTCAAGTCAACACATTGCTAACTGGCTTCGTCATGGAATATGTAGCGAAGCGCAGGTGATGGAAACCATGAAGCGAATGGCGGCTATTGTTGACCAGCAAAATACCGGAGACCCAAGTTATCACAATATGTCCCCAAATTTTGATGCGAGTGTCGCCTTTGAGGCTGCGTGTGAACTGGTATTCGAAGGATGTGCACAGCCAAGTGGGTATACCGAGCCGGTATTACATGCGATGCGTTTAAAGCTAAAGGCTTCGTAGCATTATTTCCAGGGGAGGTTATATATCTTATTGAAAATAATCAATATTTTCACGAAAAAGTTCAATATCTCCACGAAAAAATACGTCATCCCCACGAAAGTGGGGATCTAACACCGCAACGCTATTTTATATTAATACTCGTCGTCGTACTCTTCCGTTTCTAACTCTGCAAAATCGTTATCATCTGGTTCTGCTTCTTCTTGTAATTCGAGAAGGTGAATAGCGATAGTGACAAAATCACTGTCTGTAATAATTCCTACTAGCTCCTGATTTAAGACAACAGGCAAGCAGCCAACTTTATGTTTTTGCATATAGGTGGCGCTTTCTTTCAAGCCAGCGTGTGGGTCAACGCTCATTACGTTTTTGCGCATGGCAATATCTAAAGGTGTGGTTAGAGTATGTGACTGTTCTTCGGATATTTTTTGTAAACTGGACTCCTGCGCGGCTAGAACATCTCTTTGAGTAACTACGCCAAGTAACCGATTTTCTGTATCGACTACGGGAACATGACGAATATCGTGTTTTTCCATTAAGTGCTTAGCATCTGATAAGGAATGGGACCGCAAAAGCGTGTGAGGGTTGCGAGTCATCATATCTTCAATTTTGATCATCTCGACCTCCAATAGGGTGTCATAAAATATATTAATTCTTCTTAACTATAGGAGGGTTTATAAGAATTAACTGAGAGCTGTAGCAGTATTTTGAGCCACAGTTACAAACTTTTACAAAGCATAATTGATGAGAATTTAAGTAGATAGACGCGGTATAAATATACGATGGGAAATTGTCCAATTTATTGTTAGCCAGCCTTGCTATTAATGGTGTGCGCCCTATACTACGCTCCTGAAAATTTATTCGTTAAATAGAGTTAAAGACAACACAATGCAAGTTTCTGATTTCAGCTTTGAGCTACCCAATGAATTGATTGCTCGCTATCCTATGACCGAGCGTACAGCTAGCCGGCTGCTTCAACTTAACGGCGTTTCTGGTGAAGTAACAGACAGTACATTCAAAAATGTATTGGAACTGGTTGAAGAAGGTGACCTGCTGGTCTTTAACAATACGCGCGTAATTCCCGCTCGAATGTTTGGCCGTAAAGCGAGTGGTGGCAAGATAGAAGTACTTGTTGAACGTATGTTAGATGAACATACCGTGCTTGCTCATGTCCGCTCATCAAAATCGCCAAAGCCAGGTACAGAGCTTCTTTTGGGGGAAAACGGTCAATTTGAAGCTGAAATGGTCGCCCGTCATAACGCCTTGTTTGAAATTCGCTTTAAATCAGACAAAGCGGTTTTAGATATCTTGAACGAAGTGGGGCATATGCCGCTTCCTCCTTATATTGACCGTCCGGACGAAGATGCCGATAAAGAACGTTATCAAACTGTTTATAACGAAGTTCCAGGTGCTGTAGCTGCACCAACGGCTGGTTTGCATTTTGACGATGAACTTTTAGCAAAAATCCAAGCCAAAGGTGTCGAGTTTGCATACGTGACGTTGCATGTTGGTGCTGGTACTTTCCAACCAGTAAAAGTCGATAATATTCTTGAGCATCATATGCATGCAGAGTATGTTGAAGTTTCTCAACAGGTCGTTGATGCTATCAAGGCAACCCAAACCCGTGGTGGTCGAGTGATCGCTGTAGGGACAACATCGGTGCGCTCTTTAGAAAGTGCTGCGCAAAGTGCACTTAAGAATGGAACTGAGTTAGTACCCTATTTTGATGATACAGAAATATTTATTTATCCTGGTTACCAATATCAATTAATAGATTGTCTTATCACAAACTTCCATCTGCCTGAATCAACGTTGATAATGTTGGTGAGCGCATTTGCGGGATATGGCAATGTTATGGCTGCTTACGAGCATGCTGTAAAACAAAAATATCGCTTTTTTAGTTATGGCGACGCGATGTTTATCAACAAGAAGTAATAAAATTTTTAGTTCCTAGTCGTTGATAATAAGCGAGTTAGGAAATGACACATAAGTCAGACTGTTTCTCTGGCACATTGGAGGTTTCGTGAAATACGAACTAATTAAAAAGCAGGGCAATGCCCGTCGTGGTCAACTTCAATTTGAACGTGGCACCGTTGAAACACCAGCATTTATGCCTGTCGGTACTTACGGTACTGTTAAAGGTATGACTCCTGAAGAAGTTAAGGGTACGGGTGCCGAGATACTACTAGGTAATACCTTCCATCTTTGGTTGCGCCCAGGTCAAGAAGTTATGAAAATGCATGGTGATTTACATGACTTTATGAATTGGAACGGTCCAATTCTTACTGATTCAGGTGGTTTCCAGGTGTTTAGTTTGGGTGATATTCGTAAGATCACCGAAGAAGGCGTCCATTTTCGCAATCCTGTAAACGGTGATAAGATTTTCATGGACGCAGAAAAGTCGATGGAGATTCAAAAAGACTTAGGTTCTGACATCGTGATGATATTCGATGAATGTACTCCTTATCCAGCAACCCACGACGAAGCGAAAAAGTCGATGGAGATGTCACTTCGTTGGGCGCAACGCAGTCGCGATCATTTTGATAAGCAAGAAAACCCAAATGCGTTGTTTGGTATTGTCCAAGGTGGCGTATTTGAAGACTTACGTGATGTTTCTGTCGAAGGATTAACCAATATTGGCTTTGACGGTTATGCTGTAGGTGGATTGGCCGTAGGTGAACCTAAAGAGGATATGCATCGTGTTCTAGAGCATACGTGTCCTCAATTGCCTGAAGATAAGCCACGTTATCTCATGGGTGTTGGTAAACCTGAAGATTTAGTAGAAGGCGTTCGCCGCGGTATCGACATGTTTGATTGTGTTATGCCAACTCGAAATGCTCGTAATGGACACCTATTTGTGACTGGTGGTGTGATCAAGATCCGTAATGCGAAACATAAAACGGATACAGGACCACTAGATTCAGAATGTGACTGTTACACTTGTCAAAATTATTCAAAGTCGTATTTGCATCATCTGGATCGCTGTAATGAAATCTTAGGTGCAAGACTGAATACTATCCATAATTTACGCTATTATCAGCGTTTGATGGCGAGTATTCGCAAGGCGATTGACGAGGACCGTTTCGAACAGTTCGTAGAAGAATTCTACGCGCGTCGCGACAGAGACGTACCGCCATTGAATAAATAAGTGCTCTAACTAGACGATTTTTAATGTGATTGAGATGCAAATATGGACACTGACTGCATAAAAATCGTTTAATGTGAGTTCAATATATAGGGGTAGACCTTGAAATAAGGAAACTACTCCCCAATTTCTAATAGCAATTAAAACCTTAAAATAGAGGACGTTTTTGAATGAGTTTATTCATTTCTCAGGCTCACGCAGCAGCTGAAGGTGCGGCACCCGGTGGTGGTTTCGAGATGATAATCATGCTCGGCATGTTTGCAGCCATTTTTTACTTCATGATTTATCGCCCGCAATCAAAGCGTGCAAAAGAGCATAAAAACCTAATGTCCTCTATGGGCAAGGGTGATGAAGTGCTTACTAATGGCGGTATTGTTGGCAAGATCAGCAAAATCTCTGAAGACAATGATTATCTTGTGATTGCCCTAAATGACAACAATGAAGTAACGATTAAGAAAGACTACGTTACTGCAGTGCTGCCAAAGGGTACGCTCAAGTCTCTATAATTCAGCTTAAGGGTCCTTACTGTGCTGAACCGTTATCCTTTGTGGAAGTATCTGATGGTTGTGTTTGCCATTCTCATCAGTGCGCTATATGCCCTTCCAAATATCTACGGTGAAGATCCGGCTATTCAAATTACAGGGGCGCGTGGCGCCTCTGTTGATATGTCAACGCTGGATGCTGTCACTAAAACTCTCGATGAAAAGAGTCTATCAAGTAAATCCATTGCGTTAGAAAATGGATCTATTTTTGTTCGTTTTAACGATACAGATACTCAGATTAGTGCGCGTGACATAGTCAGCGAGGCACTGGGTAAAGATATTATTGTTGCGTTAAACCTTGCTCCATCTACGCCAGACTGGCTTGAGTCTATTGGTGCTGCACCAATGAAACTCGGCCTAGATTTACGTGGTGGTGTTCACTTTCTTATGGAAGTGGATATGGACGCCGCAATGGTTAAGTTAATTGAGCAACAAGAAGAAGCTTTCCGTGCTGAACTTCGAGAAGAGAAGATTCGCTATCGTGCTATTCGTAAACAAGGCAAAGAAGCAGTTGAAGTAATACTTCGTGATGCAGAGCAATTAGCTCAGGCAAAGCAAGTGCTCTCTTCAAAGCATGCGGATATGAGCTTTGTTGATTCTGAAGCGAACGGTAGTTTCTCCCTTACGGCAACTTTTTTAGAAACACGCTTAGCCGAAGTTCGCAATTACGCTGTTGAACAAAATATCACTATCTTGCGTAATCGTGTAAACGAACTCGGTGTAGCTGAACCACTTGTTCAACGTCAAGGCGCAAGTCGCATTGTTGTTGAATTACCGGGTGTACAAGATACCGCGCGCGCTAAAGAAATTCTTGGTGCGACGGCAACACTTGAATTCCGCGAAGTAGATGATAAAGCGGATTTAGCCGCAGCGGCGAGTGGACGAGCACCTGCGGGCAGTGAAATTAAAACCGATCGCGATGGTCGCCCAGTAGTACTTAAAAAGCGCATTATTCTTGGTGGCGAAAGTATTACTGACGCAAGTTCAAGTAACGATGAATACGGTCGTCCTCAAGTGAATATTTCACTAGACAGTGAAGGTGGTAGCAAAATGTCAGCATTCTCTAAAAAGAATGTCGGCAAGTTAATGGCTACCGTATTTGCAGAGTATAAAGACAGTGGTCGTAAGAATGCTGAAGGCAAAGTAATTTTGTCTAAGCATGAAGAAGTAATCAACCAAGCGACGATTCAAACTGCTCTTGGGCGTAACTTCCGTATCACAGGTATCGATTCACCAGCTGAAGCTCACAACCTAGCGTTGCTACTTCGTGCTGGTGCTTTGATTGCGCCAATTTCTATTGTTGAAGAGCGAACCATTGGTCCATCAATGGGGCAGCAGAACATCGATATGGGTATTCAGGCGTGTATCTGGGGTATGGTAGCCGTAATGCTGTTTACTCTGATTTACTACCGTACGTTTGGCTTAATCGCTAACATGGCGTTGATGGCAAACCTTGTATTGATTATTGGTGTGATGTCGATGATACCAGGGGCGACTATGACGTTGCCGGGTATTGCAGGTATTGTTTTGACCGTTGGTATGGCGGTGGATGCAAACGTACTGATTTTCGAGCGTATACGTGAAGAGTTGCGAGAAGGTCGTAATCCTCAGCAAGCTATTCACCAAGGTTATTCAAATGCACTAAGTACGATTGCTGATGCAAACATCACAACCTTAATTACAGCGATTATCCTATTTGCTGTAGGTACGGGTGCGATAAAAGGTTTCGCAGTTACGCTATCTATCGGTATTTTGACCTCAATGTTTACCGCCATTATCGGAACACGCGCTGTCGTGAACTTGATGTATGGTGGCAAGCGCATTAAGAAATTGTCGATCTAAGGGAAAGTTATGTTTCAGTTAATGAAAGCAGACAAAACGATCGACTTTATGCGTTGGTCAAAAGTGGCGTTTGTTTTATCTATTTTAATGATCGCGACCGCTATTGGTACCCTTTCAACCAAATGGTTGAACTGGGGACTAGATTTTACCGGTGGTACGTTAATCGAGGTCGGTTTTGAACAACCTGCGAATTTAGAACAGATTCGTGGAGCTTTACAAGCTGAAGGTTTTGGAGATGCAACAGTTCAAAACTTTGGTTCTGCTCGTGAAGTATTGGTGCGCCTTCGTCCTCGTGAAGATGCAACAGGTGAGAAGCTTGGCAACCAAATTTTGGATGCAATTAAACTAGGTACTGGTGAGCAAGTTGAGATGCGCCGTATCGAGTTTGTTGGGCCGAATGTTGGTGACGAACTAACCGAGGCTGGTGGTTTAGCTATTATTGTATCGCTTATCTGTATCTTGATTTATGTCTCGATGCGATTTGAATGGCGTCTAGCCGCTGGTGCTGTGTTAGCGCTGACTCACGATGTGATTATTACGCTTGGTATATTCTCTTTGCTACAAATTGAAGTCGATCTAACGATAGTCGCTGCGCTATTAACCGTTGTTGGTTACTCGCTTAACGATACCATTGTTGTATTTGACCGTATCCGAGAAAATTTCCGTAAGATGCGTAAAGGCGAACCAGTTGAAGTAATGAACAATTCGATTACTCAAACACTGAGTCGTACATTAATCACCTCAGCAACCACGTTATTCGTTGTTATCGCACTGTTTACTCAAGGTGGGGCGATGATTCATGGTTTTGCTCTGGCGCTTCTATTAGGTATTACTGTAGGTACATATTCTTCAATCTATGTTGCTTCGGCGCTCGCATTGAAACTGGGTATCCAGCGTGAACATTTAATGCCAACTCAGGTAGAGAAAGAAGGCGAAGAATTTGATGAGATGCCATAACGGAAACGTTACGTAACTTATTAAATTAGAATCAAAAATATAATGCCGCTAACAATAATGTTAGCGGCATTAATTTTTGGTGACTGTATTATTCGACGTAACACAAACCGGCCACCATGCGGTAATAAGCGGATGGGTTCAACTGTCAATAAATAATTAATAATATTCAAACGCAATAATATAGTTATTGCTAGGTTGAACTGTATTTTCATTGTCGAGCCTAGTTATATTGACTTTGATATTATGCTTGCTTGTTAGTTTGTTCATGTTATTCAAAATCGAGGCTTTAGAAGGGGACTGGTTTACGACTTTATTAATGTCAGAAAGGGGAAAGCTCGAACGAGTCTGAACGCTGTTACTTAAGCTATAGCAACCGGTTATCTCAAGTGTCGCGTCTCGAACTGAATTCGATACTGTACAAGTGGGCTCCGTGATTGCTCCTGTAAACGAAATCTTGCCCTTTGAAGCAAAGCTAAATGAGGACGTGCATAAGAGAGTTAATGTTAAAACTAAAGATATTTTATTATTCATTGTAATGTACTTATTGTTGATTTCTTAATTAAGCGCATAAGACACATATATTTACGAACAATGATTGATTGTATTTATAGTGTGCAATTACAAGCTCGACTATTTCTTAATATCATTACAATGGTAGACCATATTTTTTCTGCTGTAGCAAGTTATCATTAAAAATGGAAGCAATATGCTAACAGGTTGGGAAGTTTGAGCATAAAAAAACTCTCTTCTTTCGAAGAGGGCTTATAAACTTTAGCTATAACGGCCAGTATAAATGGCCTGTATTATTTTAGAATCGCACTGTTACCGTTTTCACGGATGTGCTTTAGTATATTCTTAGTACCACGGGCACTTGATGCAACCACATTGCCAGATTCCATGTAATTTGTACCACCGGCAAAGTCAGTTAAGATCGCGCCAGCTTCACGAGCTATAAGCTCTCCTGCTGCCATATCCCACGGCTTAAGACCAAGCTCGAAGAAACCATCTATACGACCGGCCGCCACATAACATAAATCAAGCGCTGCAGATCCTGCACGACGGAAGTCAGAACATTCGGTAAATAGAGATGTCATGATTTTGAAATAAGCTTCAGAATGTTGCTTTTGCTTAAATGGAAAACCTGTTCCTAAAACCGTACCTTCAAGATCTTTAAGTTGTTTTACGCGGATACGTGAGTTATTTAGTTGTGCGCCAGAACCACGTTGAGCAGTGAATAGCTCATTTAGCATTGGGTCATAAACGCAAGCAACTTCAGTTCTGCCGTTCATTCGAACTGCAATAGAAACTGAAAATTGAGGAAAACCTTTTACGAAGTTAGTAGTGCCATCCAGTGGGTCTATGATCCATTGTACGCCTTTATCTTTACCTTCAATGGCACCGACCTCTTCTGCGAGTACGCAGTGATCAGGATAAGCCGCTTTGATGATATCGATAATGATAGCTTCAGCTTCTTTGTCTACGTTAGTGACGTAGTCATTACTACCTTTAAGTGTAGCTTCGATTTTTTCAGCGTTTTCTAGTGATTTGGCAATATGATTGCCTGCTTTTCGCGCAGCGCGAATAGCGATATTTAGCATAGGATGCATAAATTTATACCCAACAGATGTTAAAGAACAGAAAGCGGCCGCGAGTATACCAGAGCCATTAAAAAATGGAAGTGGTTATTTTTTGTCCTTTGTTGGCGCTAAGTAAGATTTAATCAGATATGGTTTTGAGGGCGTTAATATTATTCACGCCAACTTATTTCTAGTCGACGTTTCGTTTCATAATACTTTGTTGGTCAAGTTGGCAATATAGCCCATTAATACAGTAAAATTTCACCAAGCAGCACTCTCTCAGTTTCCCGAAAACCCGAGCTGTGCTACCATTCTTCGGATTTTTTAATAGAGCAATTTTGAGTATGTTAGATAACGTAAAAGTAGTACTCGTCGGGACTTCTCATCCTGGTAATATCGGATCTGCCGCACGAGCAATGAAAGTAATGGGTTTGAGTCAACTTGTATTGGTTGAACCACAATGTAAAGTAGATGCTCAGACGTTAGCATTAGCTGCTGGAGCAGCAGATATCGCTCAAAATGCTCTAGTTGTTGATAGTTTAGAAGAAGCCGTTGCAGATTGTGGTCTGGTGGTTGGTTCAAGTGCTCGTTCTCGCACATTAGAATGGCCTATGCTTGAGCCAAGAGAATGTGGCGAAAAGTTTGCTATTGAAGGTGAAAGCCACCCCGTTGCTTTAATATTTGGCCGTGAACGCACTGGTCTTACAAATGAAGAGCTGCAAACCTGTCATTACCATGTTTGTATTCCTGCTAATCCTGAATACAGTTCCTTGAATCTCGCAATGGCAGTACAGACACTCTCCTACGAAGTGAGGGTTGCTCATCTTAATCGTCTACAAAGTGTTCACCTACAGCGTCAAGAAGAGTACCCGCGTCACAAAGAATTAGAGATGTTCTATGAACACCTTGAAAAAGTGATAACAGATACCCAGTTTATTGCACAGGATAAACCAAATATGGTGATGAATAAGTTGAGACGTTTATTTAATCGTGCTCGACCAGAATCACAGGAAATCAACATATTAAGAGGTATTTTGACCTCTGTTGAAAAGCAATTGCCGGGTAAAAAATAACCATTTTTTAAAAAAGGTTAAATACCTGACTAAATTAGTCAAATAAATACTTGACCATTTTGGTCGGGTATGAAAAACTCTTGAGTATGTTAGACATACAAAGAGTGTGATATGAGACTTACATCCAAAGGAAGATATGCAGTAACTGCAATGTTAGATGTTGCGCTTCACTCCCAAGACGGGCCGGTGCCACTAGCGGATATATCTGAGAGACAAGGCATTTCGCTCTCGTATTTAGAGCAACTTTTCTCGAAACTGCGTAAAGCAAGTTTAGTTGCTAGTGTGAGAGGTCCTGGTGGTGGTTATCGCCTCGGGAGAGAAGCATTTGATATCTCTATTGGAACCGTTATTTCTGCCGTTGATGAGTCGGTTGATGCGACTAAATGTGCAGGAAAAGGTGGTTGCCAAGGCGGCACTCGCTGTTTAACTCATACACTTTGGCGTGATTTAAGTGACCGAATCAGTGATTTTCTAGATAACATCACACTTGGTCAGCTTATGAATGACAATGAAGTATTACAGATTGCAGATCGCCAGGAGATAGAACTGGTGGTTAATAATGGGTATACACAAAAAACAAAAAGCACTGTCGCACCCATCAGTGCAAATGCGCGCTCATAGCGGCAATTTTTTACTGGAGTTAAAAAATGAAACTGCCTATTTATTTCGATTATTCAGCTACGTGCCCTGTTGACCCAAGAGTTGCTGAGAAAATGGTTCAATGTATGACGATGGATGGTAATTTTGGTAACCCTGCATCTCGTTCACATCGTTACGGCTGGCAGGCAGAAGAAGCGGTTGATACCGCTCGTGAGCAAATCGCAGATCTTATTAATGCGGATCCACGTGAGATAGTATTTACTTCTGGTGCCACAGAGTCAGATAACCTTGCGATTAAGGGTGCTGCGCATTTTTATGGCAAGAAAGGTAAGCACATTATTACCTGTAAAACAGAGCACAAAGCTGTTCTTGACCCTTGTCGTCAGCTTGAGCGTGAAGGCTTCGAAGTCACATATCTTGAGCCTGAAACTAATGGTCTTATTGACCTAAATAAATTATCAGAAGCATTGCGTGAAGATACGGTTTTGGTTTCTATCATGCATGTAAACAATGAAATTGGTGTGATTCAAGACATCACCTCTATTGGCGAATTATGCCGTGAAAGAAAAATAATTTTTCACGTAGATGCAGCTCAGTCTGCTGGTAAATTACCCATTGATGTTCAAGAAATGAAGGTGGATCTGATTTCATTTTCTGCACACAAAGTATATGGACCGAAAGGTATCGGCGCTTTGTATGTTCGTCGTAAGCCTCGCATCCGTTTAGAAGCACAAATGCACGGTGGCGGTCATGAGCGTGGATTCCGTTCTGGTACTTTAGCGACACATCAAATCGTTGGTATGGGAGAAGCTTTCCGTATTGCCAAAGAAGAGATGCAACAAGATTTTGACCATGGCTTAGCCATGCGTGACAGAATGCTTGCAGGCCTTAAGGACATGGAAGCGTTAACGATTAACGGTGATTTAGAACAAAGATTACCGAATAACCTTAATATCAGCTTTGCCTTTGTTGAAGGTGAGTCTTTATTGATGGCATTAAAAGATCTTGCTGTTTCATCAGGTTCTGCGTGTACATCCGCCAGCCTTGAGCCATCATACGTTTTACGTGCGCTTGGTCTTGACGATGAATTAGCACATAGCTCTGTACGTTTCTCTTTTGGTCGCTTTACGACTGAAGAAGAAATTGATTACGCAGTAGAACAAATTCGTGTAGCGGTAAGTAAGCTACGAGACATGTCTCCTCTATGGGATATGTATAAAGAAGGGGTTGATTTGAGCACAGTGGAATGGGCGCATCATTAATCTCAAGGAAATAGAGGATTCGAGGAAAATATTATGGCTTATAGTGAAAAAGTAATCGACCATTATGAAAATCCACGCAACGTAGGTTCTTTCGATAATGAAGACCCAAGTATCGGTAGTGGTATGGTCGGGGCACCGGCTTGTGGTGACGTGATGAAACTACAGATTAAGGTAACACCAGAAGGTATTATCGAAGATGCTAAATTTAAAACCTACGGTTGTGGTTCCGCCATTGCGTCTAGCTCATTAGTAACAGAGTGGGTAAAAGGCAAAAGTATCGATGAAGCAGCCGCGATTAAGAACTCAGAAATTGCAGAAGAACTGGAACTTCCCCCAGTAAAAGTGCATTGTTCTATTCTTGCTGAAGATGCGATTAAAGCTGCGGTTTCTGATTACAAGAAAAAGCATCAAGAGTAACGAATCTTAACAGTAAACCCTTTAGCTATTTATTAGCATTAACTGGAAATAAGGGAGGAAATTTCCTCCCTAGTAAAGAACAAACATTTAAGGTTGAAGTATGGCCATCTCCATGACTGAAGCGGCGTCTAGCCGAGTACAAACATTTCTTGATAACCGAGGCAAAGGTATTGGACTGCGTCTTGGGGTAAAAACAACAGGGTGTTCGGGAATGGCGTATGTGTTGGAATTTGTTGACCAGTTAAATGAAGAAGATCAAGTTTTCGAAATGAACTCTGTTAAGATTATTGTTGATCCCAAAAGCTTAGTTTACCTTGATGGTACCGAACTCGACTTTGTAAAAGAAGGTCTAAATGAAGGCTTTCAGTTTAATAACCCAAACAAAAAAGACGAATGTGGATGTGGTGAAAGCTTCACCGTCTAATTGCTGTTTCTAGGAACCATCTTCCTAGCAAATTGGAATCTATCTTAATGAATCATTTTGAACTATTCGGGCTACCTATCCAATATGAATTGGATGGTAGCCTTATTTCTTCCAAGTTTAGAGATTTGCAGCGTACTTTTCATCCTGACAACTTTGCTACCGCTTCGGAAAGAGACCGCTTGTTGTCCGTGCAGAAAGCCGCGCAGATTAACGATGCCTATCAGGTACTAAAGCAGCCTATTGCTCGTGCTGAATATATCCTTCTGCTCAACGGTTTTGATATAAAGGGTGAGCAGAGAACACTACAGGATCCACTCTTCTTGATGGAGCAAATGGAACTACGTGAAGAACTAGAAGAAATCACCTCCGAAGATGACTTGTTTGACTTTGATAACAAGGTCAGCAAAATGTATAAAAAAACCTACTCGATGTTAAAAAAGAACTCGATGAATCCCTTTGGGAACAAGCGACCGATCGAGTACGTAAACTCAAATTTATTGCCAAACTTAAGAATGAAATTGAGCGAGTTGAAGACAAATTAGTTGGTTAATCGACCGCTCAGATAAGGAAGCTCCATGTTATTGCAAATTGCTGAACCGGGACTAAGCCCGGCACCACATGAAAGTAAACTTGCTGTTGGTATTGATTTAGGTACGACAAATTCATTAGTCGCTTCTGTTCGAAGCGGTACAGCTTCACCACTACCTGATGTTAATGGAAATAATATTCTACCGTCTGTTGTTCATTACCAAGGCGAAACTCATCAGGTAGGTATCGAAGCACGAACTCATGCTCAAACCGATCCAAGTAATACGATTATTTCTGTTAAACGTCTTATTGGTCGGTCCTTAGTTGATATTAAAAATCGTTACCCATCGTTGCCATATAATTTTGAAGAAAGTGATAATGGCTTGCCGTTATTACAAACCAAATCTGGCCTGAAAAATCCTATCGAAGTGTCATCTGATATCCTAAAGGCATTAAATATTCGCGCTGAAAGTACCTTAGGTGGGGAACTGGAAGGTGTGGTTATTACCGTTCCTGCTTATTTTGATGATGCACAACGAGCAGGCACAAAAGATGCGGCAACATTAGCAGGAATGAAAGTACTTAGGTTGCTCAATGAGCCTACGGCCGCTGCTATTGCTTATGGGTTAGACTCTGGACAAGAAGGTGTTATAGCGGTTTATGACTTAGGTGGTGGTACGTTTGATATCTCTATTTTACGCTTGTCAAAAGGTGTATTTGAGGTACTTGCTACTGGTGGTGACTCTGCGCTAGGTGGTGATGATTTTGACCATTTGATAGCGAATTATTTTCAAACCCAGATGGGGCTAAAGTCGCCATTATCTGCTGAGCAAAATAGAACACTGCTAGACGCAGCGACAGAAGCTAAAATTGCGTTATCAAAAGAGTCTTCTATAGAAATTACTATTTTTAATAAAGTTTGTAACTTAACACGTGAAGAGTTTGAATCTTTGATTCAACCGCTCGTTAAAAAGACGCTACTTTCTTGCCGTCGTGCAATGAAAGACGCAGATGTCGATAGCGAAGAGGTGCTGCAAGTGGTTATGGTGGGAGGCTCTACTCGCACCCTTCTTGTACGTGAAATGGTTGGCGAATTTTTTGGTCGTACTCCACTGACAACAATAAATCCTGATGAAGTCGTTGCAATAGGAGCGGCTATTCAAGCGGATATTCTTGTTGGTAACAAGCCTGATGCAGATATGCTTTTGTTGGATGTTATCCCTCTCTCTTTGGGTATAGAAACCATGGGAGGATTAGTTGAAAAGATCATTCCACGTAACACCACTATTCCTGTAGCTAAAGCACAAGAGTTTACGACTTTTAAGGATGGGCAAACCGGTATGATTGTTCACGTGACGCAAGGGGAACGTGAACTTATTGATGACTGCCGCTCTTTAGCTAAGTTTTCACTTAAAGGGATTCCTGCAATGACGGCGGGTGCTGCTCATATACGCGTAACTTATCAGGTAGATGCGGATGGTTTGTTGTCAGTAACGGCAATGGAGAAAAGCACCGGTGTACAAGCGGATATTCAAGTAAAGCCTTCTTATGGTCTAAGTGATGATGAAATTGCTAACATGCTAAGAGACTCAATGACGTATGCTAGAGACGATATGGAAGCGAGAGCGTTAGCGGAGCAGAAAGTCGAAGCTGATAGAGTGATAGAAGGTTTAGTTGCGGCAATGCATACTGATGGTGATGCTTTGCTGACTGACGACGAAAGTAAAGAACTAATAAAAGCCATTGAAGCCCTAATAGAGCTTCGAAATGGTGATAATGCAGACGCAATAGAGCAAGGTATTAAAGACACAGATAAAGCAAGTCAAGAATTTGCTTCACGTCGAATGGATATTTCGATACGTAGCGCTCTTTCTGGACAGTCTGTTGACGATCTTTAGGCCGTTGTTGTACTGATTAAAACGTAGGAAAAAGTTATGCCGAAGATAGTTGTATTACCTCATGAAGATCTTTGTCCTGAAGGCGCTGTATTTGAAGCGAAATCAGGTGAGACGGTTCTTGATGTAGCATTAAAAAATGGAATTGGTATTGAGCATGCGTGTGAGAAATCATGTGCCTGTACAACCTGCCATGTTATCGTACGAGAAGGGTTTGATTCGCTTGATGAAAGCGATGAGCTAGAAGATGATATGTTAGATAAGGCTTGGGGACTTGAGCCTGAATCTCGTTTAGGTTGCCAAGCTAAAGTTGCTGATGAAGATCTCGTTGTTGAAATCCCTAAATATACGCTGAATCACGCATCAGAAGACCACTAGAGATAATAAAGGGAGTGAATGATGAAATGGACTGATTCTCTAGATATAGCTATCGAATTGTGCGAGTTATATCCAGACACCGATCCTAAAACGGTAAGGTTTACTGATTTGCATAAATGGATCACAGAATTGGAAGAGTTTGATGATGATCCCCAACGTTCTAATGAGAAAATATTAGAAGCGGTCATCCTTTGCTGGATGGATGAAATGGATTAATCATCAGATAAATCTACTCTACATGGTCAAAAAGAAATCACATAAAAATAGAAGGGCATAGCCCTTCTATTTCGTTTGTAATAGCGATGAAATAGACTGTCACTACGAACAATGAAAATAGACGCAGCCATAATAAGAAAGAGCTGCATATAGAGCTAGGAGAAATCATGTCTACACAGATGCAAGTAAAAATCTCAAATGAACAAGCTGATGCACAATGGGGTAACAAAGCGATTATCTCATTTAATGAAAATGGTGCACAAATTCATACTGATGGAACACACAAGTTAGGTGTTATTCAAAAGGCGGCTCGAAAACTCGATGGAAACGGTATTAAGTCTATTCAATTAGTTGGAGAAGGTTGGGGTTTAGAAGAAGTTTGGGCATTCCATCAAGGTTTTCGCTCACCTAAAAACCAAGAAACTATTGAGTGGCCACCATTAGAAGATGCAGCGCAACAAGAGCTAAACGCAAGAATAAAAACGACCAATTGGGTTCGTAATATCATCAATAAACCAGCAGAAGAAGTGGCCCCACGGCAACTTGCTTCTATGGCGGGTGAATTTATTAAATCTCTTTCTCCAGAGCACGTTACGTACCGTATTGTTAAAGATAAAGACTTATTAACAGAAGGTTGGACGGGTATCTTTGCGGTAGGTCGAGGTTCAGAACGAACATCTGCCATGCTTCAGTTAGACTATAACCCGACTGGCGATGAAAACGCTCCTGTATTTGCTTGTTTAGTCGGTAAAGGGATCACGTTTGACTCTGGCGGTTATAGTTTGAAGCCTTCTAATTTCATGACAT
The DNA here is from genome assembly GCF_028204155.1 of Vibrio algarum. NCBI lineage: Bacteria > Pseudomonadati > Pseudomonadota > Gammaproteobacteria > Vibrionales > Vibrionaceae > Vibrio > Vibrio algarum. Next base: position 3,040,706 of record NZ_JAQLOI010000001.1, on the reverse strand, counting down.
CAATGAAAGCAGATATGGGAGGAGCTGGCACAATTACAGGTGGATTTGGTTTAGCCATTCTTCGAGGCTTAAATAAGCGTGTAAAGCTGATTTTATGCTGTGCAGAAAACATGGTGTCGGGTCGAGCCTTGAAACTTGGTGATATTATTACCTATAAAAATGGTAAAACTGTTGAGATCATGAATACAGACGCTGAAGGGCGTTTGGTACTAGCGGATGGACTTATTTACGCTAGTGAACAAGAACCAGAGCTGATTATAGACTGCGCAACTCTGACTGGAGCAGCTAAAAATGCACTAGGTAATGATTTTCACGCATTACTATCTTTTGATGACGAGCTATCTCATAAAGCATTAACTAGCGCAAATGAAGAGAAAGAAGGTCTATGGCCGTTACCGTTAGCTGACTTCCATAGAGATATGTTACCGTCAAGCTTTGCTGATTTGTCCAATATCAGTAGCGGTGATTACTCACCAGGAGCAAGCACAGCGGCTGCATTCCTATCTTATTTTGTGAAAGAGCACAAAAAAGGGTGGTTACACTTTGACTGTGCGGCGACTTATCGTAAAACTGCTAGTGATAAATGGTCTGCAGGAGCAACAGGTATGGGTGTACGTACGTTAGCGCGCATATTAACCGACCAGTCAAAGTAAAAAATAGAAAGAAAAATTAGAATAATAATGTGGCTTATACCTCAACAGTGAGTCTAAATAGATGGGTATAAAGCCACGAGTAAAGTCAGTTAGTAAATTAGTATCAAGCTGCCGATTTCGTGATTGGAATATAAGCAGATAATAATAAATTAAAGGAAAAGATATGGCCCTAGAAAGAACATTCTCAATTGTTAAGCCAGACGCAGTGAAGCGAAACCTTATCGGCGAAATCTACAACCGTATTGAAAAAGCCGGCTTAAGTGTTGTTGCAGCAAAAATGCTTCACTTGACGGAGGAACAAGCAAGTGGCTTTTATGCCGAACATGAAGGCAAAGAGTTCTTCCTTGCTCTAAAAGAGTTTATGACATCCGGTCCAGTAATGGTTCAGGTGCTAGAAGGGGAAAATGCTATTCAGCGTTATCGTGAACTAATGGGAACAACAAATCCTGAAACGGCCGCATGTGGAACTATTCGTAGTGACTATGCATTGAGCATGAGATTTAATTCTGTACACGGATCCGATAGCCCTGCTTCCGCAGATCGTGAAATAGAGTTTTTCTTTCCGGCATCTGAAATCTGCCCTAGGGTAGAATAACATTTGAAAAGACCAAATCGTCAAGAGCGTTTTCCCATTTCTGGAACCTAATAAAATAGAGCTAGGTTTTGGTAAGTGAAAACGCTCAAGATTCTATATCTTACGTAATCAAACTCTTACCTAGCATGCTCCTTTCACCCCTTGTTGTAGCTGATTAAACGCTGTACAATTCGCGCCCTTATTTATATTTAACCTGATAGCATCAATGGTGTGTTCAGGCTATTTGGTATTTTTAAAAATTAACTGTCGTCGAGAGGTCACATGACTACTGCAAAAGTCAATTTAATGGATTTTGATCGCAAAGGACTTCGCCAATATTTTGTTGATGAATTGGGTGAAAAAGCTTTCCGAGCAGAGCAAGTGATGAAATGGATCTATCATTTTGGTATCGATGATTTCGAACAAATGAGCAACATCAATAAAAAGCTACGTGAAAAACTAATGCGCGTAGCGGAAATTAGAGCTCCTTACGTTTCCGATGCGCAGCATTCATCTGATGGAACGATTAAATGGGCGATGCGTGTTGGCGATCAAGACGTTGAAACGGTTTATATCCCAGAAGAAGATCGTGCAACTTTATGTGTTTCGTCACAAGTAGGTTGTGCACTTGAATGTAAGTTTTGTTCTACTGCACAACAAGGTTTCAATCGTAATCTAAAAGTATCCGAAATTATTGGCCAAGTATGGCGGGCAGCTAAAGAAGTTGGCTTATTAAAAGATACAGGCCGTCGCCCAATTACCAACGTGGTAATGATGGGAATGGGTGAGCCGCTTTTGAACATGAAAAACTTAATACCAGCATTAGAAATTATGCTTGATGATTTAGGATTTGGCTTGTCTAAACGCCGTGTAACGGTTTCGACTTCTGGTGTGGTTTCTGGTTTGGATCAGATGACGGGTGTTATCGATGTCGCGCTAGCGGTTTCTTTACATGCCCCGACAGATGAACTTCGTAGTCAAATTATGCCAATTAACGATCGCTGGAATATTGAAGATTTACTCGCATCTATTCATCGTTATGTTGATTCATCAAATGCGAATCGCGGTAAGGTTACCATCGAATATGTTTTGTTGGATCATGTAAATGATGACATGCAGCATGCAAGGCAACTCGCAGAAGTAATGAAAGGTACGCCTTGTAAGATCAATTTGATTCCATTTAACCCTTATCCTGGTTCACCATATAAAAAACCAAGTAACTCCCGTATCGATCGTTTCCAAAAAACGTTAATGGAATATGAGCATACTGTAACTGTGCGTAAAACCCGTGGTGATGATATAGATGCAGCATGCGGGCAGTTAGTTGGTGATGTGATAGACAGAACAAAACGAACAAAACAAAACCAGCTTGGGGAACCAATTCCGGTAAAATCAATCTGATAAGATTGTAACTATTGAATTGGGTGTGACCTAACTGCTTATTTAGGGCTTCGATTCAATGGTTGAATGGGTTGTAACAACTTTTCTTGCGTGCATAGTGATGGGTTGTGTTACAGTTACTGAGCAAGAAAACGGTAGTAAAAATAATAACGTTGCAGCCGCAGATGCAAGAATAGAGCTAGGTTTAGGCTATCTTGATGCGGGAAATAGGCTTAAAGCAAGGGAAAACCTTGAGTTAGCTATAAAATATGCACCAAAATACTATCGAACATTGAATTCAATAGCTTATTATTATCAGTTAGTTGGCGAGAACAATCTTGCCGAACAAACGTATAAAAAAGCAATGAGGGAGTCTCCAAAGAACAGCGAAGTGCTTAATAATTACGGTGCATTCTTATGTCGACTTGGTCAATATGAAAAAGCCGACGATTTTTTTACCCGTGCTATCGAGCAACCAAATAACTATCAGGTTATTGATAGTTTAGAAAATGCAGCAATATGCTCACTAAAAAGTGGCAACAGAGCAGAAGCAGAGCATTATTTCACGCGCTCTTTGGAATACGATCCAGAACGTTATTTTTCACTGATTCAATTGTCGAAATTGAACTCAGAAAATGGAAATTATAATGATGCAAGGATCAGACTCATTAAGTTTCACGATAGATTTGGATATCAACCAAGTAGTTTACGCTTGCTGATTAAATTGGAAGAAAAAGCAGGTAATAAAGAGTTAGCAAATAAATACGCTAAAATACTTGCGGCAAGATATCCGAATTCTACAATAAATTAGAAATACGAAGCAGATGACTACTGAAATAGAAACAATTGTTACAGAAGAAGTGGTAGAGACGACGGCAGCAGTGCAAGCTGGCGACATGCTCCGTGCTAAACGTGAAGAGCTAGGGATTTCTCAAGAAGAGATAGCTGACCGTTTAAGATTGAGACTTTCTATCATCCAAAGTATTGATGAAAATAATTACGACTTTGATCAAGTAGCTACGTTTACACGTGGCTATTTGCGTTCTTATGCTAAAGCTGTATCTCTGGATGAAAAAATGGTGCTTGCCTCTTTAGATGGCTTTAAAGAAGCGCAACACTCTGAACAGAAAATGCAGAGTTTTTCTCGTAAAACGAAAAGAGAAAAGCATGATCGCCGTATCATGAAGTTAACCTGGGTAATTGGTCTTGTCATTGTTGGGATATCTTCTGTTTGGTGGTATCAAAACCAGCAAGATACATTAACGCAAGTGAGCGATGTTGAGATGGCTTCACCCGTTATCGAAGTTGAGCCAGTTCAATCAAATGAACCCGCTTCTCCTGACCGCTCTCAATTTGAGCAACCAGCAGTTGAAGTCATTCCTGAGATGATAGAAGAAAACCAGTCAGAGCTTGTAGAACCGACACCAGAAGTAACGTCAAATAGTGAACCTCAACAAGCTATCCCTGAAGTAGAAACAGAAATTGTTATTACGGAAGACACATCAGAGCCACTTGAACAAAACAGCCACGAGTTAACCATGTCGTTCTCGGCTGACTGTTGGGTACAAGTGAAAGATGACACAGGCAAAACATTTGCTACTGGTGTTAAAAAAGCAGGTAGTTCGCTTAAGTTTAATGGAAAAGCGCCCTACAAAATTATTTTAGGTGCGCCTGAAGGCGTATCGATGACATTTGCGAATGAACCGGTCGACCTTTCTGGGTATAATACCGGCAAAGTAGCAAGATTCACCTTACCTTAGAAGTTAATATGCAACACAAATCCCCTATTAAACGTCGCCCATCGACAAGAATATACGTGGGTGATGTACCTATTGGTGACGGTGCACCTATTGCCGTGCAATCAATGACAAATACACGTACTACCGATGTAGACGCAACCGTTGCCCAAATCCGAGCTTTAGAAAAAGTTGGTGCAGACATCGTTAGAGTTTCTGTTCCTACGATGGATTCGGCAGAAGCGTTTAAACTCATTAAACAGCAAGTGAGAGTGCCTCTGATTGCTGATATCCATTTTGACTACCGTATTGCGCTAAAAGTGGCGGAATATGGCGTTGATTGTCTGCGTATTAATCCAGGAAATATCGGTAAAGAAGACCGTATTCGTTCTGTAGTTGATTGTGCTCGAGACAAGAACATACCAATTCGAATTGGTGTTAATGGTGGCTCTTTAGAAAGGGATATTCAAGAGAAGTATGGTGAACCAACACCCGCTGCGCTCGTTGAATCCGCCATGCGTCATGTTGATATACTCGATAGACTCAATTTCGACCAATTCAAAGTAAGTGTAAAAGCTTCTGACGTTTTTTTAGCGGTAGACTCTTATCGTCTACTAGCAAAAAAAATAGATCAGCCTCTACATTTAGGTATTACTGAAGCCGGTGGCGCTAGGGCTGGTTCTGTTAAGTCAGCAGTAGGACTTGGATTACTTTTATCAGAAGGTATTGGAGATACTCTAAGGATTTCTCTAGCAGCGGATCCTATAGAAGAGATTAAAGTCGGTTTTGATATTCTTAAATCACTACGCATTCGCTCAAGAGGTATTAATTTTATTGCATGCCCGACATGTTCTCGTCAAGAGTTTGATGTTATAGCGACAGTTAATGCATTAGAACAGAGATTAGAAGATATCATCACACCAATGGATGTGTCTCTTATCGGTTGTGTGGTTAACGGACCAGGAGAGGCCGAAGTATCCCATTTAGGGCTCGCTGGTGGTGCAAGAAAGAGTGCTTTTTACGAAGATGGCAAACGTACCAAAGAGCGCCTTGATAACAATGATCTTCTCGACAATTTAGAAGCAAAAATTCGTGCTAAAGCATCGGTTTTAGACGCTAAACAACGAATTGAAGTAAACCAAATTGAAAGTAATTAATCTCAACGAATTACGGTAAAAGACAGTGGCAAAAACAATTCAAGCAATTCGAGGCATGAACGACTGCCTTCCAACTGACTCACCACTTTGGCAAAAAGTGGAAGGGACAGTAAAACAAGTGATTGGTGCTTATGGGTATAGCGAAGTACGCATGCCTATCGTTGAACAAACGCACTTATTCAGCCGTGCAATTGGTGAAGTAACCGATGTGGTTGAAAAGGAAATGTATACCTTTGAAGACCGTAACGGAGATAGTTTAACTCTTCGTCCTGAAGGCACGGCTGGCTGTGTTCGTGCAGGGATAGAAAACGGTCTTCTATATAATCAAGAACAACGTCTTTGGTATATGGGACCAATGTTTAGGCATGAGCGACCACAAAAAGGGCGCTATCGTCAGTTTCATCAGGTTGGTGTTGAAGTATTTGGTTTAAACGGCCCAGATGTTGATGCCGAGTTGATTATGATGACGGCACGTTTATGGCGTGAACTAGGTATCGCGGAACATGTGCGTCTAGAGCTTAATTCAATTGGTTCTTTAGAAGCGCGAGCTAATTACCGAGATGCCTTGGTTACCTATTTAGAGCAATATGAAGATGTTCTAGATGATGATTGTAAACGTCGAATGTATACCAACCCTTTACGTGTATTGGACAGCAAAAATCCGGATGTGCAAGCTATTCTAGGTGATGCGCCAAAGCTTTCTTCATTTTTAGATGAAGAGTCAGTACAACATTTCTCGGGCTTATGTGAACTTCTCGATTCCGCTGGAATCGAATATCAAGTTAATGAACGTTTAGTACGTGGTTTAGATTATTACAATCGGACTGTATTTGAATGGATTACAGAAAGCCTAGGGGCTCAAGGTACTGTTTGTGGCGGTGGTCGTTACGATGGACTGGTTGAGCAATTAGGCGGAAAAGCAACCCCAGCAGTTGGTTTTGCCATGGGCTTAGAGCGTTTAGTCTTATTACTTGATACTCTGGGTTTAACTGATGTACGCCGTAATGTTGATGTCTACTTAGTGACCGCTGGTGAAGGCACTATGATGGCTGGTATGAAATTAGCCGAGCATCTACGTGAAACCTCTCCGAGTTTACGAATTATGACCCATTTTGGTGGTGGTAATTTTAAGAAGCAGTTTAAGCGCGCAGACAAAGTCGGTGCAGCTGTAGCTCTTGTGCTAGGTGAAAATGAAGTCGCTGAAAATACCGTTGTGGTAAAAGACCTCAAAGGTGGCGAACAAAAAACGGTTGCTCAAACAGACATCGTAGCTCAACTAATAGAATTGGTTTAAGAGGATTTAAAGTGGAATTGTACGATAGCGAAGAAGATCAAGTTCTGGCCATAAAAGATTGGTGGAGAGAGAACGGTAAAGCGGTTATTTTGGGTGGAGTTATCGGTTTAGGTGGCTTATTTGGTTGGCGCTTTTACCAAGACTCAGTGATCGAAGCAAAAGAAGCTGCATCTGATGGCTATTCTCAAGTTATTGAGAAACTTGCTACTCAAGGTGTTGCTGCTTCTTCTCAGGTCGAAAGTTTTATAGAGTCGAATAAAGGCACGGAATACTCTGTATTAGCAGCACTTCAGCTTGCTAAATCTCAGGTTGATGCTGGTGAGCTAGATGAGGCTTTAGCACAATTAGAGTGGGCGAAAGCAAACACGCAAGATACTGCTATAGGACCAATTGCTAGTTTCCGTATTGCTCGAATTCAAGCACAGAATGAACAATTTGATGAAGCTCTATCTACACTTAACGCATTGGATTCTAAAGCTTGGACAGGCAGAGTAGCTGAACTAAAAGGTGATATCTTACTTCGCAAAGGCGATAAAGATGCAGCATATAGCGCATATACTGAAGCTCAACAAGCGGATGATGCTAGCCAAGATATTCAATTTAAGTTGGATGACCTTGCCAAGTAAGGGCTGAAGCAATGAAGAAAACACTCAGTCGAATCTTATTAGGTACCGCTATTGTTGTTGGACTAACAGCATGTTCTAGTGAAGAAGATACCGTTGTAATGGCACCGGTTCCTCAAGTTGCTAGCCAGTTCACGCCGAACAGCAGCTGGTCTGCAAATATAGGTGATGGCGTTGGTCAGTATTTTTCAAAATTACAACCTGTTTTTGCTTACGATAAAATTTTTGTAGCAGGTCGTGATGGCGAAGTTAAGGCGCTGGATCCTGAAAACGGTAAGACTATTTGGAAAAATGATCTAGAGAAAGACACTCTTGCTCGTTTGTCTGGTGGTATAACCGCGTCTTACGGAAAGTTGTTTATTGGTTCGGAAAATGGCGAAGTTATCGCGCTTGATAGTGAAACAGGTGAAGAACTGTGGCGTCAACAAGTCATTGGTGAAGTATTGTCTAAGCCAGCGACTGAAAATAACCTTGTTATTGTTCATACTAGTCGCGGTATTTTAGAAGCTCTTGATTCCGAAACGGGTACGCAAGAGTGGACGATAAGTACAGAGGTACCAAACCTAACATTAAGAGGGGATAGCTCTCCATCGACTGTTTCGGGTGGCGTTTTTTGGGGCACGGCAAATGGTCGATTAGCCGCAGCAATTGTTGCCCGTGGTCAACTTATTTGGCAGCAACCTATTGGTATACCAAAAGGAGCGACAGAAATAGATAGATTGGTTGACGTCGATTCTTCTCCCGTTATTTTGGGTGGGATGCTTTATACCGTTGGTTATAACGGCCAACTCGTCGCGATTGATTTGCGTTCAGGTGCACCTGCATGGAAGCGCAATTACTCTTCCTCTTTGGATATGGCAACTGATGGTTCTGACCTATTCTTAGTGACCGACAATGATCATATTGCGGCAGTAGATGTGCGGAGCGGGACTGAGATATGGACGAATAAGTTGTTAGAAAACCGATTACTTACTGCACCTGTATTAATAAATGGTTACTTAGTATTGGGTGATGCAGAAGGTTATCTCCACTGGTTGGATAAAGACACAGGAGAATTTGTGGCTCAGCAGTTGGTTGATAGCAGTGGTTTTGCCGTTGGTCCAATAGAGGTCAATGATGAATATTTAATCACGACACGTGACGGTAGTATCCGTAAGTTAAAGGTCGACTAGATCTTAACTCAAATAATGAAAGTGTGATAGAATTCACGTTCGGCTCCTGACTTTGCGGTCAGGAGCCGTTTTGTTGCAGTAAATAATTCTTGTTGAATTGAGTAGTTATAGGTAAGTCTTCAAAAACTTACCTATAACTACATAATAAAATGTTTTTTGTAGAGGTTGTTATGATTCCTGTTGTTGCTCTAGTTGGGCGTCCAAACGTAGGTAAGTCTACGCTATTTAATCGATTAACACGTACGCGTGATGCACTTGTTGCAGACTTCCCTGGACTGACTCGTGACCGAAAATACGGTCAGGCAAAACTTGGAGAACACGAATTTATTGTTATCGATACCGGCGGTATTGACGGCACCGAAGAAGGCGTCGAAACCAAAATGGCTGAGCAATCACTTGCCGCTATCGATGAAGCGGATGTTGTGTTGTTCATGGTAGATGGTCGTGCAGGTTTAACCGTATCAGATGAAGCGATAGCACAACATTTACGTAAGATAGAAAAGCCTGCCATGCTTGTAGTCAATAAAGTAGACGGTGTTGATGCAGATGCAGCGAGTGCTGAGTTCTGGCAACTAGGTATGGAAAATATGTACCAAATAGCGGCTTCTCACGGTCGTGGTGTAACAGGGCTGATTGATCGTGCTTTGAATCCATTCGCAGAAGCTCTTATCGAGAAGGAAAAAGGTGAAATCGAAGATTTGACCGATCTTGTTGATGGAGATGAAGAGAAGCTAGAGTATACAGAGGAAGAAGCAGAAGCTGAGTTTAAGCGTCTTCAAGACCAACCAATTAAATTGGCGATTATCGGTCGTCCAAATGTGGGTAAATCAACTCTTACAAACCGCATTTTAGGAGAAGAGCGTGTTGTTGTCTATGACATGCCCGGAACTACGCGTGACTCAATCTACATCCCGATGCAGCGTGATGAGCGCGAGTACGTATTGATTGATACCGCTGGTGTTCGTCGTCGTAAGCGCATAAATGAAACGGTAGAAAAATTTTCTGTGGTGAAAACGCTTAAAGCGGTAGAAGATGCTAACGTTGTTTTGTTAATAATCGATGCCCGTGAAAACATTTCAGATCAAGATTTAAGCCTACTTGGTTTTGCGCTAAATGCAGGTCGTTCCATTGTTATCGCCGTTAATAAGTGGGACGGTTTAGATACCGATGTTAAAGAGCACGTGAAAAAAGAGCTCGATCGCCGTTTAGGTTTTGTCGACTTTGCTCGTATTCATTTTATTTCTGCATTACATGGTACAGGCGTAGGCCATCTGTTTGAATCAGTACAAGAAGCTTATAAGTCTGCAACGACTCGTGTTGGTACTTCGGTTCTTACCCGAGTAATGAAGATGGCAACAGATGATCACCAACCACCACTTGTTCGTGGACGACGTGTTAAGCTTAAGTACGCCCATGCTGGTGGTTATAACCCTCCGATTGTTGTAATCCATGGTAACCAAGTTAAGGAGCTACCTGACTCCTATAAGCGTTATCTGATGAATTACTATCGTCGTTCTCTAGAAATTATGGGTACACCAATTCGCATCCAATTCCAAAACAGCGAAAACCCATTTGAAGGAAAGAGTAACAAGATGACATTGTCTCAAGAGCGTAAAAGAAATCGCGTAGTGGGAATGATGAAAAACAGAAGAAAATAAATAGAAAGGCGCTTTAAATGCGCCTTTTTTTATGGAAGCATGAAAATATTCCTGTTTTACGGTAAGTTACTGTGAAGTGAATTTCGAATTTTAAGTTTTTCCGATCAATTTTCAAAAACTCTGCGATCTATGGTTTGGCACTAGCCTTTAAAGAATAATTATCTATATGGAATCCAAAAACAGCACATGTAACTTATGCTTTCGGGTTGTGTGTATATTTATGTTCTTAATAGGGTAGATCGCTGATCAAAATTGATAAAGCAGACGATCTGGTAAAGATCTTTGATCGCGATAAGTTATTGCTTATCGGCTTTGTTACGGTAACTTAGACATATTTTAATTTCTTGAGGTGAGACAATGTCAGCAGAAAATACATGCCCTAAATGCAATAAAGAATTGATGTGGGACGCAGGATCATACCGTTGTGATGATTGCGATGCTAGTTATAGCAAAGTAGCATTTTGTCCCAAGTGCGATGCAGAATTAGAAAAATTACAAGCTTGTGGTTCAGTGAGCTATTTTTGCAATAGCTGTAACGAGATGAAATCTAAGTCCGCTGTTCGCGTTGAATTTCAGATCAAAGGTTAACTATTCTGATTCAGTTTGATACGACTTAGACTAATTAACGGTGGAAGATATTTCACCGTCAACGAATTGGGTGATCATTTGATCACCCTTTGTCAATTTAGAAGCGTGAGAGATTACTTTTCCCGATTGATCTTTAGAGATGGAATAACCACGTTTCAATGTCGCCAATGGGCTAACCGCATCTAGTTTTTCGGCATGAAGGGCGAGGTTATGTTTGGATATCATCATATTTCTATTGATAGCGTCTATTAGTTTTTGTTCAGCTTGAATTAAAGAATGCTTTTGTTGATTAAGTTTTCTATCTGGTGAATTAAGATGTAATTGATGGCTAAGTCCCTGAATTTTACTTTGTCCTGAACGTGTTTGTTTCTCAATTGCTCGAAGCAAACGAGATTCCAAGTCATCTAATCTCTGGCTCTGCTGTTCTAAACGATAGTTTGGATGCTGTTTTTCTAATCTATGGTTAGTTTGTTGCAATAGATAAAGTTGTTGAGATAGCGAGGCCTTAATGGCACTTTGTAAACGATTAACCCGAGATAATAGAGCTTGTTCTTTATGGCTTTGATCTCGGCTGACTAACTCTGCAGCGGCTGAGGGGGTAGGCGCTCGAACGTCAGCCACAAAATCCGCGATAGTTACGTCAACTTCATGCCCTACGGCGCTAATAATAGGGATATTGCTTGCAGCAATTGTTCTGGCGACCACTTCGTGATTAAAACACCAGAGATCTTCTAATGAGCCACCACCGCGACCAACGATTAAAACATCACACTCATTGCGAGAGTTTGCTCTTCCAATAGCTTGCGCAATTTCAAACGTTGCCGCGTCTCCTTGAACCGTTGTTGGGTATACAATGACCGGTAGGTTAGGGTCTCTACGTTTCAGTACATCTAAAATATCGTAAAGTGCTGCACCTGTTTTAGAGGTAATGATACCGACGCATTTGGGGTTCTCTGGTAGTGTCTTTTTTAAAGACTGAGCAAAAAGCCCTTCTGCTGCCAATTGCATTTTGAGTTTGTCAAATTCTTGCTGAAGCTTCCCATCACCTTCTGGCTGCATACTCTCAATAATAAGTTGATAATCCCCACGTGGCTCATATAACGACAAGCGAGCTTTAACCAATACTTGATTACCGTTTTCAGGCTTGAATGTAACTCGACGATTGTTGCCACGAAACATCGCGCATTTAACTTGCGCGCGAGAATCTTTTAAAGACAGATACCAGTGGCCTGAAACAGGTGCAGAAAAATTCGAAACTTCACCTACTAGCCAAACTATGCCCATCTCGCTTTCTAGCAGTAGACGCACTTCTGCATTAAGACGGGAAACGGTGAATATGTTTTGGTTGGTTTGCAAAGACAAGGGAATACCACGGAACGTGAGTATGGAAATTAGCGGCAATATAATACATAGCAAGGGGTGAATTGCAAATAAAAAGTAAAAAAATGAGTGGCTAAACGATTGCGTCGTGCGTATAATCCGTCTGCAATATCAATTTAGATTCAAATTTGGTTCATCCTTATTATGCGAAACGATAAGGGTGAATTTTTCGTTTTAACCTCGGTTTTTAATAACCATAGTTGAGAGATATTGCAATGCTACGAATAGCAAAAGAAGCACTCACCTTTGATGACGTATTACTCGTCCCTGCACATTCGACAGTTCTTCCTAATACAGCGGACCTTCGCACTAAGTTAACTAAAAATATTTCGCTGAACATTCCTATGTTATCTGCATCTATGGATACAGTTACGGAAGCTCGCCTTGCAATCGCCTTGGCTCAAGAAGGCGGTATCGGTTTTATCCATAAAAACATGTCTATTGAAGAACAAGCTGAACAAGTGCGTTTAGTGAAGATCTTTGAAGCTGGTGTAGTATCACATCCAGTAACCGTTAAACCAACAAACACAATTGCAGATGTATTAGCGCTAACTGAAAAAAATGGTTTTGCTGGCTATCCTGTTGTTGCTGATAATAATGAATTGGTGGGTATTATTACCGGTCGTGATATTCGTTTTGTTACGGATCTTGAAAAAACCGTTGATAAGGTGATGACACCGAAAGCACGTCTAGCAACGGTAAAAGAAGGGGCTTCTCCAGAAGATGTCCAAGAAGAGATGCATAAAGCGCGTGTTGAAAAAGTATTGGTTGTAAACGATGCATTCCAACTTACCGGTATGATCACGGCAAAGGATTTCCATAAAGCAGAGCGCAAACCAAATGCGTGTAAAGATGATAAAGGTCGTCTTCGCGTTGGTGCTGCCGTTGGTGCTGGAGCGGGTAACGAAGAGCGTGTTGCTGCGCTTGTAGAAGCTGGTGTAGACGTATTGCTTATCGATTCTTCTCACGGTCATTCAGAAGGCGTGCTGACTCGGATTCGTGAAACCCGTGCTGCTCACCCTAATTTAGAAATCATTGGTGGTAACGTGGCAACTGGCGCAGGTGCTAAAGCGCTTATCGAAGCCGGTGTTAGTGCTGTCAAAGTAGGTATTGGCCCAGGTTCAATTTGTACTACTCGTATTGTTACTGGTGTTGGTGTTCCTCAAGTTACTGCGATCTCTGATGCAGTAGAAGTAGCAGACCAATATGGTGTTCCAGTTATTGCTGATGGTGGTATCCGTTTCTCTGGCGATATCTGTAAAGCGATTGTTGCTGGTGCATCTTGTGTAATGGTTGGTTCAATGTTCGCAGGTACCGAAGAAGCGCCTGGTGAAATCATCCTTTATCAAGGTCGTTCGTATAAGTCTTATCGTGGTATGGGCTCATTAGGGGCTATGTCTCAAGGTTCTTCAGATCGCTATTTCCAAAGTGATAATGCAGCAGACAAGCTTGTACCTGAAGGTATTGAAGGTCGAATTGCTTATAAAGGTCGTTTAAAAGAGATTGTTCATCAGCAGATGGGTGGCTTACGTTCAAGCATGGGCTTAACGGGTTCTGCAACCATTGAAGACATGCGAACTAAAGCTGAGTTCGTTCGTATTTCAGGCGCAGGAATGAAAGAATCCCACGTACATGATGTGCAGATAACGAAAGAAGCGCCAAACTACCGTTTAGGCTAATTTTTGTAATCTAGTTATTGATGTGAATATAGCTATCGCGGTATTCACATTAATTGAGAAATGATTTGTTATAGAGTTATTTCATCAACCTATTTTGAGAAGAGAAAATGACAAAAGACATCCATGATCAACGAATTCTGATTTTAGATTTTGGCTCTCAATACACACAGCTTATTGCTCGTCGTATTCGTGAAATTGGCGTTTACTGTGAATTGTGGAGCTGGGATGTGGATGAAGCGGATATTCGTGATTTCAATCCTAACGGTATTATTCTTTCTGGCGGCCCTGAAAGCGTTACAGAAGCAAACTCTCCGCGTGCGCCTAAGTATGTTTTCGAAGCAGGTGTTCCTGTATTTGGTGTCTGTTACGGAATGCAGACTATGTCTGAGCAGCTTGGTGGTAAAGTAGCAGGCTCTGACGAGCGTGAGTTTGGTTATGCTCAAGTTAAAGTTATTGCTGAGTGTGAACTGTTTAAAAACATTGAAGATGCTATTGCAGAAGATGGCGCACCACTCCTAGATGTTTGGATGAGTCACGGTGACAAAGTGGTAGAAATACCATCTAATTTTACCAAGGTTGCAGAAACCGATACGTGTCCATTTGCCGCAATGGTGAATGAAGAGAAGAAGTTTTATGGTGTGCAGTTTCACCCAGAGGTAACGCATACTCGTCAAGGGCTGCGTATGTTAGAGAACTTTGTTCTCAATATCTGTGGCTGTGAAAAACTTTGGACTTCTCAGTCTATTATTGAAAATGCGGTTGCTAACATTAAAGAGCAAGTAGGGGATGACGAAATTATCCTAGCATTGTCAGGTGGAGTGGATTCTTCTGTTGTTGCTATGCTTGTTCAGCGAGCCGTTGGCGATAAACTGACCTGCGTATTTGTAGATAACGGTTTACTGCGTTTAGACGAAGGCCAACAAGTGATGGATATGTTTGGTGATCATTTTGGTCTGAACATCATCAAAGTTGAAGCTGAAGAACGCTTTCTAAATGCATTGGCTGGTGAAGTAGACCCAGAGAAAAAACGTAAGATCATTGGTCATCAGTTTATTAATGTCTTTGATCAGGAGTCACAGAAGCTTAAAAATGCTAAGTGGCTTGCCCAAGGAACTATTTACCCGGACGTCATTGAATCTGCAGCATCAAAAACTGGTAAGGCACATGTCATAAAGTCTCACCATAACGTTGGTGGCCTGCCAGACGATATGGAAATGGGTTTAGTCGAACCGCTGCGTGAACTGTTTAAAGATGAAGTGCGTAAAATCGGCTTAGAGCTTGGCCTTCCTTACAATATGCTTTATCGCCACCCGTTCCCAGGGCCTGGTTTAGGTGTTCGTGTACTTGGTGAAATCAAGAAAGAGTATTGCGATCTTCTTCGTCGTGCTGACGCTATCTTTATCGAAGAGCTGCACAATGCTGACCTTTATAATAAGGTTTCTCAAGCATTTACGGTATTCCTTCCTGTCCGCTCTGTTGGCGTAATGGGTGATGGCCGTAAATATGATTGGGTTGTCTCTTTGAGAGCAGTTGAAACTATCGACTTTATGACGGCACATTGGGCGCATTTACCATATGATTTCTTAGGTAAAGTATCTAACAGAATTATCAATGAAGTAGATGGTATATCCCGAGTGGTATATGACATTTCTGGTAAACCACCTGCGACCATTGAATGGGAATAAGTTGCTGTTTAAAAAGCACTTAATTAGTTTTTTAAAACCAGCTTTCGAGCTGGTTTTTTTGATTTTAATTGATGAAATTTCTTTTTTGTTTTTGGGACTGAATAACAGTTGAACCTGAGCAAACTTTCATCTAGTATGCCCCCGAATTCAACTTTTTTGTATTTTTTAAACTATTTTTGATAAGGTTAAGGCCAGATGTCGACACAACTAGCAAATCCAGCTCCATTAGGTCTAATGGGCTTTGGGATGACAACTATTCTTTTGAATATCCACAATGCAGGATTTTTCCCAATCGATTCTATGATCCTAGCAATGGGTATCTTTTACGGCGGTCTTGGCCAAGTTATTGTTGGTATCATGTGCTTCAAGCGTGGTGATACATTCGGTACTACGGCGTTTACTTCTTATGGTTTATTCTGGTTAACTCTAGTTGGCTTGATTGTTATGCCTGAGATGGGATTAGCTGCGAGCCCAGAATCGTTTATGGGTTGGTATCTTGCTCTTTGGGCTGTATTCACTGGTTTTATGTTTATTGGCTCTCTTTGTTACCCAACAGCGAAGCAAGTGGTATTTGGTTCTCTAACTATTCTGTTTGCTCTGTTAGCGCTTCGTGATTTCACTGGCAGCGAATTAGTGGGTACTATTGCCGGTTTTGAAGGTATTTTTGTTGGTGCGAGTGCTATTTATTTCGCTATGGCGCAAGTCCTTAATAACGAGTTTGGTCGTGAAGTATTACCTGTAGGTAAACCAGTGATCGGTCGCGTTAAAGAAGAAACAGTAGCAACCGCACAAGCAGTTGCATAAGTGGAATAAATTGTAAGCTTAAATAACGTAAATGTTCCATAAAGGCTTTAGTGAAAACTAAAGCCTTTTTCTATATTCAGCACCGAGTTATTTATTATTCTCTTCAGGCTCTGATATCTGATAGAGTTTATGCTCATCACAAACGTCTTCACAGTTACAAACACGGTCAACGCCCACTGTATTTAAGCCACCACAGCTACCTTGTATCGTTCTCTTATTCAGAATAACGCCAATGGCCATTAACAGAATCACAATTAGAAATGCACCAAAGGTTATGAGCATGATTATCATGTTTAAGCCTACTTTTTATGTAGTGGAGAAAGCGAGGAAATAGCGTTCATTTTTCCATGTTTTTTGTGGCCTCTTGTTGTTTCGCCAAGGTGGTGGCCACAACCGCCAGAGTGCCCTGAACAAGAACCTGAATGACCAGAACATCCTCCTTTTTTAAGGTGGTTATTCGAAGGACGTCCTTGGGAGGATTCAGTTAGTTCTGTCATAGAACTGCTAGTTGCTGCCGTTACTTGAGTTTGTTGTTTAACTCTGAAAACACGAATACCTGATTTAAGTAGCTTACCAAGAGCGCGTTCGCCAATATTGTGTACAATGACGGCATCTGCCTTCATATTTTCAATGAGAGTAATAGTCTCTTTTTTATCACTGCAAGATGAGTCGCCACCCGCGCTAGGGCTAACGATATCTTCTATCAATAAATTATCTTCGTTTAAGAAAGCGAATTTTTTTGCTTTCATGAAATGATTAGCGACGCAATTTCGGCTATGTGGGATTGCATAAATCATTGTTCTGGCTCCTTATAATCTAGAACAAGTGCATTACCTTCTACCAAACTTGAAGCAACTTTAAATCGAGCGCGATTTATAATATTACCAAAAGTCTGCCTTGAAACTCCCATTTGGTCGGCTGCTTGCTGCTGACTCATATTCTCAAAATCTGCGAGTCGTAACGCTTCGAATTCTTCGGGTAGTATCTCTACCTGTTTTAGTTTTCCTAGCGGTATACCATTTGGTTTAAAGCAGCTGTGTGCAGGTCGCCCACAAATGCGGCGGCATTTCTTGGGTCTGGCCATAATATCTCCTAAAAGAGTTTCAAATAAACTATACGTCAGTTTTTAGCATATGCCAATAATTAGTTGGATTAATTTGTGGCATATGCTATAAATTATGCACGAAAATAACACCTATCTCTAGGATAAAAAATGAAAGTTGTTAAGCCGAATAGCCATAGTAGTTGTATTGCTTGTGGTGAATCTAACCTAAGCTCTCATTCATTTGGATTGCAGTTTTTAACAGATTCAGAATCGAGTGTTATTGCGAAAGTGACACTAGATGAGCGCTATCAAGGCTACTCTCAGGTATTACATGGTGGTGTAATTAGTACCTTATTAGACGCAGCCATGACCCATTGTCTGTTTTCTAAAAGTATTGAAGCAATGACTGCAGAGTTGAATGTGCGCTTTATTAAATCTGTTCCTATAAATCAAGAGCTTGAAATAGGTGCTCAGTTGTCTGGTGAGCGAAGGGGGATATATCAATTAACCAGTTATATCTCGTTACGTGGCGATATCCTTGCTCGAGGGAAAGCAAAATTCCTTATTGGCAAGTGTAAATTAATGTAAATCATTCTCAATATCATTTTTTCTGAACTAAACTTTTTCTGACATCTTTACGTACTAAACTACGAAACATATCGCTAATTAATAAAGATGAATATTCATAATTTAAGGAGAAAGTATGGAGCACCAGAACAAGGACAGTGAAATAGGAACGGTTACTCGTCAAATCCCACAAGAAGCGTTCGATTGGTATGATGAGTATGCACATGGTTTGATCGACCGACGTGAATTTATGGGGCGACTCGGGGGGCTTGTTGCTTTAGGTTTTACCATGACAGTGCTCACCAGTGCATTATTACCTAATTATGCAAGCGCAGAGCAGATATCATTTAATGACCCATCAATTACAGCGTCTTACGTTAAATACTCTTCACCTAAAGGGCATGGAGAGTGTGAAGGATACTTAGTTGTTCCGAAAAATTTGGAAGGAAAAGCACCGGTTGTTTTGGTAATCCATGAAAACAGAGGTCTTAATCCATATATCAAAGATGTCGCAAGACGCCTAGCTTCTCAAGGCTTTATCGCCTTTGCTCCTGATGGTCTATATCCTTTGGGTGGCTACCCGGGTAATGATGATGAAGGGCGCGCCATGCAAAAAGAGATGGACAAAGGAAAATTAGAAGAAGACTTTATTGCCGCAGCGCAGTTTTTGAAAACTCATGAGCTGAGTACAGGCAAATTAGGTGCAGTTGGCTTTTGCTATGGAGGCTACATTGTCAATATGCTGGCGGCAAGTATCCCTGAAAAGCTCGATGCTGGCGTCCCGTTTTATGGCACTCCTGCTGCGGAATCGATTAGAGATAATGTTAAAGGGCCACTTTTGCTGCAATTTGGTGAGCTAGATAAACGAGTAAATAGTACATGGCCAGATTATGAAAAATCATTGATGGCAAATAAAGTAGATTACACTGCCCATATTTATAAGGGAGTGAACCATGGCTTTCACAATGATTCGACTGGTCGTTATGCACCAGAAGAAGCAGAGCTAGCGTGGACTAGAACAATTGAGTTTTTTAATAAAAATCTATCTTGATATCTTAAAATCTCAGCCCTTTTACTATTGGGCTGAGATTTTGTGAACGAATATTTGCGACTCTAGAAATAGACTTTTATTGAAAGTGTTGATTGATATGTGTGGAAGATTAAATATTGTTGATGACCCTTTGGCAGAACTGGTTAGTAGTGCATTAGGTATTCGATTTTTCTCTGAATCCAATACAAATTTGAGCCCTACGGAACGGGTTTCAGTGATTGGAAAACAAGGTGATTCACTGCAACAATTAGAATTGGTTTGGGGAATAAAACCAGATTGGGCGACTCGGATAATTATTAATGCTCAAGCCGAGACTGTAGGGAAAAACCGACATTTAGGTCAGCGTTTTCTCATTCGCGTGTGATTGTACCTTGCTCTGGTTGGTATGAATGGAAAGGGGATAAAGTAAATAAACAGAAATACCTTTTTTCAGATATTGAGGGGATGCCTATTTATATGGCGGGTATCGCGCTAGACAGCGGTCAGAGACTTGTCACTCTAACCACAAAACCCAATTCACAATGCGCTGCCTTTCACCATAGGATGCCACTCTTGCTAAGTGAATCTAATGTCGAATCTTGGTTACTCGGTTCGTTAGATTTTGCAGATGATCTTCTGCATGAACCTTACCAAAAGGAGTTAAAGATAACGACGAAGTCATCGTTACCTCAACAAGGTTCTCTTATCTAAGTCGTTCTTTTTTCTTACACCTAACTTATTGACAACCCAAGCGAGTCGCTATTTCACTGCTGTCTTGTAGAGACTCTGGAAGCGAATAATTTATCTGCGATTTTAGAGTTTTTAAATCGGTTAATGTCGTGCAGAAGTCGGTATCTTTTTCTATATTTTGAGACATAACAAACACGGCAGCTTTACCATTGCTAAGATCTCTATTTGGTTTGTAGACGATTTTGTAATAAGCAGATGGGATAGTATGCGGTTCATCGGCAGACGGTAGGGTCATACTGTCTTTAGAATAAAGCGGCCCACTGATCACATATAAAGAGTCTCTAAATGCTACTTTCTCCCTTACTTTGCTTTCTAGTTCTTGCCATGCGTTTTGATTTAACGCGCTTGTTTGAGGGGTAATATTACTGAGGTAATTTAATGTATACCAATATTTATTACCGGTAAAACTTGCCAGAGGTACCTGATGACCTCTATCTGTTTTAAGCTGCTTGTAAGCATTTTTGTAGTCTTTTTCTTCCAGTCTCTCATCTTCCGAAAGCAGAGGTTGATTTCCCCAATCTCGATTTGTATGAGTCCCAAAGTTTTGCACGTCAACTTCATAGGCTACCCAGTCTGCAAATTTAGTGGTTGGGTTTTGAGATAATGCATAAAGTCGCTCAAAAATCATGGTATTGCCGTCGATTTGGATTTCAGGACAACCTATAGGGCAGTGTGGACTCTTAATTTGTGTGGCTGAATTTGCCATTGCAAAAGGCAAAGCTGCCAAGAAAAATAGAGTGATACGTTTCATTGTTACCTTCCTAACCGTACAAGATACTGATTAGGTTAGCAGGTTGCTGTTCGGTATCAAGTGTAGGAGAGTGGTATTATTTTTATACTTTCTAGTTATGTTGGCGATACGAATGTGTTGAATTGATGATGTCGCTTGCAAATGTATGGTATCGGAAAAGGTGGTTGTTTCTTTTGTTGCTTCAAATAATGCTATCTTTAAATGAAACAATTATATAGGTACTGAGTATGGTTTTTGATTGGGTAGAGTGGTTCGGTTATTTAGCATCGTTAGTGGTATTGGTTTCATTGACGATGACCTCTATTATTAAGCTTCGGGTTATCAATTTTATCGGTTGTATCTTATTCGCTATGTTTGCTTATTTTATAGACTCGTACCCGACGATGTTTATGAACATTGGTATCGCTGGTATCAATGTCTATTTTTTATGGAAAATAAGAACGTCTAAAGAGCAATTTACCTTAATTACAGCGTCGGTCGGTTCAGAATATTTTGATTATTTCGTTTCAAGTTACAAGAGCGAAATAGAGCTTCAAGTACCAGTTACTGATTTAAAAGGGGCTGATACTGCCTTTTATATGTTAAGGAACAACAGTATCGCTGGTGTGCTCGTTGGCCATATAAACTCTAAGGGTGAGCTGTCAGTATTACTCGACTATGTCACACCTGAGTATCGCGATTTCAAATTGGCACACTATTATTACGAGTCTCATCCTGATGTTATTAAAGATAGAGGCGTTAAAGCATTAAAAGCTCATGCAACCACCCCAGAGCATAAAGAGTACTTAATTAAAGTAGGTTTTCAGTTAGTGGATCAAAATGAAGGGTTATACCTGAAACAGCTCTAGTGTACGAAATAATTAAATCCATAATTTTGTTTTTGTGAAAGAGAATCTAATTTTTTAGGTTCTCTTTATTATTTTTAATTTCATAGTGATAGGTATAAAAAATGGGTTAGCGATTGCTAACCCATGAACTGACAAATGGGGAGGTTCAATGTTGCGTGTCAGCTTCAAAATAAGGTTTATAGACATCAGCCAATGACTTGATTTTTGATTTGTGTTTTCTTTTTTTATGATTGGGGTTGGCGTTTCTTGCGATTCTATAGCTTTGGCATGTTGTTGTGCTGATTGTTGAAAGTGCGAATTTTGCTGAGCCTTTTTTCTGGCTTGATTGACTCGATCGATTACATCTTTAAGCATAAGCAGTACCTCACTTCAAGGAGAAATTAAATACATACTGATCAATTTAACAATAGTTTTACTTCTGGGTTTAGTCAACTGATTAGCCATTCGTTTCTAATCGATAGCATTACGATGAATAAATTGATTCAAAACTGATATGTGTTGATGAGTTCAAGATAGTTATCCTGCAGATAACTTTTTAATAGAACTTAGTAACGTAATAGTTATGAATATTTTAATGGCTTTATCTCAACTTGAGGTTACTGGTGCTGAAGTTTACGCTACGACAGTAGGCAACGAACTGACTAGCCGCGGACACCAAGTTTTTTATATCTCCGATACGCTTACCAAATTTCATCAAGGACGATTGTTTAAGTTCCGTTTTAACAAACGCAGTATCCCTAGGCGCTTTTATCATGTTGGATACCTTATTTATTTGATAAAAAAACACAATATCCAACTTGTGCATGCGCATTCTCGTGCTTCAAGTTGGAGCTGTCACGTGGCATGTAAGATCACTGGTACTCCGATGGTGACGACGGTGCATGGTCGTCAGCCAGTTCATGCTTCACGTAAAAAGTTTCATGCAATGGGAAATAAGGCATTACCTGTATGTGAGGCTATTAGGGAGCAATTGATTCATGACTTAGGCGTTGAAGAAGGGCAACTTGTTGTTGGATATAATGGCGTTGACACAAATCAATTTTCGCTTTTAAAGCCTGCACGTAATCTGAGGCCGGTTATTGCTATTATTGGTCGGTTAACAGGGCCTAAAGGAGAGCTGTGTTTCCGACTACTTAAACAATGCCTAGATCTAGAAAAGTATGATGTTCGAATCATATCGGGTTCTCCCATTGATGCTCGTTTTGAAGTGTTTAAGCAGCAGGTAACATTCACTGGTTATACTGATGATGTGCCAAAAATGCTCGGAGAAGCCGATCTGGTAATAGGAGCTGGTCGAGTAGCAATAGAATCCTTGTTGTGTGGGAGACCGACTTTTGCTATTGGTGAGGCTAATAGTATTGGTGTCGTCACGTTGAAAAATATTGATCACGCTGTAGCGACTAATTTTGGTGATATTGGTCCAGTTGATTTAGATATCGATTTTGATAGTTTGGCAGAAGAAATTGAATTAGGGCTTTGTAGTAAACATTGTGACCCGAAGGTAACTGAGCAAGTTAAAAAGAACTATGATTTAGTCTCGGTTGTAGACAGTCTTGAGAATGTTTATCAAGATGTTTATGTCGATGTTTTAAAAAAAGAAATGCCTATTATTATGTATCATCGGTTTATTCAAAATGAGTTCGAAAAAGGTGTACATGGAACTTACTTACATATTGATATGTTTGAAAAACATCTCAAACTTTTAAAACGTATGGGGTTTGAGTCTATCACCTTTGAAGATTTATCTGATGGCAAAGTTATTCATCGTTTAGCGCCAAGTAAACGTTACATAATAATCACGATTGATGATGGTTATAGCGATAACTATAACCTGATGCTGCCGCTACTCAAAAAATATGGGTTTAAAGCTGTGGTGTATGTGGTGACAGGTGAGACATTTAATCGATGGGATGTGGAAAATCCATACAATCCAGAAAACCCAGTCGCGTTAATGAGTGCTAAACAGGTCAAAGAGTTAGCGGAATCTGGTTTGATTGAAATTGGTGGGCATACAATGACCCACCCTAGATTGGACTCGCTCTGTATGCAATCACAGTACGACGAAATTAGTCACAATAAACGTCAACTTGAAGACTTGATAGGTAAACCTTTAACCTCCTTTGCCTATCCATTTGGTGTTTATAACGAGGATTCAAATAAAATCGTCAGTGATGTCGGTTACCGGTTTGCGGTTGCGACTAACTCAGGGCCGCTGGCTATACATAAAGAGCTTTTTAAGATACGTCGTATTGCTATCTTTCCTCGAACCAATGTTTTTGGGTTATGGCGAAAAGTCCGCGGTAACTACTTTTTTAGAAAACTTAAGTAACGTATCTTCAGTTCAACAATACGTTTGAATAAGTAATTTACTTACGAGCTGTTTTTTCGCTGTTCCTTTTCTCTTGAACGTCAATGAATCGTAGAATATTTTAGTGGGTGAAGGATAATGCCGCTTTTATCATTTCCTTTTTGATCATGAACTTAACGAGTTTGGTATAACATGCGCCTTGATAAATTTGTTTGTAAAAGTACTGAGTTAACCAGGCATGAAGCGATTGTGAAAATTAATGAAGGCGCAGTTTGCGTTAATGAAAAAGTGACGACAAATGAAGCGACTCAGGTACATGAAAACAATGCAATCGTCTTAAATGGCATAAGATTGAAGGCTCGAGACTTTCGCTATATTTTGATGCACAAACCAGCAGGGACGATCTGTTCAAATATAGATGAAATGTACCCATCTTTATTTAATTATGTCGATGTTGAGAATGTATCAGAGTTGCATATTGCTGGCCGTTTAGACGCAGATACAACTGGTTTGGTCTTAATTACGGATGATGGCCGTTGGTCATTCGGCATCACGGCTCCTAACAATAAATGCGGTAAAACTTATCGCGTCGGTTTGTCAAAAGCGATTACCGATGATGTGGCGATTAAGTTTAAACAAGGCTTGAAATTACAAGGGGAACAACAGTTCACACGACCGGCTAAATTAGAAGTGATTAGCTCTAAAGAGGTTCTTCTAACTATAACAGAGGGAAAGTTCCATCAGGTGAAACGAATGTTTTCTGCAGTAGGAAACCGTGTTATGTCGCTTCATCGTGAAGCAATAGGCGATATTTTCTTAGATGTTGAAGTAGGGCATTGGCGTTACTTAACACGGGATGAAATTCATTCTCTTACTAAGCGATAGGCATCGATAATATGTTGAACATTGGCCCTATTACCTCGCCCAATTCGTTGGTAATGATTTAATGTTTTATCTAAGTATTGTCCAATAATGTCGGTTTGTTTATCTGAATCCGATTGCCAGATCCTGTCGCCAATGGGACTAATTTTATCGTTGCCGTCTAATACCGAAGAAATATGAATAACTTCATAGAAACGTTGGTTGTCTTCAATCAAAACTTCATTTTTCAACCCAAATTTGAGCTCTATTAGCTTCTGGCGTAACGCATATTGGTGATGAACGGGACAGAGTAAAAAATCGATATCAACCCCTGAATGTTTTTGATAAATAGCTTCAATGAATTGGATCATTAAATCACCGCCCACGCCTGCAATTATAATTAAGTGATTCCCTTTATACTGCTCTAAAGGTAGCTTAGCTACATCAAGACAGTGAGTTTCCCACCTTGAATTGGTATAAAATCGATGAAGTTTATTTTTTAGTTCAGCCATTAATTCTGGCACAATATCAACGAAGTGGATGGGGGTGGTGGCGTGTCGAGACAGTAAAGCGGCACCAAGAAAACCATGGTCGCAACAACAGTCCCAAATATGGGCATAACCTGACGTCACCATTTGTTCAATTTGCGTTAATCTTTTACTGAGTTTCAAAGTAACTACCTAGTCGATGGCTTAAAACGGGCGCATTGTAATGGTTTTCTAGCCTTTAGCGAAGTGAGTTTATCTTGTTTATGCTTACAGCTTCGCTATTCAGTACGGTAACGATTTGTTTATTAAGTGGAATTGAGTGTGTTTTGGATGGTAGTTCATCTTTTATTTATAAAATTGCTTAGCGGGAAAAACCGATGTCAAAGAAAGTAGTACAGTTTGAATATGAAAAAGAGACAAAAAATAGTGTTCGCTACAAGGAAGTCCCAGAAGAAGGTACAGCCCCGATTGTGGGAACGCTGTATGTTCAGAAATGGTTTGCTGGTAATAGCAAATCTATAGAAGTCACCATTGATAAAAAAGACTAATTGCCACTAAAAAAGGAAAGCACTGGTGAGCTTTCCCTTAATTATTCTAGTGTGATTGCTTCTTCATTATCAATACGAAAGAACAATGACAAGCGACTTAATGTAATATCAGTCGCTCTTGATATCACGCCTGACTATATTTAAGCATATCTAGAGCAACTGCTTCCGCTATTTTTATACCATCAATACCAGCCGATAAGATCCCACCTGCATAACCCGCGCCTTCACCTCCCGGGTATAAACCTTGAGTATTGATGCTTTGGAAATCAGAACCACGTTTAATTTGCACCGGTGATGAAGTACGGGTCTCAACGCCAGTTAGCATGGCGTCTTTGTTATCAAAACCACGAATTTTCTTAGCAAAGGCTGGTAGAGCTTCGCGAATTGCATCAATCGCAAAGTCAGGGAGTGCATCGCTAAGGTCGGTCATTTTTACATTCGGCTTATATGATGGCTCAACTGCTTCAAAGGGCTTACCTTGACCTGCGGCTAAGAAATCTCCAACCATTTGAGCAGGGGCGTCATAGTTGCTTCCACCCATCACATAAGCATTGCGTTCGAGTTTACGCTGTAATGCAATACCCTGTAGGGGATCGTTATTAAAGTCCTCAGGAGAAATACCCACGACAATCGCACTGTTTGCATTACGTTCGCTACGAGAATATTGGCTCATGCCATTAGTGACGACAGCCTGTTCTTCAGAAGTTGCGGCAACGACTACGCCACCGGGACACATACAGAAGCTATACACTGAGCGGCCATTCTTACAGTGATGAACGAGTTTATAATCTGCTGCCCCTAAAAGTGGGTGCCCTGCATTTTTACCAAAACGAGCATGGTCAATCATCTCTTGTTTGTGCTCAATTCGAAAACCAATAGAGAATGACTGTGCTTCCATATGCACACCCTTATCATGAAGCATCTGGAATGTATCACGAGCACTGTGGCCGATCGCAGCAACGACATGTTTGCTATTAATGATTTCGCCACCGTTTAGTGTTACACCAGTAACATGCTGATTATCACCAGAGCCTTCAATGTTTATCTCTTCAACCCGTGTTTCAAAGCGAATATCACCACCAAGTTCAAGGATTTTAGTACGCATTTTTTCAACCATGGTGACTAATTTGTAGGTACCAATATGCGGTTTACTCACGTAAATGATTTCTTCGGGTGCGCCTGCTAGAACAAATTCATTTTTAACTTTTAACCCAAGGAAGCCGGGATCTTTTACTTGGCTATATAATTTTCCATCTGAAAATGTACCTGCGCCACCTTCCCCAAATTGAACATTCGATTCAGTATTTAGTTCACTGGTACGCCAAAAGCGAAAAGTATCTTTCGCACGTTCGTGAACAGACTTACCGCGCTCTAAAACAATCGGTTTAAAGCCCATTTGAGCTAATATTAGTGCGACAAATAAACCACATGGCCCCATTCCGATGACAATAGGACGTTCTGTTAAATCTGCAGGTGCACTAGCAACATATTTGTATTCGGTATCCGGTGATACTCGTACGTTTTGATCGTTTTCAAAATTCGTGAGTAGTTGCTCTTCATTTACATTTTGGAGCGTAATATCCAAGGTGTAAATTAGGGTGATTTGATTCTTTTTTCGAGCGTCATAACCACGTTTAAATACATGGATATCAACCAACTGTTGCTCAGATATCGACAGTGTATTTAAAACATAATCTTGTAGTGCATTTTCACTGTGATCCAGCGGTAATTTTACTTGGTTGAGACGTATCATAATTCACCTGATAATTGGCCGAAAAAATAATCGCGTAGTCTACGTGATCTATCTTAAAAATGTAATAAACATTATCGTTGAAAATAGCTGGCTCTTCTCATCCTCAAAAATAAAAGTAAAGTCACTCTATTGGGGCTATAGAGTGACTAATTCTAAGAGGATATAAGAAACTAGAATAGAGAATTAGAGAGGTCGTATAGCTCTTGGTTGAAGGGGCGTTTCATATTATTAATGCAGTCGATAATGTCATGATGAACCATTGCTGAATTCATCATACCAACGCAGCGACCTCCATGACCTTCCATAAGAAGTTTAACTGCATACGAACCCATACGGCTGGCGATGATTCTGTCTCGTGCGGTTGGTCTTCCCCTCGTTGAATATGCCCAAGAATCGTTGTACGTGCCTCATGACCAGTTTGAGTCTCAATATTTTTGGCAAGGAGCTCAACATCTGTGACATGTTCACATACCGCGACAAGAGCATGTTTTTTGCCTTTTTTTATACCCGCTTGGATGTGAGATATTAATTCTTGTTCATCAAATCCTTTTTCGGGAACGACAACAAATTCTACTCCACCAGCAACTGCTGCTCGCAATGTTAAGTCACCACAATAACGGCCCATTATTTCAACTATAGAGATACGTTTATGTGACGCTGATGTATCTCTTAGGCGATCAATCGCTTCAACAACGGTGTTGAGTGAAGTGTCGTAACCAATAGTATAGGTCGTTCCAGGGATATCATTATCAATTGTGCCCGGTATACCGATGCATGGGTAACCCATTTCAGTGAGTTTTTTGGCACCAAGGTAAGAACCGTCCCCACCAATAACCACCAAGGCATCAATATCATGTCTTTTTAGGTTTTCAATCGCTTCTGCTCTAACTCGCTCCTCTTTGAATTCGGGAAAGCGAGCAGAACCTAAGAAAGTACCACCTCGATTGATGACATCGGATACAGAATGACGGTCAAGTTTTACTATTTTATCTTGGTGTAGGCCTGCGTAGCCATCGTAGACTCCAAAAACGTCTAAACCTTGATGCAGGCCTTCCCTTACTACTGCACGGATAGCGGCATTCATACCTGGTGCATCACCGCCACTTGTTAGTACACCTATTCTTTTAACCATATAAAACTCCATTTCATGACTAATAATCAAAGTGGCCCTTTTTAATATTTAAGTTTTTGTAGTGGGCTGTCACTTGATCGTGAAATAAATACAACGTTATGGTTTCACTATATCGCATTCATAAAATATACAATCGACGGCATAATTATTCATTCGTAGATCACGGTTTGAGTAATAAATAGGCAATTAATATGATCTAAAGTTATTGATAGTTGTGACGTTAGTAGGTGAGAAGCTGAGAGAAAATGGCATTGCGTATTGATAATGGGGAGGTTAAATAAAAAGTGAATCTAAAAAGGACTTAGAATTAGCGGGTTATAGAGTGTAAACCCGCCACTCATCTTGTTTGTTGTGTATAAAAATAACTTAGCTATAAAAGGCTTCTACTGTTCCTTTTAGCGTAATAAGGATTGGTTGTCCGCGACGATCTAGCGCTTTAGGTGATGGTATTTTTACCCAGCCCTCGCTAATGCAATATTCCTCAACATCGAAGCGCTCTTTGCCATTAAGTTTAATACCTATTTTATGCTCGAAACACGCTTCAATATAATGCGGGCTGCGAGGGTTACCGGAAAGGTGGTCTGGTAAAGTTGGTTTTGATGTAGTGTCAGTCATGTTCGAAGTCTGTTGTAAATAAAAAGTACGCCATTGTAGACAATGTAGACCTAACGCTCAAGAATTGTAATAAAGGATATTTGTGCCGTTCAACCTCACGATAGCTTATCAATATCAGTTCTGTTGATATCCTAGTTCGCCTTACCAGAACATGGGTAGAATTGGGTGGGTAGTTCTGTTTTAATCGCTATGTTTAAAATGAATTTATCGAAAATAAAGAAAGGAAAACAACGTGGCTAATCTAACTATCCTAGCAAAAATAGAAGCGAAACCGGGTCAAAGTGAGTTTGTTAAGCAAGAAGTGTTAAAGCTCGTCACTCCATCACGTCAAGATGAAGGTTGTATTGAGTATCGCCTACAAGCTGACAATAATAACGATGGGTTGTTTGTGATGTTTGAAGTGTGGCAAAGCTCTGAGATGCTGAAGAAACACATGGAGACAGAACATTTTCAAGCTTTTGTAAAAAATACCGAAGGTAAGATAGAGCCTTTAGTCGTAAATGAAATGACAGAACTGGCTTAAAAAGTGGGCAATAAAAAGGGCACGAATTAATTTTCATGCCCTTAATTTTTTAATTAATTGGTGACTAGCTACTACGAGCGATAGCTCAGTCTTAGTTACCAATTAGCGCAGGAATACCAGGTAATTGACCTACAATTGCAAGTGAACCAACGCAGATAATAAATGCAACACCAGGGATTAAGTATTTGTCTTTAGCTGAAAGTGTTTTAGCGCGTTCGTGATCACCAATTAGTCCCATATTATCAAGCAACATTGTTGCTGCCCATCCAAATACTGGGTTTACAAAGGCACAAGCGAAGATACAAATACCAGCACTTAATGAATCTTTGTGTTTGTGTATCATTTGCATACCAGCTTCAAGCAATGGAAGGAAAACACCCACAATAAGTGCAACACGCAATACAGGTTCCCACATTGCTAGATCCATTGGATAACCAATCACAGCAGCAAGAATACACATAATACCTGTCAGTAATGCACCACCAGGAATAGGGCGTTTTGCAATCGCTGCTGGGATCATATAAGTACCCCAAGAAGATGCTAAGTTACCACCACCTAGTAGAGTACCAACACCTTGGCGGATTGAAGCAACAGTCATAGTGTCATCAACATCCATTAATACGCCTTTTGCTTCTTTCGGGTAGTTTAGCTCTTGAAAAACACGGTGACCAAGATAGTCAGGTGACCACATTGCAACCGCTAAAATTGCAAAAGGGGTTACTGCAATGAAATGTTCTAGGTTTGGCCAACCTAATTGCCAACCTGTTGTTTCACCCCACCAATAGAATGGGCTGAAATGAGGCAATCCAGGTGCTGTTGTAAAGGCAAATTCTGCACCCAACGCATAGGCTACAATACCAGCGATTAAAGAACACAGTGGAATGGCTAACCAGCGCTTGTTTATTTTTGCTAGATAAGCGTAAACCAAAACAGTAATACCAATGACCGCAAATGAGATGTACCCTTGATCGGTACTTGCTGCCCAGGCTTCAGTTTTATTAATTTGACCAATGAGCCCTACTGCACCTAAATAGATAAGTAGTCCCCCTCGAACTCCAACACCTGTTAATGTCATGAGCTTTGAGCCACCTTTGGTATAGGCGAGCGTTAAACCAAATAAACAAACCATTATCCCCAATGCTAATGGATGCCCACCTGCGGAAGCTATGAGTGGTATGAGTGGAATCATTGGCCCATGCGTACCAGCCAGGTTAGCGTTCGGGTTTAAAATAGCGGAGAACAAAATTACAAACAGAGCACCAGCAATAA
Source organism: Vibrio algarum (assembly GCF_028204155.1). NCBI lineage: Bacteria > Pseudomonadati > Pseudomonadota > Gammaproteobacteria > Vibrionales > Vibrionaceae > Vibrio > Vibrio algarum. The sequence goes on along the minus strand of NZ_JAQLOI010000001.1, from coordinate 3,009,835 downwards.
GTAATTCGTAGCGAACGTTTTCTGCAACAAACTCAGGCGAAAGACCAAACTGTGCTGCAAATACCGCAACCATTGCGGTTACCATCACGACTTTACCAATGGTTGCGGCAAGTGCTGGTACAAAATCTTCTATTTCAATGCTGTAGTCACGTGAAGGTAAGTAGATCCCCCAACGCTTAAAATTCATGATTTTAAGATCATGGTTTAGAAACTCTTCTCGACTTTCAAATTCTTGCGCTTTTTTGCGCATATCTCTATAAAACTTCTTATCTTTGTCAGACATATAGTTATTCCTATAAGGATTTCGAGTTTTACCATAGCCAGTCACGTTCCACTTGCGCGTGGTATACTGATCTTCAACCAGTACTAGACGACATCCCAGACGCTACCATGCTTCTTTATATGGTTAGTAATAAAGAGGGAAAATGACGGTTGGTATTTCTCATTGATAAATTGCTGAGAGAAAACCTCTCAGATTGAGTGAAAATCACTTAATCGGGCTGAGTGTATGAAATTCATTCGGCAATATTATTGATTTAGGTTAATTTATCAAAAATAGTTGGGGTGTAATGTGGATGTTTGAACAGACTTGCCACTTAGCGCACACTTTTTTGATTCATTTATCAATAATCCTGTTGAGATAAATATAGTTAATGAAAATTACCGAGCACGCTGATCGTACCGAATACCTCTTTGGTGTCCGTGGCGAAGACATTCATAAGTGGATTGATGAATTTTTTGACCATGATGGAACTGAACATTCGTTGAGAATGGCCAGAAATATGGATTATGATCCCTACGATCATCGTCGTTTCCGTCATTGTAAAGAAGCCCTTTCTGAAGCGATTCAAGAGTTTGGCGATAAATACACCAATCAGCAGATCAAAGATGTGTTTGAAACCCATTTGCGAGATGATTACGAAGGTTACTTACCTACTCGTGCGGATTTTGAAAACGGTACTTTTACCGCAAGGTTTCATGAAGCCACTCACGGGCAAGAACTTAGTGAAGTTTTAGATGCGAACGAGTTAGCCGACTATTTTGATGGGTTACCCTCTTCGCAGCAGGAGAATCAAAGTACCCTAGCGAGTTTCAGCCTTCGAATTGTATTGCCAACCGTAGCGGCTATTGTTCTGTTTGTTACCAACATCATTTACGTCATTGTTCCGCTAGTGGAAGATTCAATGCTGTCGCAAAAACGCCAGATGCTTAAAGAGTTGACATCAACGGCCGTCAGTATTGTTGATAGTTATGTCGCATTAGAGCAGCGAGGTCTTCTAGAAAGAGAGGATGCTCAGTCTCAAGCGGCGACAGATATTAAAGCAATGCGCTATGGTACCGAAAACAAAGACTACTTCTTTATAACCGATATGCAGCCAAAAATGGTGATGCACCCTTATCGAAATGAGTTAAAAGGGCAAGATTTAACGCACTACACCGATAGTGAAAATACGGCCGGTTTTCCTGTGTTTGTTGAGATAGTAAAAATGGTCAATGCTCAGCAACATGGATTTATCGAGTATCAGTGGCAGTGGAAGGATGATCCGAGCATTACTGCACCTAAAATGACTTATGTTGAAGGGGTCGAAGAATGGGACTGGATCATAGGGACTGGTGTCTATTTTGAAGATGTTCAACAAGGAATCGATCGTCTTGAAAGTACGTTATACCGCGTGTTCTTTGTGATAACCATTGGGCTTGCTGTCATCATGGGGTACGTAATTACTCAATCTAAAGTGATTGAAAATCGAAAAAAACGGGCTGAAAAAGCGCTGCATGAGGCGAAAAATAGATATAGAGCTTTGGTGGAGTCGTCAAATGAAGGTTACATATTGACCGCCGATGGCAAAGTCATCTTTTCCAATAGTCGGCTCCATCAGCTGCTTGGTTATACTGACTCTGAGTTGAAATCCCAATCGATTTGGAAAAATCTTTTTTCAGACAGCCCACAAAATACAGAAGTGTTACGTCATCTATTATCGCTTTTTAATCATGACTGTGAACCTGGGGAGTTTGAGGCTCAGCTTCAATCAAAAGGGGGAAAGCAGGTTGATATAATATTGAGTACATCCAGAATATTTTTGTCAGAGAAGCTTGGTCATGTCATCACATTCCGCCCCATTGTGCGTAAGATTTATGGTGGTCGATTTGGCCCGATGAATCACATAACTAATTATCAAAAAATTAGCAGTAATATCGTGGTTGAGATAGAGAATGGCGGCAGTCATGGTCAAGTCGTAGAGTCACTTAATCGACTTCCAGATCTTATACGAGATATGATAGAAACAGGTACTCGACCTGATTATTTACGCCGTCTTATTGGCAGCACTTACGATGCCGCAATCTGTCGATTTATCGAGCTGACTATCAATGATATTGGAGAGCCGCCGGTGCCGTTTTCTTTTATATCGTTTGGCAGTAATGCACGTCATGATATGACACTCTTCTCCGATCAAGATAATGCCATCGTGTTTGAAACCCCTGCGGACGCAGACCTAAAGTCAATTCGGCGTTACTTTTTGCATTTAGCAGAAAAGGTATGTGCCATGCTTAATCAGGCAGGTTATAGCTATTGTGATGGGTTAATTATGGCGTCTAATCATCAATGGTGCCTAAGTCAGAAAGAGTGGGAAGAAAACTTTAGTGTTTGGATTGAACAAGCTTCACCCGAGTCGATCTTGGAGCTCAATGTGTTTTTCGATATTCGTTCTACTTATGGTCATGCTGACTTGGTTGATGGTATTCAGTCGTACATTCAAAAACTACTCCATATACACCCCGATTTTTTGCCTACTTATGCGCAAAACTGCTTGTCATATGAGATACCTTTAAATACTTCAGATGAAATAAAGACAGAAGATTATGATGGTAGGGCATCACTGAATTTAAAAGCAGCTTTAAGGCCAATGGAGATTTTTTGTCGAATCTATGCCCTTAAACATGATATCAGAGAAAGCAATACCATGGCCCGATTGAAAGGGTTGTTAGCGCAAGGAGAGATCGACGCGCTTACATTTCGTGAAATGGTTTATATTTTTGACCATATTTGGCAACTGCGATTTATCAATCAGATCATCGAATATACAGATTTGCGTAAAGTGAATGATGCTCTGGCACTTAGTGACATAACGGAACTAGAGCAGAAAAACTTAAAAAATGTGCTGAGTCATATTTCGTTATTCCACGATAAAGTCACGCGAGATTTTCTTTGATATTGTTAGTGAATAAAGAGAAGCGAAAAACGATAATCTGTACAACATCGGACAAAGAAAAGCGGGTAACTTCGTTGTGGAGCCTTTTTAGTGCATTCTCGGGTACGTTGTAGTGAATGTGTAATTCGGTGTGTCACATATTGAGCGCACTGGTACATAGCGGCAACGCACCGTATAATCGTTGGCTCATCAATGACAAGGTAATGAAATGAAAATTTGTGGTGTTGAAATTAGTGGTAATGACGCGATTGTAAGCCTGCTATCACTGTCCGATGGGGTGTTTACGATTCCTGATTGCCGAGTGGCTAAGGTATCTATAGGCGATGCAAACGACACTCAAAAAATGAAAGACTTTCAGTTTTCGTTCGCTAAATTAATGGAAGATTATCAGATCGATAGTGTAGTAATTCGTCAACGCCAGACAAAAGGTAAATTTGCTGGCGGTGCGGTCGGCTTTAAATTGGAAGCAGCTATTCAACTGATTGATGGCCTTTCAGTCGAGGTAATTACCGCTAGTGACATTAAAGAGCGCTTAAAACGAAATCCACTTGCGGTACCGTTTAAAGAAACAGGTCTAAAGAAATACCAAGAACCTGCATTTCTTGTGGCCTATGCGTGCATAATGGATTCTAACGGGTAATAGTTACTATCTGAGATTCAATGTCTTTATTAAAGGGACATTCGCCTCTATGGTGATGTCCTTTTAGACCAACTTTCTGACCTAAGCACTTAAAAAGTCCTACCTGTATCACTTCCTAAAAAATTAATGACGTCGCCAGAAAATAATTTGATTTTATAGAGTACTCAGTCTATGTCACTGAGGATATTTATGTGACTAAAAGCATAGATAAGTGAAGATAAAATGTACTTATAGATTAGATAGTTGTTCGGTTTTCTCGTGTAATTTTTTGTAAATAGAGTTGATAAGCATCGAGTCTGCGTTGATGATGTTTATCATATTTAAGTTTGAGCCAAGTTTATATCATTCATTATAAGGGATGCAGAAAATGTCTGATTGGAAGCAAAGTTTGCAGAAAACACGTTATGCGATGGATTGCCTGCTATTGATAAGCTTTATGCTTGTTTCCGCGCCACAGTCAACAGGTATACCATTGCACGAATGGTTTAGCCTGCTCTTCGTTGTCCCCTTTGCCATTCATATCCTGTTGCACTGGGATTGGATTAAATCAAGTTACCGCAGAGTATTGTCGAAGGCCTCAAAGAAAGAAAAATTTGGTATTGTTTGGGCTTATTTGCTTTATCTCGTTATGTTGCTTGTATTTGTTAGTGGCTTTTTGGTTTCAGTCGCCTTGCTACCCGCTTTTAATATTGATATTCATATTCAGGATTTCTGGTCCAAAATTCACCACGACTCGGCTACATTTATCATGCCAATGCTTGGTATTCACCTAGCGCTTTATTGGAGCTGGATTGTCAAACTTACTCAGCGTATGAGAGAGAAGAGGGTATCATCATGAAGTATCTTCAGTATCAGTGGAAATCCCGTCTAGCAGTCGTGTTGGCCGTTTCAGTTGTTATTAGCGTGGGAATGGTTATGTTAGATATGACAGACTGGGCAACCCAAATCAATCAGCAGGGGTATTCTCACGGTGAAGGTGATGGACCGGATGTACCTTCTGCATTAATGTACATCCTACCCTTCGTAAAAGAGATCGTTTTAATTGGCGTCCCCATGTCGATATCACTATTGCTGATGAGAATTTTTGGTCGTAAAAAACGGTCTTCGAAAGTGCGTAGATAGCACTCACTCGTTTTGAGGGTAAATTTGCGCGTGAACGCAATACTTTGAAGACCACGAAAACCCTACCCAAAAAGGAACTGCTCTCCCCCGTCTACACCTAATTAAATGATTGTCATTAGTGTCCATTGTTTTGGTCAATCAATCTAAGATATTTCACACACGTATTGCTCCTATGTATCCACCAGCATAGGAGTCCGTTATGCCCGCCTCAACTGTCCAATTAATTTCGCTTGCCAGTAATCTGACACCAGATAATCAAGCTGCTCGTTCAATTAAATCACCTAAAAGCTAGCATGTAGAGCGTCGTTTCTTGCTATCAAGAACTCTGAGATTAAGTTGTTTCAATCTCGCTATACCGTCACCTCTATTTTGACCTATTGTGTTAAATGCTCTTTCGCTGCACATTTTAACTGTATAATTTTTGAAATTGTATCCATCATCGGTACGTAGTAAAAAATTAAAATTGACAAGGCAGAAGGTAGATCAACTTAACCAGAGTCAAACTATTTGTATTTTAGTGATTTAAAGCGTTCAGTTCCCTCATTTTGAGAACGAAGTTCGTTACATACTATCGAAGTAACTCCCATAATCACTGATTAAATCGCGGGTTTTTCTAAGCCGAAAGCGTTCTTTTTCGGCTATGGCATCGGTTATTCTGTCGATTCGAAACAGTCTAGGGGCCTCTCTCAAATTATCCCACCCTAAAAGATACCAAGCAGGCCAATTGAGCAATATAAACTGCGGCTCAATGCGTCTTTGGGTTTCGACTGCTTTGTCTGAGGTGTAACTAATGAAGAGTTTTTGTTGTTGTATAAATGCTTGGCTAACCTCGTTTAAAAAAGGATGGCGAGTATTTGTTACCGTTCTTGCGACTGCTTCAGAAGCAATTGGGCCAACTAGTACGCGTTGGCGTAATAGGTTGATACGCTTTCTCTGTTCATCATTTAAAAAGAAGGTGAGTTTATTTTTCACACTTGAAATGTTGTCGCCCAGTATAGGGCAGCTTAGTGACTCGGTTAGTGCCAGAGCCATTAAGGTATTTAAGATCTCTTCATCACTTAAAAAGAACCTAGGAGAGCGAACCTTACCTCTCAATTCTACACCGCCTCCCGTACCGCGTTCAGCTTCGATATCGTAACCTTGCTGACGCAGTAAGTTAATATCTCGAGAGATACTTCTAACAGAGATACCAAGTGAGTTAGCGAGCTCTTTCGTTGTCGACAAATTCTTGTTTTCTAACAGAGCAATAAGATTATCAAGCCTTTCCTGCCTGTTTCGAAAGTCGCGCATTATTAATATGCCATTTAACGTCTTATTTACAGGTAGCATAGCATTTCACTTCTGATTGAGACAGAGAAGCGCACTGACTCTGAAGATCAAACGTTACTTAGCCAACTAAACGGAACGTTTAAATAAAGGAAAATAGAAATGAAAACACTTACGACAAGTACAATCGCTGCAGTTTTGGCCTCTTCTATTAGCTCCGCATCGACATTTGAAATTGTAAATACCCAGTTTGTAGAGGGTGTTAGTTATCAAGAACAACAAGAGGCGATGGAAAGCTTGAATTCGGTAGTAAAGCATTTCGATGGCTTCCAGAGTAGGAGTTATTTTTATAGCGAAGAGCTTAATCGCTGGACGGATATTATCGTGTGGGAAAATGCTGATCTTGCTCAATCTGCAACCGTAAAAGCAATGGAAAACCCAGAAGCTCTTGAGGTGTTTTCAAAAATGGACTCGGAAAATACGATATTTTCGCACTATCAATCCATAGGCTACATTGAGGCGGAATTGACGTCACAATGATAGGGTCGTAGCAAGTATAAAAATCGTAATTTGCTTATATTTGATGTTATTTGTTTCTGGTAATTGAACCTTTAAGACTAACTTGTAAGTTACCCTATGATAGATAAAAAATTAAAAAACTAATTCAGGAGTGATATTAATGCCTCATTCAGAAACAAGCTGCCTTTGTGGTGCTGTCAAAATCGTAACCGAAGATGTTGATCCCAAGTTCACCGTTTGCCACTGCCAATCATGTAGAACATGGGGTGGTGGCCCATTCTTTGCTGTGAAATGCGGTTCAAAAGTAAAAATTGAGGGCGACGCCTATGTCAAAATGTATAAATCGTCATCTTGGGCGTCGAGAGGATTTTGCACTGAATGTGGGACTCATCTCTTTTATAAACTTAAAGCAACCGGAGAATACAACATGCCAGTAGGTTTATTTCCAAACTTAGATGGATTGGAAATGAATATGCAATATTTTAGTGATATGAGGCCGTCTTATTATTGTTTTTCAAATGAAACAAAAGAGATGACAACTGCCGAGATAATGGCCTTTTTTGCTGATAAAATGTAACGCCTTAGAGGTTATAATACACTAACTTGTTGATTTTCGTTATTGTAGGCATATCTAAAGACGTCTTGAGACGTCTTTAGATATTGAGCTGGCGTAAGTTGATTTTGTGAATTATATTATTGTTTTAATTGAAATAACTTCGATTTTATTTTACTTGGTGTACCCATTCGTTATTGCTACCTCTTTTTTCTCACAGTTAAGTACTTTTCTTTAGAATCTCACCATCACGGGATATGTTTTTAAAACAACTTTTAAGTTGTTATTGGGCGCATTTACAACGTAAAAGTTGTTATTTGGCTTATATACAACTAATATATTGTTTATGGAGTCTGGTACAACTGATGGATTGTTTGGTGGAATAGTGAAAAGCTTAGAAGAAATTGCGTTGCTGCTCACTGAGCAGCGTAGAAAGCTCGGTATCGAGCAAAAAGACATGTACATGCGGATTGGAATGAAGCAGCAACAATATCAGCGTATTGAAGCGGGCAGTGATGTGAAGCTATCGACCTTGCTTAGAGTATTAGAAGGGCTCGATTTAGAATTCTCGATCACACCAAAAGAAATCAAAGCGCGTTCTACTCCTTTAGAGAGTGCTTCTCGAGGTCAGAGCGAAGCACCTAAAAGCAATCAGTTGCAAGATGATGTTGATGATCTTGGCTTTTGGTTCGGATCTGAGGACAGTTCATGAGTAAGCAAATAGAGAATGTTGAAGGTCTTAGTATTCAATTGCATGGTATCGATGTTGCGGTTGTTGCACATTATGCTGGTGGCAAAAACATTCTCTCCTTTAATCCTGCCTTTGCAGCCATGCCAGATTACGAGCGGCCTGTTTTTACGTTGAGGCAATTACTTGACCCTACCTATTTGAGTAAACCGCAGATTAGAACCGATAAGGTTCCCCCAGTCCTGTCTAACCTGTTACCTGAAGGGGCATTAAGAGAACTGACAGCCAAAGCGCTTCGGTGCCACACCAACAATGAGTTTTCAATCCTTGCTTATTTGGGCTCTAACTTGCCGGGAGCCGTCATTGCCAAGCCGATAAAAGCGGGTAATGTTCCAGCTTGGGCGTTGGAGCAGCGTTTGTCGACCGAGCCTCAGCAGATAGATGTTAAGCATGCCGATACCAAGTTCTCATTGGCTGGTGTACAGATGAAATTTTCATCGTCTCATGTGGATGGCCGTTACCACATCGATAAGGAAATCTCTGAGGACATGTGGATTATTAAAACACCTTCGACTGTTCATAAAGGTGTGCCTGTCAATGAGTATACCTGCATGAAGTTGGCTGAAGTTGCTGGGGCTGATATTCCGGAAATACGCTTGATCGAACTTAGTGAGCTGGAAGGGTTGCCAAGTATCAGATTGCCGGATGAACAGTACGCCTATGGCATCAAGCGATTTGATCGTAGTAGCTCTGGTCGTATTCATACCGAGGACTTTGCACAGGTCTTTGGCCTCTATCCTTCAGACAAGTATCAAAAAATCAATTATGAGCAACTTGGTAACGTGCTCTATCGAACAAGCGCAGAGCGATTGAAGGACATTCAACAAATGGCAAGAAGGTTGCTCATTAATATCTTGCTTGGCAATGGTGACGCCCACTTGAAAAACTGGACGCTTATCTATGGCGATAAGAAATCTCCACGTTTGTCCCCAGTTTATGACGTGGTGTTTACCGCACCATATATCGATCTTGACAGTCTCGCTCTTAACATAGCAGGTACTAAGCAGTGGTTTGAAATCACCATGCAGCACTTCCAAGTGTGGGCAGAGAAAGCGGGTGCACCTTGGGTAGCTATCAAGCCGCACCTTCTGGATGTAATGGAAGTGGCGAGAACTCAGTGGTTAGAACAACTACAAGAACTGCCAATGCTTGATGCTCACAAAGCTGATCTCATTCAGCACTGGAAACAGTTGAATACGGACTTTCAGGTTCTATAGACAGCAGCACAGAGTCAGGTATGAGCACTTAGGGTCAAATAGCGCATGTTTTAGTACCTACGTTCAGTACAAAACGGCTAAAACTAAATGTGTAAATAAAAAAGGACGATAACTCAATGAGTTATCGCCCTTTCCAATGCATTGGTGGAGCTGGCGTCATCTGAATTTACGTGTTAACTATATGATTTTTAAGGCTTGGCTGTTCTCTTGGTTTTGTTCTTGGTACCTACCTTGGTACTAAAATGATTTACTACAATAGTTTTCTAATAGTGTTAACCTCCTCAATATTTCGGGGGTTTTAGTACTTTCGAATACTTCGTCAAGAAAACTTTCAGTTCCAATAAATATGATTTTGACTAATTACTGCAAGGCAACTTCTAATTCAGGAATCCCCTGTTCTATAAGTGGAACTTCTTTGTACAGATAGCTATGCATCTTACCTTCGTTGTTTATTTCTCTAGTGGTTAACTTAATATTATCTTCGTTGAAAGTTATAACTGAATAAGAGTTCTTCATTGATTCAGTTCTTCTGCTACTTTTCACACCGCAACTTCCTGAAGAAACTATGGATATAGGGTTTATAGCCTTAGTCTCACTTAAATATTGAAATCGTTTATATTGTGTGACCCTTGAGCAATGTTGATGGCCATGTAGAGCAATACACACGCCGACTTCACTTGCTTTGTCTAATAATTGGATAGCATCTAGGGTTAGAGAAATACCTTTTTCATTCAGAAGGTCCACTTGAGTAACCGGAAGTAAATGATGATGCAAAGCCATTAATGAGTATGTCTTCCTTTTCTCTTTTGCGTTTTTCAGCTTATCTAAAATTGATATACCAGCTTTGCCTACATAGCCATATTCGGTCCATTTACTTTCAGCTGCTACTCTACAGGAATTCAGTATACATATATTGACGTTTACATCTTTCAAGTGGAGTGTTTTTAGATAATCTAGTGGCTCTGTTTTGCCTCGACCAGTAAGATCTTCTATAAATTCTCTAACATACCTCTCATGCTCTTGCGTCGTTTGAAGTTCTACATTTATTTCATTTATCTCTCTTTCATCATTTTCATGATATCGAACTACATCATGATTGCCGGGAGCAATAAATATGTTCTCTTTATCAACCTTTATTGATTCGTATATGATTTGTAATTCAGTAATTATTGATTTGATCGATTCGAGCTGCCAATCTCCCTGAGTGGTTATGTCTCCGGTGATTATTATTCCTTCTATATCGTCCAATAACCCAATCGATTCTAAATCTTCAATCAGTACATCAGATAAACTTTTTTCCATATCCCGCTCTTTTTATTTGATAAATCGAAAGCATGGTCTTTACCAAAATGTATATCGGATATATGTAGAATAGAAGATTTTTTTGTTGTTATTTGTAACTGCTTATCGGATTCATCGTGTATAGAGTCTTTTACATTTACTCGTAATTGTTCAAAGGTTTTCTGGCCAATTATTGTCTCAAATTCTTTACTGTATGGGACTTCTTGTATACGATTTAATACAAACCAACCTGCAACCTTGTCACAATTTTCTCTATAATACTCAGGGACTAGGTTAATCGTTGGTTTTTCTTTTTCTGATAAAAATGATTTCGAATACTCAGCTAAGTACAATTTTTCTTCACTAGTATCAATGATGTAGGCACTGCCTGGTTGCTCTCCAAATAAATGGGATTGAGAAATTTCGGTATCTTTTTTCCACCAGCCCCAATAAACATTATCATGTAGATTAATTAATTTTTGATGTTCTGAAATAGTATCGACATCAGTTCTAGCATTTCTAAAACGCAATATTATTCGTGGTGCTGCCATTTTTTTACTTTCTCTGGACAATTATAAGGAATAGACCAAGACTTGAAGAAATCTTTAAAGAAGTCATAGTCACAGTTTAGAGATACTATTTCATTCAAGTTTCTCATGCCCAAGTATACTTCGAGCATTATGATAAGTTTTTCTGAACCAATTAATTTTGAAGCGTTATTATTAGAACTCCAGAATCCTATGTCCTCTCTTCCTAAAGCTCTTTTACTGATATGAGGCCATATCCATCCATAACTCCCATCAATTTCACCTAAAATTGGCTCGCTGTTCTCTTTGTCATTTCGAATGGCTAACTGTAGATGGTCAATTGTATATCGCTGCCAAGAATTACAACGATTCAATTTTGGTGCTAATTCTACATCTTGAAAAGGTTTTATAGTGAGAAGCCCGCCATGAAACCATCTCTTTTCCTCTGAAAACTCAGAGTTGAATTTTTTAGAGATAGTTTCATAAGGCGGCTGGTCATATGACATACACTCTTCTTCGATCGTAAAATTGGCCCAACTTCTTAGCCAACTAAAGATTTGCTCTCTTTCATTACTCGCTGTTGGTCGGGTGCTTTCAGGCCAAATTGTTGTATATATTAAACCACCAGGAGTTAAGCATTTATTTGCCCAACTTATCCACCTGATAATATCCTTCGGATACCAAGGTGCATCTATAACAATAGAGTCAAAACGCTTTTCGATAGGGAGGGCTATGCCTATATCTAAATTTACTTGAAACGGCATATTTTCAATAAATTGGCGATCAATAAGAGTGAAATTCCTTTCTTCTTCTATTAATTTATAGGCAAGGGAAGGAGTTCCAAGTAGAAGAGCACTTTTGCTATTATCTAAAGTGCGGAGTAACTTGTCAGTTGATTCTTGGGTGAATCGCCAATCATAATCGAGAGGGTGAGGGTCAGGTCTTTTCTTTTTCAGGGATAAATCACTCATCAATTAGCTACGTAGATGTGTTGTTGGTAAGAAGGTTACAAGAATAATTTTTCACTTTCAATGATTTACAACATTATGTTAGGGGGTTATCAAAGTGGCATACAAATTTGATATTTATAGAAAGCGTGTAACTGATGTTTTCGGATATTAAGTAACTCTTGAACTTAATACTTGTAAACACAATATAGCTACTAGCTATCCAATTATTTCAAATGGGATACATTTCTTACTATTTGTATAGATCCCATATACCGTTTATAACGGGTTGTTTATTCCAGCCAACTTTTTTGTTTGCAGCTCTACCTACAACACTGGAAGTACGTTCTTGAGCCCAAGGGTTTACCGCTAGAATAGGCTTACCGTAGTTAGTGGATCCGCTAATTTCTTTTTTTATCCATTTGCTATAGTTAGCATACATCCCCATAGGAATTACGATTACGTGGCTCATGGCTATTTGTTTGAAAATGGCGCTTTCGAGTTGTTTATCGTTACTTGCGTTGTGAATAGGGTTATTCTTAGGGACGGAAAAGTCTCTAAAATCTAGAGATGCTTGCCCAACGTTCCAACGGTTTTTAAAAATCCAGTCGGCTAGAGTTTCATAGTGCCCTGAGTGTGCCCATGCGTGGCTAATAAATACATGTATTTGTTTAGTACTCATCCAAATTCCTTCGAAATTCAACTATCGTTTTTTCTTTCTACTAATAGCTCGTTTTCTATCTCTTTTACCCACTCTACATCTTCACCACGTTTAATTCTTGCTTGGTAGATAAAGCTGATATTCTTTGCAGTCGTTTTCGGTTCCCAGCTTTCTCTCACTTCTGCAAGACAATCCCCTAGTAATATTTGAGCCGAATCTCGTTCTCTTCCTAATACTGCTAGTTCCAGTAAAGTGGCATAATCCCAATAGTCAGGTTGTTTACTCTTCAATCTTTGTTCTACGGCGAATTTAACAATAGGTAGTAGTCCCGCTTGTCTTGGGTCTACGGTTTCCATCATTTCCATAAGCGTTATTGCGTTTATACCGGGGTATGCATCTCGCCAATCAGCTTCGAAACCTTGTACATAAGTGTTTATAGCTTTTCTTAAATATCCATCAGAAACGATTTTGGAAGACTGGGAATGCTTTGCCCACAGGTCCTTATATACTCGACCAAGAATGCCATTTGTTTCGCTACTTGGGCCATACTGAGAAATCAACTCTGTAAGAACTTTTTCAGCGTCATTGTGTATACCAAGTCGATTTAAAGCAAAACCCAGTTGCTCTCTAACCATAATCATATTAGATAGGGGGGCAGGCAGTTTTTCAGTAAAATCAATCATACACTGCCATGCTTCAACAGCTCTGTATGAAAGTAGGAGATCAATCAATATAGCTGGTGGGGTATCATGAATTTGTAGGTCTGACTCCATGTTGAATAAACTTTTTACCCCCTGGCTACGACATGATGCAACTAGCCTTTTTGCTTCTTCTTCGTATTCAACCGCATCTCTAAATGTATCGGTTTTTAGTCTATCAATTTCTATACGTGGCATGTCATGTATAAGCTGGTAGACAGGGCTGTCATCAACAGAGTTTCTATTTTCAGTGAGCATTTCGGTTAACGCTACTTTATAGGCCTCTATTTCAATAGGTTTCCCTTGTTCATCAAGTTTATAGGGAAGGCCTCTTAAAGAAGAAACATCGAAAGGAAGTCGACTGTCTTCACTGAAAATGAGCGATGTGCTATGAGGTCGGGTTCCATGTCGAACGCCTAATTCATAAAAAACATTGGCATTGGCTGTTGTTAGATCTGCGATAGCGTATTCGCACATCATAAGCCGTTCGAACATTGCTTTGTGAATAATGCCACCAGATTTTTCTTCATCAGCACGAATTGGGGTTAGGCTAGCGTCATCAATAGCTGGCTTAATTATCAACTCATATACCGAGTCAAAATCTATTATACGACCGTTTGTATCTGGCTTTTTGCCAAATGGCATTAGAACAAAGCAATAAGGCTTCATGTTTATTTCCTATCTATTTTCTGCAGCTTCTTGGACAGCTTTTGATATGGCGTCATGATTCCATTTTACGACGGAGCTTACATTATCAGAGATATGTTTAGGTATATTGGTTGGTGGAGCATCACCTTTGTGTACAGCAATAACGCCTTTACCAAGTTCTCTACTTTTTTCTACTTCCCATTTTACCCATCGGCTATCCATACTTTTTTCAGAGAGGTATATCATTGTTACAGAAGCTTGTTCAATTTTCTCTGTTATTTTTCTACGGATATAAGGTGCATCTTCGCTATCAAAAGCCTTTTTCACTGAATAGTCAGAAAACTCTAAGTTGTTGTTATCATTCTTTGCTTGTCCTCGAAGTAGATTAACTTCATCCATGTCTTGGTGTGAAAAGCTAATAAAAACGTTTCTAGTGGGTTCTTCAGTTGCTTTCTTTATAAGCTCTTTAGCCCTTCTTTCTAAGATTTCTTTATTAACTTGAGAAAAGCCATAACCACCACCGCCACCCATAAAACCTCCTTAATAAACAAATTCCTTGCAAGAAATACATTTACCACAAGGAGTTTCATCTCCCTTATGGCACGAATAGTACGTTTGTATACCTTTCTTTTTTGCTAGCGTCACAACATCTTTTTTGTAAAACTCGCGCAATGGAGTAAGTATCTTTATTCTCTTCCCTAAGCATTTATTTATAGTGTTTTCAGCTGAGATAAGAAAATCATCCGTTTGATCTGGGAATATTGCTGTATCTTCTCTCAATAGTCCCATCGCAACTGTGTCACATCCATTCTGGATAGCAAACGAAGATGCAGATAGTAAAAGAAGTAAGTTTCTACCGGGAAGAAAGGCATCATCTACTATGTGTTTTTCCGAAGTCGTCAATCCGGATGTGATTAGATTGCCGTAGCCTGATATATCTAACTTATTGGGGACAGCAATTCCTATTTTATTCGCGTGGAGGCGAGCGGAGTTATATTCTCGTTCATAGTTCAACTGACCGTAATTTACAAAGAATGCTATTTGGTTAACACCAGATTCTTTAATCAGTTGAGCCATCAAACAAGAATCTAGACCACCTGATAATAGAGAAACGACACTCATGCCTTAACCTCCTTTCCTAAGTTTCTTATAACAAACCATATAGCTTGATCTACGATTGATGCTGAATACTCAAATTTTTTAATTAATTGATGGAAGTTAGATTCGATATTTTCATATGTATCAACACAATTTAATTTCTGTTTTGGAAGTGATTTCCCTTGGGAGGTTTCAATATACTTGATGATATGGCGATCGATGACAGCTATATTTTCAGTGTATCCAATGTTTCTTAAAAAGTGGCTGCTTTGTTTGGGGCCGAGTCCAGAACACGAATCGATTAGTTTTCGACGAATTACATTTACATTCAGGTTTCTGTTTAGAAGAGTATTAATTGAGCCAAAATCATTTCGAATGCATAAAAGAGACTTGGTTATATTGCTTGCACCTCGTTGAGGATAGCGATACTTGCTATACGTCTTGCCTGTTATTTTGTTGGTGATTGAAGAGCTAAGAATAGCGTTTACTTCGACGTATATTTGCTCATAATCTAATCGACTACAATGTACAGAATCGCAACTGTTAATAGCCGATGCATAGGACACAGCAACTTCGTATCTTACACCACTACCAAGAATGCAGACGAATAGTTCACATATTATGTCATTCGTTGACATAGTAGACCAATGCTTCATTTCGACTAGATCATTAATGTCAGCACATAGTTTACTTACAACCATATCAATCTGATAAAGCTTCATGAGGTTCTCTTAGTGTTGTGTCGTCAATTGTTAATATGTCAATTAGTTTGTCATAGCATTTATTTGAAAAATACAGATTTATAAGCTCTTTCATAGATTCGTACGTGTTACAGTTTCTTATTATTTTCATCCAATTCTCATAAAACTCTAGGTTATGCAAATAACATCGAGTATGAAAATCTAGCGACGATTCATTTCCCCATTTGCTTTGGTGCATATATAGGTCCAAATGTAATGAATGATGAAGCGTTCCAGTATCGTAATCGACAACTGTCTGGCACCAATCCAATCCGTCAAAACTATCAGCCCCCGCAAAGCTATAAGCAAGTAAGGATAATGGATTTCCTGTACCTAATATATGAATGGGTTGATATTCTGTTAACTCATTTAATGTAGAACGCAATTTTTTTATATTTCTTGTAATTTCAATCAGTCCCTCTCCCAATTCTCTTTCAGGGATAGCTATTACACCCGGTGTTAAGGATGACGATAGCTTCAAACATTTTTCACGATATTCATTGATAGATTTACAATGAAGAATCGGTGATATTGAATTTTTTCTCAGTTGCGATTCAGTTTCTTGTATTGAGTTAATTATTTGGGTTGCATCAGCATTAGAGTTGAAGCAATAGCTATCAAGATCAAAGGCTTGTGAAAATGCATTGTTTCTCAATGTTTCGATATACTTTTGTTTCGACCAATTGTCGTTATGACCCCATACCATTTCATAAACACCGGAATCGTATATGATAATCTGTTCTTGGAAATTAGCTTGCTTCAAAGCTTTAACTAACCTTTGGTCAGAGCTGTGCTTATTTATATCCAATGCAGATACTAAAAATTGAGGATGGTTAACTGTAACAAGTAGCTCAATATGGTCAACAACTGACCACCTGTTTTTCGCTACACTAGATACTGAAGGAAAGAAAACTGGAGACGGAATACCTCCTAAAACACAGCCATTAGCCAACATAGTCGAACCCAACTCTTAATTTTGATATGAAACTCTATCAGTATCCAGTGTAAAAATGTGTTATAAGCACGACAGTTTACAAAAGAAGGTTAGAAGAAATTTACTCTTGTTTTTTTACTTCTTCGCTCTTTGTGTTATCTGCCCACTGTATGTGTTCCTTTGAAAGGATATCTTCAATTCTTTGAACAAAGAAATCTAATGCATTAACTGTATTGTAAGGGTTTGATTTTGTTAAGAATCGGTACTTCTCTCGTTTTAACATCTCACACGTACCACGGTATGAAATCCAGTTTTCTTGGTAATTACTTAACGAAGAAATACCAGCACATACCGCGATTACAATGCCGAATAGGCCAACTAAAACGTTACTATGTGTGAAAAATTCATCAAAACCAGAAATAAAGGGAATAATAGCGGCACAGATTATTTCTGTTATACGTAGAAGTTTATGATAGTTTTGATTACTGATACTCTTTCTATCGTACCAATCAATTTGCTTGTTAACCCTTTGATTTAAATAATCTTCTTCGTTCATTTCTTCCCTTCGTTTTTTCGTTTTATTTAATGGTTGTTAATCTTAAATGTGGATAGTCCTTTGAGATTTTAGTTTAGGACATTGCCTTACGTAAGTTTTCTTCCGAAAACTTGTATACCCAAATAGCTCCACTTTTAAGTAAAGGAGTTGGAGACTTATGTGTTCTTTGCTCCTTCACTGCGATTATTGTTTTGTTTAGTTTCTTCGCTTGTTCAATTTCCCAACTTACCCACTTTCTACGGTGAGTGTCTTCACCTATGAACACAATAAAGTAATCTGCTTTTTGTATCTGTGAGCGCATCTTCTGTTTCAAATAAGCTTCATTCTCGCTTCTGATTCTTGTGTCAGTAGAATAATCCTCAATATTGAGCTTGAATTTTTTGCTCTTAGCCCAAGCTAAAATCAGGTTTTTGTAATGAGAATCGCCTTTAGAATAGTAACTAATGAACACTTTCTTCTTTCTTCCGTTAACGATACAAACGCCAACAGCGATAGCAGTAGAAAGGCCGACAAAAAGTGGTAGAGGCATGAAATTAATCTAAAATGAGTTTGTGATTATTATATAGTCGTAAGACGATATAATGATTGATTTATTTGTAATTTTCGGGATATATAGATAGTTTCTTTTCTTTACAAGAGTAACTGTCCAATTCGTTGTAACATCTAGTCTCTATTCCAAATACTCTCACTGAGCCTTCAATCTTCTTAGCTAGATATAGATCTAAATGAGAATCCGAGATTAGTTCTCTTCTTTCAGCTAACCTTCTTGGCAATGACCATCTGTCTCAAAAAAGTGGAACAGTTTTGTCCATTAGTTTTTGAGCTTCACAAAATGCAGCTTTTGTCCCATCTTTACACCTATAGCTTACGAAGTCATAAGGAAGTGAGTTTATTGAGTTTGCCCAGTTAATAAAGATTTCTGGGTTATAAATCTATTTTACGCTTTGAAATGCTTGTTCAATATTTGTATTGATTGCTAAAGGTTTAACAATTTTACCATTCTTTAACTGAATCATTATTTTTTTCAGAACATAACTTGCATCAACTAAGTGAAACCAAGTTGAGTCTAGTCCTGCAGCAAATCTGATACATTCTTTTTCTGCGTTCAGATAAGTTTCTATGCAATTAACCGTGATTTTTGCGTCGATAGAAGGAGGAAGGTTGCCACAAGGTGAGCTTAACTGGCTTACCAGCCAAATCACATCGTTAGGTTTGATTTCATTAACTGGCCATCGAACGGATCGGGTTACGTGAAAAACTGGTTTGCTAAATCCATCATCGTAATGTTGTAGTTCAGCGTACCATTTAGAATTAACCTGAGTTGGAAAACGGGAGATTACTTTTCTTTTTACATAGTGAATGTAATGGTTTCTTTCCATCTGAAATTTTTATTTAAAAGCGTACATTAAGTATAACTGTAGTAGCTTCAAGTCGAAGGTGCATGTTTTTTAGTAATAAGATAGCAGGTGCTCGACCAGCTATCTTATTTAACTTATTTTCGGCTTAAAAACCCGTTAGCTGCGGTTATTAATAACTCTAAATCATTTTTCAGTCGTAGCAGATACTAAAGACGTCATTTTATGAAAAGTTCGAGTGTTTATGGCCGTTTTCTATTTAGACATCATCACCTAAATAATCATCATTATTTGGATTATGGGCATCAGCCCAGTCATCCATATCTGCGTCATTATTTGGATTGTTGATATCTGACCACACATCCAGTTCGTCTTGAGACATATCACTTGAATTCGGCATATTATTTCTTCCCTTGTTGGTTAGGGTTTAATTGCTTGCCACGATTACCTTGATTCTGGTCATGTTGACGGTTGGTCCCGCTGGTTCCCTTGTTTGAGTTAGGGATATTCGCCGCATTGTTTGCAGGTGTTATTTTCTTAGCCATGTTCTGATTTCCTTGTTTAGTAACTAGCCTTTCGAATTTGTTTAATGGTTCGCTCAAATCCTTGCCTAGTTGTTATCACTTTAGGGTGTAGTCCATCAGAATCGTCTTGCCAGACAAATCGGATTCCTCTTCCTAGCTTGAACCTTATAAGGTTTGGATAGGAGCGAATTTTCCTACCCCTAAGCTACGACATGAAGCTCCCGATTTAAGCGATTTATCAATATTGAAAGCACGCTCAATCTGACATAAAGGAAGATGAGATTGGAATGTATCAATGAGTTGTTTAGTCGATGTCATTCTTGCTCTCCCTGATGAACTGGAAACAAGAATGATTGAGTGCGCTGCACTCGCAACAACTAATTTAATAAATTATCCAATAAACTATCGAACGATTTAGCTTCGTTATAGCGAGTGTGAATCAAAGAGCGATAGCGGTCGAGAGTTGGGGATGAACAATCGATATTGAGCGAGGCATTATAGGCGAGTTCAAGTTCGTCATTAAAAAAGTGTAGCATCATGGTCTGACCTTGGGAAAGTACGGCACTTTGTGCAATAAGAGCCTGTGTAACGCTCGTCATGCCTGACAAAGATAGTTGAGGCAGTTCAGTGAATGGGTTTGGTAAGACAATTTTATCTAATGCTTTATTAGAATTCATGCACTCAATTAAGTGGGGGACTTGATCATTTTGTAGCTCTATCCCAAGAATGTTTTGCCTTTCATTGAGTACTATCTCAATTATATCGGCGGCTTGTTTTCTTTTTTCGACGCTGGAGAAAATCGCTTTAACTCTTTTAGTATCAAGAAAAAAGCTTGAAGAACAATGACATTATGAAATTTGATGAGGCTATCTTTATGGATATAGATATCTTTTCGGTTTGCCTTACCTGAATTTGGTTGGGGCTTTTCTATTGTATTAAGAAACTTTGGACCTACTTGTCCATCTCTGCTTCGGACATAAGAGTAGATTAGCGACCTAAACGACTCATAGTCTGACAATCGAATTTGAAAGAGCTTCCAAACCGCATCGGGTGTTGAAATATAATCGTTAGATACCACAGGATAATCTCAGTAGTTTCTTTTCTGAAGGTGGATTGTTGTCGGAGGCGTATGACGCAATAAACTCAGCACGTTTATACCAATCAGAGCGACAGCCATATTCGGATTTCGCGTACTGTTCAATGACACCTAAGCAGTAGCCAGCCCTTAAACTTTCGGATAGCGACGTCGTTTGAGCTGCCAGTAGTTTTTTTTCGTTTTTCGACGAGTAGATATCCATTAGTTCTCCGCAACTGACAGAGAGCGATAACGACTTTGCCGAGGAAAGGCTTGGTAGTAAGCACAGAGTAAAAACAACAAGAAAGGATTTAGGACTTAACATTTAAACACCTGATGAGTTTTGTGATGAAGTTGAAGAATGGATATCTTCTTTTTTTGCTTCTGAAGGCTCGGATGTACTTGCCCCCTGCACCTCTGTTCGAAGGCTTTTACTGGGAACTGAGATATAAAGACATACAAGAGCTAAAACGAAGGCGAGTAGTTGTAAATAGTTCTTATTACTTTGAATAAAATAGGCAAGGCGATCTGTTTCATTTTTTAAATCAAGAAAAGCAAAACTCAAACCTATTAGAATACAAACAAGGCTAAATTTGCCATACCAAACTATTGGGGTCGTCAATTGTCTCAACCATCCAAATGATGTCGCTTCACAATATATTAGATACCTTCGAAACAAGATAAATGCAAAAAATAAAAATGCTATTTCTATATTGGATAGATCGGATAGCCCTTCTTGATATTCTTCTATGGATTCTATGACAAATTTAATCGAAAAAGCGCCTAACCCAAGTAATAGAAGATAACTTAGACTTTCTAATACAAACACCACAAAACGCCCGAAAGCCCAATCGAGCTCAGTGAAAAAGTGTTTTAATGAAAAGGTTTGCTTATTTAATTCTGTATCGGCAGGACGTCCTGTCGTAGCCTTTGGGTCTTCCATGCTTTTAGCTCACTGAAAAATAAGAACTATATTCTACCAGTCTTATATAAATAATTACTATGAGAGGTGTCGGGTTTTTGTCGTGTAAATCATGTATTGCATACAAAAACATCAACATTTACAGACTATTATTGCTCCATATCTCCCTTAACCGTAGAATCAGAAGTAATACCAAACCGTACTAATCCGTACGAGTTTGTACCTTATCTACATAGGCAATACTCAATGACCCACAAACTGACATTACAACAACTTGAATCCTTCCTTTGGGAAACAGCTGATATCCTTCGTGGCAATATGGATGCCTCTGAATTCAAAGACTATATCTTCGGTATGATGTTTCTAAAGCGCATGTCCGATGCGTTTGAAGAGGAACAAGAGAAAGTAATTCAGTACTATCTAGACAAAGGTAAAACGAAAGCTCAAGCAGAAGATCTGGCAGATGACGAAGATGAATACGATGACACCTTCTACATGCCGGAAAACGCTCGTTGGTCTGCGCTTAAAGATTTAAAGCACAACATTGGTGAGAGCCTAAACAAAGCAACTGAAGCGATTGAAGAACACAACTCTGCGCTTGAAGGCGTGTTGGTGACTATCGACTTCAACATTAAGAACAAGCTTACTGATGCTAAGTTGCGTGATTTGCTCTCTCATTTTAGTCAGCACCGTCTACGCAATGAAGATTTTGAGCGCCCAGATATGCTGGGTACCGCTTACGAATATCTAATCAAAATGTTTGCCGACAGCGCTGGTAAAAAGGGTGGCGAGTTTTATACCCCTAGCGAAGTGGTACAACTGCTGGTGGCACTATTAAAGCCCCATGCGGGCATGCGTATTTACGATCCAACCACAGGGTCGGGTGGCATGTTGGTGCAAACCCGTAACCACCTTGCTAAAAATGGTGAAAATGCGTCAAACCTATCGCTATTTGGGCAAGAGATGAACCTAAATACGTGGGCGATTTGTAAGATGAACATGTTCTTACATGGTGTACAAAGTGCCGATATTCGTAAAGGCGATACTCTGCGTGAGCCTAAGCACACAGAAGGCGGCGAGCTAATGAGCTTTGACCGCGTAATCGCTAACCCACCGTTCTCACTTAAAAAGTGGGGTAAAGACGAGTGTGATAGTGATGGTTTTGGTCGCTTCCCTTATGGCACACCACCAAAAGATGCGGGTGATTTAGCCTTTGTTCAGCACATGATTGCCAGTACCAACAATGAGGGTATGGTCGGTGTGGTTATGCCTCATGGTGTGCTATTCCGTGGTTCAAGTGAGAAGGCTATCCGCCAAGGCATTTTGGAAGACGATTTGCTCGAAGCGGTGATTGGTCTGCCATCGGGCTTATTCTACGGTACGGGCATTCCTGCATGCTTGCTTATTATCAATAAGAACAAAGCTGCTGCTCGAAAAGGTAAAGTCCTGTTCATTAACTCAGAGCTTGAGTTTGAAGAGGGCAAAAACCAGAACAAACTGCGCGAGCAAGACATCACCAAGATTGTTGAAACCTTCGAAAGCCATTCATTTGAAAGCAAGTGCGATATTAAACGCTACGCAAAAGTGGTGAACTTTTCAGAGATTGCCGAGAACGACTTTAACCTTAATATCCGTCGCTATGCCGATACTTCGCCACCAGCCGAGATCTTTGATGTACGCGCGATTCTTCATGGCGGCGTGCCAGTGCGTGAAGTAGAAGACGAATACATTCAAGAAGAGATCATTCAAGGTTTTGACCTGTCGGTTGTATTCGATAAGAAAGGCAACGACTACTACGTATTCAAGCCAAGCATTGAAAGTAAAGAGCAGATCCGTGAAATTGTTGGTGATGTAGAGGCTAAAGTTATCAGCCAGCTAGAACGCTGGTGGGATAAATACCAAGTATCACTTCATGAACTAGATGCTCAAGTAACGGAAGCCGAGCAGGTGATGCAAGGTTACTTGAAGGAGCTGGGTTATGAGTAATAGCATTACCTCGCCATTTGGAGAGCTTCCTAGTGATTGGGTATATCAGCCTGTCGTGAACTATGTTGAGTTTTTGACGGGACCTGCTTTTGATAGCAGCAAATTTAATACTGATCGATTTGGCGCTAGGCTCGTTCGTGGAATTAACTTAACCAGAGGGGCGACTCGCTGGGCGGAAGAAAAAACAAAGTATTGGAATGTTAACCTTGAAGAACTGAAGAAGTTTCAATTAGCTGAAATGGATATTCTCATTGGTATGGATGGTTCTCTTGTCGGAAAAAACTACGCATATCTAAAAAAGTCAGATCTTCCTGCTTTGCTAGTTCAGCGAGTTGCTCGGTTAAGAGCGAAGGAACAATTAGATTCCAAGTATCTCTATTATATGTATGGAACAGATTCTTGGGTAGATTACGTTGAAATAGTAAAAACAAGCTCAGGAATACCGCATATTTCCAATGGAGATATTAAGAATTTTCTATTCCCTTTCCCACCACTCCCAGAACAAAAGAAAATCGCCGCTATCCTCACCTCAGTTGATGACGTGATAGAAAAAACACAGGCGCAAATCGACAAGCTCAAAGACCTGAAAACAGGCATGATGCAAGAGCTACTCACCCGTGGTGTCGGTGTGGATGGTAAACCACATACCGAGTTTAAAGACTCGCTAGTGGGAAGAATTCCGAAAGGGTGGGAGGTTGTAAAGTTAGGTGATAAAGCCTCACTGATTCCCGGTTTTGCTTTTAAGAGTACAGATTTTGTGGCTAATGGAGTGCCATTGATTCGAATGGGAAACCTTTATAACAACAAACTAGATCTGACTAGAGCACCCAAATATCTTCCTTTTGATTATATAGAGAAGCATCCTAAGTTTGCGGTTAGGGAAGGTGACATTGTGTTCTCAATGACCGGAACATCTGGGAAGGAAGATTATGGGTTTGCAGTTCAGGTGCCAAATGGGACGAAATCATGTTTGTTAAACCAGCGGGTTGCAAAAGTAATAGCAGGTGAAAATGCAGTTAACAATTTCCTCCTACACTTAATGCGCTCAAGACTGTTTCTAGATGAAATTTACGCAGTAGGTACAGGAACAAAGCAGGCTAACCTCTCATCAGCAAATATTTTGAATGTAGTGTTGCCTTTTCCTTCTCTTGGAGAGCAGACAGCAATTTCTAAAGTACTTGATTCAATTGAAGGCAGAGTGCTAGTTGTTGCTAAAAAGCTAGAGAAGTTGAAGCTTAAGAAAAAAGCCCTAATGCAAGACCTCCTCACAGGCAAAAAACGAGTCAAGGTAGACGGCTAATGCTAAAAGCAATTCTTCACGGTAAAGCAGGACGCATAGAACACAACAAGGATGAGTCGGTCAGTTGGTCACAACTGTTTAAAGCCCGTGAAGACTTGTTGACTTCAACAGTGTTCGAACGCTTCGCTTATTTGTCTACACCAGTACAATCCAAGTTATTACAAAACTGGCTTGGCACTGAGACCGAATTTCAAGGCTTTGAACATATTGACTATTGGCCGAGCTATTCACTGAGTGCTAATGAAAAGAGAAGGCGGGTTGAGCCTGATTTAGTACTCAAGTTTGAAACTGCCAATGTAATTGTTGAAATAAAACCACCAGCAGGTGGAAATCAATGTAAGAAACAATGGCAGCGTGAGATTGAATCCTTTGTGCAATCTGGGGAGCGAGACCATCTTCCTCTCTACTTTCTCGCGATTGGTCGAGCACCAGATAGGGCTACCTTATCTCGTTGGTTTACTGAGTTGAAAGACGCGTATCCTGAAGTATTGAATGGTATTAATGCACTGAACTGGCAACCTGCTGTTAATAGCATTTTGGAACTGAATAAAAGTGATTTACCCAATGATCAGGATCGTAGGATTATCGAAGACATATTACAGGTAGCACGCCTTTATAAATTGAAAATTCAGTTTTATAGCTGGTCTTCACTTCTCGATAAGCCTCTGCCAGCACTAACAATGAACCATTCCATATTAAAAATTAAATCAATTAATCATTGGGATGAACTCTTAATGGGAATTGAAAAAAACACATTGTCATTAAAGGATATAGAACAATGG
The DNA here is from genome assembly GCF_028204155.1 of Vibrio algarum. NCBI lineage: Bacteria > Pseudomonadati > Pseudomonadota > Gammaproteobacteria > Vibrionales > Vibrionaceae > Vibrio > Vibrio algarum. The sequence goes on along the minus strand of NZ_JAQLOI010000001.1, from coordinate 2,984,524 downwards.
AAAAGGTAGATAAACTTTTACTACAGGTTCGTACTGCACACCGATTATTAGCCGCTTACTATCAACGCTTACTACCAACTATTAGTGATATGGCGAGCCAGCTCGACCTTTCGTTTTATTATTGGGGTAATGCTGATTTTAATCTTCCTACCGCGGCTCGCTACGATATTACCGCTTGTTGGCAATGGGATTTACTTCCTGGTCTGAATACGAGTTTTATATATGGTTGGTTTAAGAACAAAGATAAAGTTCAAGTTGGTGAATATTTAGTTGAATTTATGGTGGTGTCAGACACGGCTATAGATACAAAGTTTCAAGGTCACAAGTCTGAGCCTGATGCACTAAATTTATCACCTAGGGTTGGTGATGCAGAAAGTATAATAAGGATAACCGTCTGTGCACCTTGGAAAGCATTTAATGAAAATTGGTACAATGCAGTTTGGAGGGGATCTGCTTACCCCGAATTTTCTGATCAACCAAAAGCAGAAAAAGATACCAATGATGGTTACTGTTTTCTTACTGGGTTTGAATGCCCTTTATCCGAAGTGATGTCTGACGAAGGCGTGGAGAGAGTTATATCAAGAACCAAGCTTTATATAGAAAGCTCAGTTGCAGCAGCAAAAAAGGAAAGTCAATTGGTTGTGGTGACCTAATGGCAAACAACGAATTCCATAAGGTAGAAGCGCCTGCGATTGCCCAGCTTGTTAAGCTTGGATGGCGTTACGTTCAAGGTAAAGCCCTTGCCCCTGAACATGCCAACCAAGAACGGGCTTATCTGCGTGACGTGATTTTGGTTAAACGCTTAGAAGCGGCGATAAAACGCATCAACCCTTGGGTAAGCGATGAGAACCTACGCAAAGTATCAAGGGAAGTGACTCACCCTAGCTTTGCTGCCTTAATGGAGTACAACCACGCCTTCTACCAAACCATGGTGAATTACCTATCAGTAGAGCAAGATTTAGGTAAAGGGCGCAAAGGGCAAACCGTTAAACTTATCGACTTCGATACCCCTGAAAATAACGAGTTTCTGGTAACTAACCAGTTTAAAGTGGAAGGGGTAAACCAAAAAATCATTCCAGATATTATTTGCTTTGTTAATGGTATCCCTCTTGCGGTGATTGAGTGTAAGTCACCGTACATTTCTGACCCAATGAGCCATGGCATTGACCAGCTTCGCCGTTACGCTGATTTGCGTGAGCAGCAAGAGGGAGAAGGTGCAGAGAAGCTGTTTTGGTACAACCAATTAATGGTGTCGACCTGTCGTGATCAAGCCAAAGTCGGCACAATTAGCTCAAATAGTCAGCATTATGGTGATTGGAAAGACGCTTACCCATTTAGTGATGAAGAGTTAGCTACGCAATCGCTGCAAGATAATGTAGTGACGTTTCGTTCTGCGGTGGAGGTTCAATTCCCTGATGAAGTGTTAGACGATGACTCTGATGCTGAAAACCAAGTCGAGCTTATGCAGGTAGCAGAAGAAAAAGCCAGTTACGACGTTCTAACCTATGTGACAGCTCAGCAACGTTTGCTCGCAGGTATGTTCAGCTTAGAGAATTTTCTCGATATTCTGCAAAACTTCATTTTGTTTGAAACCGATGACGGCAGGATGATTAAAAAGGTTGCCCGTTATCAGCAGTACCGTGCGGTAAACAAAGTGATCGAACGTGTAAAAACGGGTATAGACCGAAGGGATAAATCTGGCGTTGTCTGGCATACGCAAGGGAGTGGTAAATCACTCACCATGGTTATGCTAGCGGTGAAGATGCGTCGAGACCCAGAGCTACAGCAATATAAGTTGGTATTTATTACCGATAGAACCCAGCTCGATGAACAGCTTTCCAATACCTTCCGTGATGCACAAGGCGAGACAGTCTATAACGCTGGCTCTGTTGCCGAGTTAAAAGAGTTACTCAAAAAAGAGAGCTCTGATTTGGTGACCGCCATGGTGCAAAAATTTGCTGACTTGGAAAAAGAGCAAGAGAAGACAAATTCAGCCAGCGTTGCAGAGGGCTTTGCTGATCTAAACCCGAGTGAAAAAATCATAGTGTTAGCGGATGAAGCGCACCGAACTCAATTTGGTGGGCTGGCAATGACTATCAATGCAGCACTGCCTAACGCACCTAAAGTGGGCTTTACAGGTACGCCTTTGCTTAAAACGCAGAAGATGGGGCAGGCATTTGGTGGTTACATTGATGAGTATAAGATTAACCAGGCGGTAGAAGATGGCGCAACCGTACGTTTGCTGTATGAAGGCAGAGAAGTGCAATCGGAAGTCGCTGGAGAGTCGCTAGATAAGTTATTTGAAGAGTACTTTGGTGAATATGCCGAAGACGAACAGCGTGAAATAAAGAAAAAGTATGGGGTAGAGCGTGCAGTTCGTGAAGCGCCTGCCCGTATTCGCTGGGTATGCTTAGATTTGCTTAAACACTATAAAGAACACATTCGTCCTGATGGCTTTAAGGCGATGATTGTTGTTGGTAGCCGTCATGCTGCGGCTATTTTTAAAAAGACACTTGATGAGCTTGGTGCCCCACCTTCAGAGGTGATTATTTCAGGTGACCATAACGATAAGAGGTATATCGCGCAGCATACCGATAAAGTGCATCAAAAGAAGGTAATTGCTAACTTCAAGAAACCATTTGGTATTGATAAAGCGGGAACTGAAGAGAAAAACAAGAAGTTTGATAACACCGCATTTCTTATCGTTAAGGATATGCTGCTAACAGGCTTTGATGCGCCTATTGCTCAAGTCATGTATATCGATCGAAAGTTACAAGATCACACGTTAATGCAGGCTATCGCCCGTGTGAACCGTACATACAAAGGCAAGAACTGCGGTTATGTTGTTGATTACTTTGGGCTAGCAGCGCACTTAACAGAAGCATTAGAGCTGTTTAGTAGTGATGATGTGGAAGGGACTTACCAAAGCCTGAAAGATGAAATCCCTAAGCTAAAAGCGAAACACACTAGAGCGATGTCTTTCTTCACCAATGTGAAAAGCAATGATATTGATGATTACGTTTTAGCACTGAAAGATGAAACTACTCGTGCACAGTTCGATCTCGCCTTTAAGCTGTTCGCCAAGCAACTCAATGTGATATTACCTGATGCCAGTGCTGCCCCTTTCATCCCTGATATGAAGTTACTCGGTAAGGTTCACAATGCATCAAAAACACTCTATCGAGATGCTGGGTTAGATATGCGCGAGATAGGTGAAAAGGTTCGCCAATTGGTGGATGAGCACATTCTAAGTACAGGGGTCGACCCTAAAATTCCTCCGGTTGATTTACTCGCAGCGAATTTCAAAGAGACAATCAAACCAACCAAGTCAGATGAGTCTAAAGCATCGGAGATCGAGAGTGCCATTAAGCATCATATCACTATCAATCTAGATGAAGACCCAGAGTACTACCGTTCGTTGAGTTTACGATTGCGCGATATTATTGAAAAGACCCATGGACAGTGGGAGTTGCAATTAGAGCTATTGCTTGAAATGACCGATGATATAGGCACCGCCCATCAGCAAGCAGCGCAAGATATCGGTTTATCTGAAACAGAGTTCGCTTTTTATAATATTTTAATTGCTGAAGTGACTGGGGCAAGTGATGGAGATGTGATTGACGAAGTCATTCATGACGCGATTAAAGCAACAATACAAAGTCTAGTGATTATGCTGAACGAGGCGACAGAGATTGTTGATTTCTTCGCTAAGCAAGATGAAATAAAGCGCATGAAAAAAGAGATTAAAAGGTCTGTCCCCGATCTTTTGACGGATGGTATGGAGTCGAAAGCAAGGAAGGCGTTTATAGCGGTTATTCAAGACCGATTTATGGATTTAGCCAAGCATAAGTTTGGTAAATAAGTGAACAAGCGCAAACCTATGAACAAACATGAACCTGAGCTTATCCATACGGAAGCTTACAGTGTGCTGGTGGAACGTACCTCTCGCAGAAAAACCGCATCTATCAAGGTTGATGAAGGGGAAGTGATCATCATTGTCCCGAAGCTACTTCAGCAAGACAAGATAGATAAAATTCTTGTAGATAAGCGCAGTTGGATAGTAGAGAAGTTAGCTCTTTACCAAGCCACCAGCCCTGCGACAATACGAGAGTATGTGTCAGGTGAGTCATTGCCATACCTCGGGCGTAACTATCGCTTAAAAGTGCTTACGGGAGATTTAACGCCTACGAAATTACTTAATGGGCGTATTACAGTTACCGTTCCAGAACCGTCCACTCAGTCACACTATGTTCGTCGTGCATTGGTCAAATGGTATAAGCGCCATGCTGACAAGAAAATTCGTGAAAAAGTATGGCGATATGAGTCGTTGGTGGGTGTTGAAACTGGTGTTGTTCGTACTAAAGAATTTAAGAGTCGTTGGGGTAGTTGTACTCCATATGGTGACTTAGAGTTCAATTGGGTGATTGTTATGGCTCCCAACCGAGTGGTTGATTACGTAGTGGTGCATGAGCTGTGTCATCTTATTCATCACGACCATTCACCTCAGTTTTGGAAGGAGGTTGAGCGAGTGATGCCCGATTACAAAGAACACAAAGATTGGTTGAGAGAGTACGGGCATGGGTTGAGTATTTAAGCTTGAAATGAATGAGAGAATTTTGTCTAGTTATATTTTCTAAATGATGCTTTATTTCTTTCATATATCAAGATAGTTTTGATAGCAGATAACGGTATATTTGAGAAGCAAGCACCTTCGGCATGAGGGATGAAATTTCTAAAATCTGACTCTCTCCAATGATTAGTTGCATTTTCGGCGGACCAGAAATTATTTTTAATGCTTTCAATGTCAATTTCTAACCATACAGTACCATTCCAATTTGAATTTCCAGGAATAAAACGGAAGACAGCTTTATTTTTAGTCGCATTAGATTTACGTAAATCAAATAAGCTTATTCCTTTAAGGGATTGAATAAATGGTTCCGCATTTTTTCGGCTTCTGGTTATCAAGCATTCTTCAGGTGGTTCTGTACAAATGGCCCCTGTTTCTTTAATTAATTGCCAGTTTTTTGTGCTTGTCGAGTGCCATATACTTCCGTTTAGTTCTTTAGGTATTTTATACATTATTGCCTCTCAGGTTGATTAAATTATTATTTTATGTTATTCGCGCGGAGTTTCTCACTCTAGGTGATCAACGCCGTTAAATATCATTTCAAATTCTCGTTCAAGTTCAGAACGTCCGTTTTCACATAGCTTAATATGTGATGGTTTAGGATCAGCTAGAAACATAAAGCAGTATGTATCTGATCTGTCTGGTGATTTTATGTTTAGCCTGTCTCTCATCTCCTTTTTTGATGTTATTACCCATTGGCCAGTTTCGTTGAGGTGAGCAGGTAGTCGACTGATTTGTTCTTTAGTTTTTTCACTGTTATCTATTTGAATTCGGCCTGTTTTGAACGCATTTCGCATCATTATGTGGCTGTATGCTCTCTTGTTGATAAAACGGCTTTTTTGATTTGAGCTAAAAAGTGGTTTCCCCCACCTTACTTCTTGTACGTTAATACCTAACTCTCTAGCCACTTTGACCGTGGAAAAGCCAACACCATCACCATCAATGAGTACGGAAATATTTTCAGGTATGTATGGCTCGATAGCTTTTTGAATTTCGTATGCGAAGTCAATTGGGTCGATTTCACTACTCATCTCCAAGATAGAGTGGGATTTAACTTTACGATCTTCCGGTTTATCGCAGGAGACTTTGCAAATAGTTATCACCGATTTATCTCGCCCATTCCCAACATCACATGCTGCAACCCAACCCCACTCTTCGCCTAAAGAAATATTTAGCATTGTGGAGCGTTCGCATTCAGCTCTTGATATTAAGTAACCACCAGCATTATCAGGGAAGCGACCTAGAACTTTTATTTGATACTCTGCGCTATCCTCACCGCTATATGAAATAAGCTTTTCACCGATAAACTCCGGTGTAACCAATGGAGATTCTTCAGAGTTCAATGTTATCGCATCCCATATCCCATTGGGGTTATCTGGCGTTTTGGCTAAACGATGATGAGTGTCATAGAAGAAACCTGAGTTACGAGTTGGTTGGCTCAGTAAACACATGTTGTTGTGTTTTTCTGTTAATGCCGCGCTTAATACTTGCAAAGCCTTGTCGGATAGCCCACTAGCTTCGTCAACCACCACTAAATATGTGTGACAATGTTCTCCTGCTAAAGATTCTTCATTTCCAGCTTTTGCAGATTTAGCTATACAACTCCATACCCCTTTGTGACCTACCGCATAAAATTCACGCTCATTGAGAGCGAAATAATCTTGAATCCAAGGTAGTGAACGGCAAATAGCCTTGAAGTTAATCTTCAGGTATTTCCATATAACGTTACGCACTTGTGCAGCATTGTTTGCTACGATGACCACGCGACTTTCCGGGTTCAAAATGATGAAAGCAAGAATCAATATGCTAATCATATCTGATTTTCCTGTTCCATGGCCGCTAGATACAGTTACTCTCGCTCCTAATTTTTGAAGAGATTTAATTATACGCCTCTGCTGGTGGGTCGGCGGCTTTCTTACGACTGCGACAGCGAACCCTAACCAATCAGCCTGAAAATCTTTGAGAAGCTGTAAATACCTACTATCTCCATAAAGCGATCTACTTTGTTTAGTCATTTTGAATTTCGCCCGAGAATATAGAATTGTTAATTCGTTTTTTTACCTTTGCTACTTCGTTTTTTCGTAGCTCTATTGTTAACGCTTCACGTTGATTAGTTTGTTGGTATTCTTTTAGAAGTTCGTTGATTTGTTGCCGATCTAATCCTAAATCTGATTCCTCTTTATTTGGGGTAACTATTTCTAACTGTAGTAGGTCTACAACAAACTGAGGAAGCTTACCTAGTTCATTCAGTTCAAATTGGTAAGCAACGTCAAGAGCTGAAAGGCTATTGTTCTGCAACTTTTTAAGGATTCGTTTTCTTGCATTTTTTTGTTTTGTAGTAAGTCCTTTTGTATTTTGTTGTTGATGTTCAACCGCTTTTAGTAGTTGAGGTACGATGCGGGCGGCTCTATCTGCACATGACAAGGATACAGCTAAAGCTTGTGCTTTCTCCCCTTCTTCATACAGCTCCTGCATTAAGTCACCACCAATTGTTGCTATGTTGGTTAGCTGCCCTTTGAGTAGACCAACTTCGAACCCTAAATCACTATCTAACGCTGCTTGCATAATCGTTTCTGGTACTTGGAGCGAATACCCACCATGTGTTAAAGCGGCTTTATTGTTTCGAATAAACGTCGCTCGCGATGTCTCGGGGTCTAGAAGGAAGTCGACTCCTTCTTTAGCTTTGTATTTTGATTTCAATGTCTTCCCTCTTTTACTGGATTACTAATGTCGTTCTATATGAGTTCACTGTCTCATTAATTAAGGGGGTTTTTGGTTCAAATCCGGATAGGAATGACCTAGTTGTAGTAGTTGTTTCAACCAAGGGTATGAGGTCTCTATATTCAAATTACCAATAGAGAAGTATTTTGGCGTTGAAATAGAGCTTGTAGGATCGAGGGTGTACGGTATAGACGATAATGTTACTTCGCACTCACTGTTCTTATTCGAACTTGTCCAAGAGCTACTTTCGTTAGGCTTAGAATTAGTCGAACCAAAATGTCTATATGGAGCACCACGCTTTTTGCCATGCCACTTTGCTAAGTAGCTGACCCTGTAGATAGCACGTTGCAAGGTTTTTGGATCATCTAGGCGTAGTATGTAGGTATTATCTGAGAGGTATGGAATAGTGCCACCAGCTAGTTCTAACCATAAACGGCGTGCAATTTTTAAAATGTTGAAATCACTACGAAAAGCATTGTTGTTCAAGAACAAACAACAGTGGTAATGAGGGTAAGGTGATGTATTTTGCTCTCTGACCCACATGAATTCGAAGATAGGGTAGTGACCATGATGATCTAACTTAGCAATTTCGCGTCTAAGTTGTTTTTGAAATAACGACATAAGCTTATTGTCGTTAGGATTTGATTTTATATGAAGATCAAACCTTATCTTTAGTACACGTTTACTCTTAGTCAGTGTAAAGTCGATCAGTTCACAAGCTCGATCTACAAAGTCGTAGTTCATTCCATCAGTACATTGATAGATAATGAAAACTACATCCTTGTACACATGTGTTTGGTAGGCTTTATCAGACGACATAGAACACCATAGTATTAGTATTTACCCAAGATTTTGTTAAGTAATCGATTTTGCTAGTACCTTATTTACAAAGGTTTTAGTTAGTTTTAGCGGCTGGAAAATTAGCTATCTAGCTTACGAACCAGCCATTGCTCATAGTGAAACCTTGAGAAACCAATTGTTCTACCTCTGTGTTTTATTGCAGAAGGAAAGTCATCATCTTTAGCCCACTCTTTAATGGTGCGAACGCTTCTGTTAACTATTTTGCTCATTTCTTTAAAAGTAATTAGGTCAGATGGAGGGTTCTTAGCAAGAAAGAAGTCCATAGGTTGAAGTTGTTTGCTTGGTCTAAGCTTATTTGGACAACTCTTACAAGAAAGAGGGGCGTTGCCGCCCCTCGATTTGAGATTATTATCTGTTGGCATTTGGATGACCTCTATGACGTAAGTTCATTTTGCCATGCCAAAATTTCTGAAAGCTTCCAACCTACCGAGCGTGCTCCGAGAGATATTCTCTTCGGAAATTCGCCTTTTTTTCTTTCTCCCAACAAGTGGTGCGGGATATCCCAGTAATTGAAAGGCGTTCTGGCTCGCGGATGATTCGTTCTGAGATTGTTTGATTAAGCATCATAATTCCTTATGTGGTTTAGATAAGGCAATTGTGATGAATGGAGTGAAAAGACTCTCCCCTTTTTTGAGGCTTCTAAAAAAAGGGGAGAGTGGAGAACTAGACTTTGCTAGATACGAGTTGTTGAGCTACTTCTGGCTTAGTGAAAAGATGATGCTGCATTTGAGTTAGATGAGAGGTAGGCTTCGATAAAATATCTCGAGTTAATGAAATGGTTGTCCTTTCAAGTTGTTTTTCTGATTCCAAATACTTGTATGTCATATCGGGAAATATCGTCTGATAAAGTAGTTTTTGGGATATTTTAATCGTATGTGTATTTCCCCGTACCAATCGCTCCTGTAAAGACCAAATTAGAAGGTCTAGGTAAATGTGACAACGCTTTAAGTACATTGATGAAAGCTGTTTTGAAAACTGCGGAACCTTTTTATTGTTAGAACAACGCAGCTCAAGGTGGCTCCTTATTTGTCCCAGTAATACGTCAATAGGAGCAGTGGTGTTTTCTATTACTAATATTTCACCATTGAATCCTGTCGACTCATAGAGATACTGTGTTGCTTCTATATCAAAGTCACCGTCTGTATCATCCAAGGTCTCGTAACTTGAACTAATATGTAGGGCATCACTGATAGTCAATGACCTTACATTAATTTGGTTTGTGACAAATTCTTGCCTTATTGATGTGGTTACTATTGGGCTTGAGGATGTAATAGACTCCCATGCTTCACTAATAGGAAAAAATAGCTCATCGCCATCAGTAACTTCGTTGTAAAGCTGGATTCTGACCAATATTTGTTCAATGTAATCATATCTGGTGAGATATTGAAAACCTTTGTAGTGTTCAAAGTCGAACCAAGTCGGTAGCTCTTCTCTTACTTTGATCGTTTGTATTTTTGTCATCGTTTAAATTACTTTTAAATGTTTATTGTACTCAGCTAGACGTCCTGTTCTGGCTGTTTCTATATATTCACTCCACCAACACATAAGCACTCGTCGCTGTTCTAAGTAATCAGTCCGGTTATAAGCTCGCCGGACTTCATTTCCATCAATATGCGATAGCGCCGCCTCTATAGCATCAGGGTTAAAAGCTTGCTCATTCATAGCGGTGCTTGCAATGGATCTTAGTCCATGAGAAACAAGCTTTCCTTTGTAGCCCATTCTTTTAATTGCGGTATTTGCTGTTTGCGAGTTTATATGTTGTTTAGGGCCTCTATCTGATGGAAATATGTATTTTCTATTGCCACTGATAGGTTTCATTATCTCTAGTAATTCGAACATTTGGGGAGTAACCGGAATGGAATGTGCCCTTTTGTTTTTCATTCGCCATGCCGGAATATTCCAAAGGCGTTTTTCCCAGTCGATTTCTGACCATTCAGTACCTGCTGTTTCGAATGGTCGAGTCATTGTGTGCAACTGCCACTCAATAACGCAGCGAGTAGTGATTTTGATACTTGCTCTAGATAGGATTTTCATGAAAGTAGGTAACTCTTGGGGAACTATAGTTGGCATATGAGTTTTTTGGGAGCATGAAAAGCAGCATGTATCTTGGACAGAGGGTTTGCCTGTATAAGACCAGTATTTACTGCAAAACTCATTACCTCATTAATTCTTTGGCACAAGCGCTTAACTGTTTCTAGAGAGCCTTTGGCTGCAATAGGCCTAAGTGTCTTAATTGTTTGCATGGCAGTAAGGTTGCCAATGGGTTGCTTTCCTATACTTGGAAACACATGCAACTCGAAAGAACGCCAAATATCTGTAGCGTAATTTGCTGATATCGAAGATTTTTTTACTTCAAACCATGAGCTGGCAACTCTTTCAAAAGAGTGCTCATACTCAGATTTTATCTGCTGGTGGCGTTTATCTTTATCTTCTTTAGGATCTATTTCTTTGGCTAAAAGTGACAGAGCTTCCATACGTAATTTTCTTGCATCTGCAATACTAACTTCAGGAAAGCGACCAAATGAAATATTGGTGCGCTTTTTGGTAAATGGTTTGTAGTATTTGAATATCCACACTTTGTTCCCTGATGGTCTGACACTCAGCATAAGACCCTGACCATCACTCAGACTATATTCTTTGTCTGTAGGCTTGGTTTGATTAACTTTTGTGAATGTAAGTGGTTGAACTTGTTTAGCCATACAATGCTCCTAGTGTAGTACCAAGCTGTTGGTACCAAATTGGACTTGGTACTAAGCGTGGTACCAAAGCTCTCGGATGTAGTCATCCTTTTCGAACATTATAGACATAAAAAAGCCCGCTAGGCTATATGCTAAGCGGGCTTCCTAAACGTTCTAGAACATCTTTGAACATTGAATTGGTGGAGCTGGCGGGAGTTGAACCCGCGTCCGAAAATCATTCATCATTGGTACTACATGCTTAGTCGATCTTTAAATTCACCAACTACCTGCGAACCGACACGCTAGTAATTGACTATCCTGAATTATTATTCGCCGTTCATCTCTCAGGAGGGAAAATCCGGGCTAGCTAGTTTGGGTTTGATCCCTTGTTATTCCCCGTCTTACAAGCGGAAGCTAGGGCAAGAGAGCTCTTGGCAGGTTATTAAGCTGCTAGTGCGTAGTTTTCGTCGTTTGCGACTATTTTTTTGCGGCTTTTTACGTGGCAAACCGCACCACGGCATGCACCTCAGACTTCAGAATTCCCGTCGAATCCTAGATCAGCCCCAAGTGGTTCACGTGCATAGTAACAGAAAAGTACCTACTGTCTAGCCATTGCACGTTTAAGTGATTAAGTTTAACGCAACTTGCTCTTCATTATACGAGCTTTATCGCGTGCCCAATCTTTTTCTCTCATATCAGTGCGTTTATCGTGAAGTTTTTTACCCTTCGCTACACCAATTTTAATTTTAACCCAAGAGCGCGACCAATAGAGAGTTAATGCAGCAAGTGTCATGCCTTCTCGATTAATGCGTCCATACAAGTTATCCAGCTCTCTGCGAGATAGCAGAAGTTTACGGACACGAGTTGGGTTAGCAACAATATGTGTTGAAGCTTGATTTAAAGGGGTAATGGTCATTCCACTGATAAAGGCCTCGCCATCTCGCATATAAACATAGCTTTCTGCGATATTAACTTTACCTTGACGGAGTGATTTTACTTCCCAGCCTTGAAGTTCCATGCCTGCTTCTACCTCATCATCGATAAAGTATTCGTGGCGAACCTTCTTATTTTGAGCAATCGTGTTACTCGTAGTTTTGGATTTTGAATTTTTCTTTGCCATAATGGCTGCATTATACGGATTGACTCTCTGTTGGGGAATCCTTATTTTACGTATCCGCTTTGATAAATAATAAAAACCTTGTCTTTAGACGAGGAAAAGACGTAACGAGAAGTTTTATGCCACAAGTTAGACGATCTGCTTTGGTCTCTTTTAGTGCCAAACAGATGTATGATCTCGTCAATGACGTAGACAGTTACCCTGAATTTTTGCCAGGTTGCTCTGGTTCTAAAATACTAGAGCATAGTGAAGATACGATGAAAGCATCGGTTGATGTGTCGAAAGCAGGAATTAGTAAAACCTTTACTACTATTAATCGCTTAACTAAAGACGCCGTAATTATGATGGAGTTAGTCGATGGGCCGTTTAAGTCTTTAAAAGGGGGTGGTATTTTACTATGCTAGATGAGTGTGCTTGTAAGGTAGAATTGAAATTGGATTTTGAATTTTCGAGCAAGCTTATAGAAATTGCATTTGGTAAAATATTTAATGATCTAACCAACAATATGGTTAACTCTTTCACTCAAAGAGCGAAACAGGTTTATTAATCAGGAGAAGGCCTAAGTGATTCATGTAGAAGTGGTATATGCACTACCCGACGAACAGCGAGTGTTCACTCAGTTAGTGAGTAAAGAGCTTACAGTTGAAGAGATTATAAACCACTCTGGAATATTGGAGCTTTATCCTGAAATTGACCTTAAAAAAAATAAAGTTGGTGTTTTTAGTCGTAATGTAAAGCTAGATGCGACTGTTCGAGATAAAGATAGAATAGAGATTTATCGACCTCTTCTGGCCGACCCGAAAGAGATTAGACGTAAAAGAGCAGAACAAGCCAAGGCAAAAGGGAATGCAGACCCAGTCACTGGTGGTAAGCCAAACGAATTACGTAAGAAAGCTTAGCTTAAAGATTTGCGGTAACAAAATAAATATCCCCACTTGCGCGGGGATATTTTTAATGGAAATTCGGGTTATTTAGTTCAAGCCTTCGAAAAAAGCGTCTCCAGTAGGGAAATCCCCTTCAACGTTAAGTAACGTCCCAGTTTCACTAAAGTTAACAAAAAGGTTCTTCTGGATTGGGTCATGATGACCTTTTGTATGGTGGTAAATGTAATACCATGTATTCGGGTAGCCATTTTCCACTAACATAGGAGAACCTAATACATAGCGAACCTGTTCCTTTGTCATGCCAAACTTTAGTTGGTCGACGGCTTGTTGCTCAACGTAGTTACCTTGGTTTATATCTATTCGGTAAACTAACTTTTCTGCCAGAGTGCAGCCTGTAAGCATTGTTAAGGCTAGGGGGATGGCAACGAACCACTTCTTAAATCGCATAGTTGGAAATTCTTAATTAATAAATATATTCGTTAAAACTCGCCAGATGATAAACAAGGTTGGCCGAGAAGTAAAAGAGGTATTACCTCAAGTTGAATATATGACCGCGAAATTTGCTATTGGTTGCAATTAAATTGGCGAATATTAGCTTTGTGAACTAAGCCGCCAATAGTTCTTTAGCGTTTGCCATTGTCGATTTAGTAATCTGGCTCCCCCAAGTAGACGAGCTAGCTCCGAGATCCGTTGTTCCGTATTAAGGCTGTTCATCTGTGTTTCAGTTTTTCCGGCTTTAGTTTGTTTTGCTACAAAGAGTTGTTGGTGCCCACAACCTGCAACTTGCGGCAAATGGGTTACACACATTACTTGGGTAGATTCGCCTAACGTACGCAGCATTTTTCCAACAACAGCGGCTGTAGGTCCGCTAATACCAACGTCAACTTCATCAAAAATCAGGCTTGGTGTGTCTACTTTTTGAGCCGTGATAACCTGAATTGCGAGTGAAATTCGCGATAGTTCACCACCTGATGCTACTTTCGCAATAGGTTGTAAAGGTTGCCCTGGGTTGGTTGACACTAAAAAGGTAACGCAATCGATGCCCAGTGGTGTAGTACGGTTATGGTCTTGCTCTACGTCGATACAGAATTTAGCTTTCTCCATACTTAGCTCATGCATACTTTGGGTAATCAGTTTATTAAGTTCTTTCGCGTATCGGCTTCGGGATTTGCTCAGTTTTTCTGCACTGTTAATAAATTTTTGATGTTTCTTTTCGACTTCTTCCGCTATTGCTTCTAATCGTTCATCAGAGCAATCTAAATCCTCGATTTGTTTGAGTAGCTCCTGGTGATGGTTATATAAGTTGTCTGCTAAGACATGGTGTTTACGAGAAGTAGACATCACCTTGGAGAAGCGCTCTTCTACATAGGCCATTCTTTCTGGGTTAACGTCTACTTTGTCTAAGTAGTGCCTCAATTCGTTGTTTGCTTCTTCTACTTGAATAATGGCGTCATTTAACATCTGTGGTAGTGCATTTAGCGCACTGTCTAATTCAGCCAATTCAATTAATGTTTGGTTGGCAGACTGGAGCAGTTGTAATGCATTAACGTCTTCGCCTTCGTATAAAGTATGGATCGCGGTTTGGCAATTAGAAGCAAGCTCACCACTGTTGGATAAACGTTTGTGCTCTTGTTCTAACTCTGCGAACTCATCTTCACCAAGTGAAAGCTCGTTCAATTCTTTGATCTGGTATTCCAGTAGCAGTTTCTGTGCTTGGTTGTCTTGGCTGTTTTGTGTCAATTCGTTTAATCGATTTTTAGCCAGACGCCACTCTTGATAGTGAATGCGAGATTTATGGATTAATTCTGAATGGCCCGCATATTGATCTAACATAGAAAGCTGATAATCACTTTTCATTAGCTGGTGGTGCGCATGTTGTCCATGAATGTTGATTAGGTTTTGCCCTAAAGATTTTAATTGAGATAGGGGGACAGGACTGCCGTTAATAAAAGCTCTTGAACGACCATCTTTAGTGATAATTCGGCGAAGTATGCACTCACTGCCATCAAGAAGTTCGTTATCTTCTAGCCAGCGAGTAGCATGAACATTATTGTCTAGCAGAAAAGAGGCACAAACTTCGGTTTTTTCTTCACCTTGACGTACCATACCTGCTTCAGCTCTGTCTCCAAGACATAAGCCTAGAGCATCAATAGCGATAGACTTGCCAGCACCGGTTTCACCTGTGATGGTCGTCATTCCAGAGGAGAGCTCTAGCTGAAGAGACTTAACGATTGCAAAATTATTAACACTTAAATGAGCAAGCATCTTAGTAATCCTGTATGAATAAACAATACTGTATAAGAAGACAGTATATACTGTTTTTTTATACAGTAAAGTTGCTAGAATGACTTTTTTGTGAACAATTTAGTATTTTTGAAAATTATTTTGTACGTTAAATGTTCGTTTTCAATTAAAAAAGCTTGCTAGACCACCCCAGTTTATTTCGTAGGACATGGTAGTAGCTATATTCCTCGGGGTGTATCAGACTTAGTGTGTTTGTGCTTTGGAATATGTGGGCTTCATCACCGGGTGAAACCGGTAATGATATCTGGCCATCACAGCTAATTTCCTGAGTGCCTCGGTTGTCTGGAGACACCACCAATTTGACTTTTTTATTGCCGTCGACAACGAGTGGGCGGCTAGATAAGGTGTGTGGAAACATGGGAACGATGGAAATGGCGTTTAAGCTCGGGGACAAAATTGGGCCCCCACCTGAAAGAGAATAGGCCGTTGAGCCGGTTGGTGTGGCAACTATAAGACCATCAGATCGTTGTGAGAATGCGAAGGTATCATCAATATAGACTTCAAATTCAATCATGTGAGCTATCTTGCCTGGGTGAAGAACCACTTCGTTAAGTGCCGCGTTATGACTTTTTAATTGACCATGTCGATATACTTCGGCTTCTAAGAGAAAGCGTTCTTCTTCAACGTATTGCCCTTGCAGTACTTTTTTTAATGGTTCTTTAAATTCTTCAGGGTCAAGATCGGTCAAAAATCCAAGGTTGCCACGGTTTACACCAATGACAGAGATATCAAAACGAGAAAGCAATCTTGCTGCACCAAGCATATTTCCGTCACCACCTACAACAATGGCAAGATCTGCTTTTGAGCCAATATCGATGAGACTGGTAAAGTACTGGTCTTCAATATTTTCAAGAATTCCTCTTAGACGATCATCAATTACGGCGTCATAGCCTTCGGATATAAGCCAATGAAACAAATCTTTATGAGTTTGTACCGCTTTGTGATTTCTTGGTTTTCCGATTATGCCAATGGTTTTAAAAGGCTTTTTCATTAAGATAATCCAATTAAAGATGAAAGGGCGCGTTTAACGCTTGAATCATTAATATCAATCCCCATAATAAAGGCAACTAAATCCAATACGCGAGTTTTTTATTTAAGTTTAGGCGTCTGTATCTCTTTAATTAAGATGTTTGGGTTTAAAAACAGCCTGAGTTTGTAAACCGTGCGTTTGTAAACAGACAGCAGAACTTGCGTTAGAAATAGAATTTCGAAGTCTGGAGATATCATGAGCAACGAAGAAAACAAAGTAAACGAAGAAGAACTTAAGCAAGAAACTGTAGAGCAAGATCTTGAGTCCGATGTGGACGCTGTTGGCACAGACGGTGATATCGAATGGAACGAAGAAGATGCCATTGATGAAGAAGAGTCAAAGATAGCTCAACTAGAGGCTGCTTTACTACAAAGTGAAATGCGTATTAAAGAGCAACAAGACTCGGTTCTACGTGCGAAAGCAGAAGTCGACAACATGAGACGTCGCTCTGAGCAAGAAATTGATAAAGCACGTAAATATGCGTTGAATAAGTTTGCTGAAGAACTATTGCCAGTTATAGACAACTTAGAACGCGCTATCCAAGCAGCAAGTGTAGATAACGAAGCAGTTAAGCCTTTGCTAGAAGGCGTTGAATTAACACACAAAACCTTTATTGACACTATAGCTAAATTCGGTCTTCAAGAAATAAATCCAGAAGGCGAGGTGTTTAATCCTGAATATCATCAAGCGATGTCAATTCAAGAGAGCGCAGATCATGAACCAAATAGTGTTATGTTTGTAATGCAAAAAGGTTACCAGTTAAATGGTCGAGTTGTTCGTCCCGCAATGGTAATGGTTTCTAAATAGAAAACCTTTATCATAAAATGAATGGGCTGCTTTAGGGCAGCCCATTTTTGTGGAAAGAAAAAATTGTGAATGTTTTTTTATTCTTTCCCTTGAAAAGCTATTCATCGCCCTTATCTATGTGGCATACACAAAACAATCATTTTGAGATTGGGGTTGAATCCCCATTCTCCGTCCCCATTTAAGGGGATATAGAAATTGAATAACTGAATTTTCGGAGATAGTCTGATGGGTAAGATCATTGGTATTGATTTAGGTACTACTAATTCATGTGTTGCTGTATTGGACGGCGACGCACCACGCGTATTAGAAAATGCTGAAGGTGAGCGCACAACGGCATCCGTTATCGCTTATACAGATGGCGAAACGCTAGTAGGTCAACCTGCTAAGCGTCAAGCGGTTACGAACCCACAAAATACAGTATATGCCATCAAACGTTTGATCGGCCGTCGTTTTGAAGACGAAGAAGTTCAGCGTGATATTAAAATCATGCCATTTAGCATTGTTAAAGCTGACAATGGTGATGCTTGGGTTGAAGCGCAAGGCCAAAAAATGGCAGCTCCTCAAATCTCTGCTGAAATCCTGAAAAAAATGAAGAAAACAGCAGAAGACTTTCTTGGTGAGGAAGTGACTGGTGCTGTAATTACTGTACCTGCTTACTTTAACGATGCTCAGCGTCAAGCAACAAAAGATGCTGGCCGTATCGCGGGTCTAGAAGTTAAACGTATTATCAACGAACCAACGGCTGCAGCTCTTGCTTATGGCTTAGACAAAAAAGGCGGCGACCGCACTATTGCTGTTTATGACCTTGGTGGTGGTACATTTGATATCTCTATCATCGAAATCGATGAAGTTGAAGGCGAAAAAACATTCGAAGTACTAGCAACGAATGGTGATACTCACCTTGGTGGTGAAGATTTTGATAACCGCATGATCAACTACTTAGTAGATGAGTTCAAAGCTGAGCAAGGTATTGACCTTAAAAACGATCCACTTGCTATGCAGCGCGTTAAAGAAGCAGCAGAAAAAGCAAAAATTGAGCTGTCTTCAGCACAACAAACTGACGTGAACCTACCATACGTTACTGCTGATGCGACTGGTCCTAAGCACATGAACATTAAAGTGACTCGTGCGAAATTAGAATCACTTGTAGAAGATTTAGTTCAACGCACTCTAGAGCCACTAAAAGTTGCTCTTGCAGATGCAGACCTATCTGTTGGTGACATCAACGATGTTATCTTAGTAGGTGGTCAAACTCGTATGCCTATGGTTCAAGCTAAGGTTGCTGAGTTCTTTGGCAAAGAAGCACGTCGCGACGTAAACCCTGATGAAGCGGTTGCAATGGGTGCAGCAGTTCAAGGTGGTGTACTAGCGGGTGATGTTAAAGATGTTCTATTACTAGATGTTACTCCTTTGTCTTTAGGTATCGAGACAATGGGTGGTGTAATGACTAAGCTAGTTGAAAAGAACACAACTATCCCAACGAAAGCGAACCAAGTATTCTCAACAGCTGAAGATAACCAAAGTGCGGTAACTATCCACGTTCTTCAGGGCGAGCGTAAGCAAGCAATGTACAACAAATCTCTAGGTCAATTTAACCTAGAAGGTATTCAGCCTGCACCACGTGGCATGCCTCAAGTAGAAGTTACTTTCGACCTTGATGCGGATGGTATCCTTCACGTATCAGCAAAAGATAAGTCTACAGGTAAAGAGCAGAAGATCACTATCCAAGCTTCTGGTGGCCTAAGCGACGAAGATATCGAGAAAATGGTGCAAGAAGCTGAAGCGAACAAAGAAGCAGATAAGAAGTTCGAAGAGCTAGTCACTACTCGTAACCAAGCTGATCAAATGATCCACGGTACTCGTAAGCAAATCGAAGAAGCCGGTGAAGCACTTCCTGCAGAAGAAAAAGAGAAGATTGAAGCTGCAATCAAAGAGCTAGAAGACGTGAAGAATGGTGACGATAAAGAAGCTATCGACGCGAAAGTTCAAGCACTAATGACAGCCGCTCAAAAGCTGATGGAACTAGCTCAGCAACAAGCTCAAGCACAACAAGCTGACGCTGGCGCAGATGCGGGACAACAGCAAGCACCAGAAGATGATGTTGTAGACGCTGAGTTTGAAGAAGTTAAAGAAGACGATAAAAAATAATTGAATGGGAGAAGGGGCTCCTTCTCCTAGCTACCGTACTTCGAAAGGAGTGAGGTAAGCGGTAATTATTTGTAGTCTTAATATATGTTGCGGGCGTCGGAGTTATCTCTTTCGCCCGCAAATTTGTAAATAATGATTCGAACTAGATAATGGTTTATCACCTTTATCTAGTTCGATTTAAAGCAAGTAAACGGTATTTGAAAACATGTCGAAACGTGATTTTTACGAAGTCTTAGGCGTAAGCCGTGAAGCCTCAGAGCGAGATATTAAAAAGGCGTATAAACGTCTTGCGATGAAATTCCATCCAGACAGAAATCAGGATGATGATCAGGCTGGCGAAAAGTTTAAAGAAGTAAAAGAAGCGTATGAAATCTTAACCGATCCTCAGAAAAAGGCAGCCTATGATCAATACGGGCATGCTGCTTTTGAACAAGGTGGTGGTGGCGGCGGCTTTGGCGGTGGTCAAGGCGCTGATTTCGGCGATATCTTTGGTGATGTGTTTGGTGACATCTTTGGTGGAGGCCGCCGTGGTGGTGGTCAAGCGCGAGCACAACGTGGTGCTGACCTTCGTTACAATATGGAGCTCTCTTTAGAAGAGGCTGTTCGTGGCTGTGAAAAATCAATCGAGGTTCCAACGCTCGTTGAGTGTGAGGTTTGTGATGGTTCTGGAGCGAAGAAAGGCTCTAGTGCTCAAACATGTGGAACCTGTCACGGTCATGGCCAGGTACAAATGCGTCAAGGCTTCTTTGCTGTACAACAGACTTGCCCAACTTGTAACGGTAAAGGCAAAACGATCAAAGACCCATGTAATTCATGTCATGGACAAGGTCGTAAGCAGAAAACCAAAACACTTAACGTTAAGATACCAGCAGGTGTAGATACTGGTGATCGTATTCGTTTGTCTGGTGAAGGTGAAGCCGGCGAACAAGGTGCGGGAGCAGGTGACTTGTACGTGCAAGTTCATGTGCGTGAACACAATATCTTTGAGCGTGATGGAAACAACTTATACTGTGAAGTACCGGTGAGCTTTGCTCAAGCGGCATTGGGTGGCGAAGTTGAAGTACCAACGCTAGATGGCCGTGTAAACTTGAAAGTACCGGAAGAGACGCAAACAGATCGCTTGTTCCGTATGCGTGGAAAAGGTGTGAAAGGTGTTCGTGGTGGTGGTGTTGGTGATCTTATAGTGAAACTGGTTGTCGAAACCCCAGTGAAGCTAAGTGCTCGCCAAAAAGAACTGTTAAAAGAGTTTGAAGAGTCGTGCGGTGGCGCAGCTGCCAATAAGCACAAACCAAAATCAGAGGGCTTCTTTAACGGTGTTAAGAATTTCTTTGATGACTTAACGGGTTAAGCAGAAAAACTAGAAACAATCGAAAGCCACTCATTTGTAGTGGCTTTTTTGTGTCTGCGATTCGGCAAAATGTACGAGGAATGACGCCATTTCTAGAAGAAACTGACAGTCGTTTCATCTATTAATCAGAACTCTCCCTATCTTGAATTTATTCACCGTCTCATTTTATTTTCTTAGTGCTAGCATCCTTCTCATTATCATGAAAGGAGTTAGCATGAAGAATGGATTTACATTAATAGAGTGTTTTGTCGTTTTCTCAGTCACAGCCATTTTGCTCTCCATTGCCTTACCTAATATTCAAATGATTTGCCAAAACTATCAACTTAGGCAATTAGCGGTAGAACTGAAGGGATTTTTTATTCAAGCGCGAACGCAAGCATTGACGAGTCGGCAAGATCTTTGGATCCAGTATAGCTTGTTGGATAGTGAGGACATGAAGAGTTGGCGTGTGTCTCTTGTTAAAGATAACAAGCATTCAAGTAAAGGTAATGAACTTCTAGTTCTTCTAGGTACCAATACCTCTCTTTCTCCTTCATGGACATCACTCAAGATAGATGGAAGAACGGGCAGGGTTTTAGAAAATAGCCATCTAACATTTACAAATTCATTGCCACATGGCGTTACTCTCAAACTGCTAACACACAATGTCACTGGCAGGGTAAGGATATGTGCGATCGGGGCGAATTTTTATGGTTACCCCAAATGTTAGTGCAGCAAAAAAGTATCAATAGAACGAATGAAGTGGGATTTACGTTAGTTGAGGTGTTGGTGGCTAGCGCGTTAACAGCGTTACTTTTAACCGCTCTGACCTCGTTCACTATTTCGAGTACCTCAGCTGCTCAAAAAGAGATTCGATCAATTCTTCTTCGTAATACAGTGTCTGATTCTTTACGTTTTATACAGGATGACTTGAGAAGAGCGAGTTCTGTAATAAGCACAGAGTCTGAATTGCGATATGTTTATCAAGATGGTGGTGAACATCGCTTTACTGTAATTAAAGCAGATTACAGAGAACACAAACTTAAATACTGTTTAGATAAAATCGCGAAGCCGTTAATCAATAGTACTTGTCATAAATTTTATTCGATGTTTGATAATGACCAAGTGCGGTTAGTAAGTTTTACGGTCAAAGAGGGTCGGTTTAACCAGCTAAAAAACAATAACAAAACAACAAACCGCGTGTTGTATGAACTATCCGTGACAGCGGTTCTCCGTGAGCTTGATGAGCCGTTCAGCTTATCGGTGAGTATCGCTTCTCGCTAAAACTTATAATAGGTGTAACGAATGCAAATAAGACAAAAGGGTGCAGTAGTTCTTATGTTGTGCCAGTTTTTCCTATTGGCGGCTTTGGTTTTATCAATGACAAGTGCTACAGCGGTCTTCAGTCAATACAAAAAAGTGCAGAGCGAGGCTGAGTATAGAAAAAGGTTTTGGTTAGTGGAGGCGGGGCTAGAGTGTGCTTTTGCATTGTTTGCTAGTCGGTCTGTTGAAAAGCGTGGTTCGATAAAGCAATTGACCAGCAGGTGTGATTTACCTGCTAATCTTGAAGTGACTTGGGTTTTGGAAACCGAAAAGGGCGAGGAAAACTACTTAATCACTTCAACGATTGGCCGTTTGTCACTTAGTCAGCGGTTAATTGTGTATGAAAAACCAGTATATCGTGTGATTTGGTTAAAAGGGAGTTGGCGTGACTTTGAGTAACTCGCAAAGAGGGTTTGGCCTAATAGAAGTACTTATCTCTATGCTTCTTATCTTATTTTCTGTACTGGGTTTAGTTCGATTACAGATCGAAATTCTTAAAGGGGCTAAGTTGGTTCAGCACCAGCTAATAGCGCTTTACTTAGCTGAATCTAGACTTGAGAAAATGCGAGTAAACGATGAGGTTTCCAATAACCAAACTATAGCGCAACAAATGATCGAGAACACTCGTTTTACGATGACAACGACTACCCTTGGGAAAAACAACGTTACTGGCCTTAAATGGATTAAGGTCGAAGTGATGTGGCACAACACTATGGGGAAACAATATAACGTCGACTTGGTAAGTGCAGTTTATAATCCGAAAAATTGAGGCAGTGAGTCCCTTTTTAGTCGTTAGTGACTGAGTTACAATGTGCCATTAATTTTTACTGGCAACATGGCTTTCTATTGACTACTGACATCAAATTATTCTCAGAACAAGACGAACATTTTATGCGCCAAGCGATATCGCTTGCTCATGAAGCTGAATTGGCAGGAGAGGTGCCTGTAGGTGCGGTCTTGGTAAAAGATGGTGAAGTTATAGCGCAAGGGTTCAATCGATCTATTTGTGATCATGATGCCACTGCTCACGCTGAAATACAGGTACTTAGGCAGGCGGGAAAGGTCTTAGAAAATTATCGATTGTTAGATACCACGTTGTATGTGACGTTAGAGCCATGCCCTATGTGTGCAGGGGCGTTATTACATAGTCGAGTGAAGCGTGTTGTTTTTGGAGCACCGGATTTAAAGGCCGGAGCCGCTGGTACAGTGTTGAATTTATTTGAAACCCAAGCGGCTTATCATTATGCCGATGTAGAAGCTGGGTTATTAGAAAATGAGTGCCGTATTCAACTACAATCCTTCTTTAAGCGTCGGCGAAAAGAAAAAAGAGTTAAAAGTTAAGCGAAACTCTCAAATCAACGGAGAAGGTATTTAGTTAAATGTCTCGCATTGAACATAAGCTCTATGACGCCAAATAACCTTTTTTTATTGTTCGCTAACATTCTTTTTCTGCGGTTAGCGGTAGACGTTTTTGTTGCTAAGGTTTTGGTTTTTTTCTTACAGAGTTCATTATTATCTCCTTTTTTTGCCCAATTCTAGGCTATGTGTTTTTCATTCTTTGTTAGGGTTATTTATAAAGATAGTTTATTACGGAATGATGAACAGACCAGATGAAAAAAAGGCAGATAAAAATTAATTATCTGCCTTTTTACATTTAAGGTTTTGACTCTGACGAGTCTAGTTCTTGTATAGATTCGTCTGGGGTAGGATTGTCAGGTGTTGAGTTTTCTGGCTCTTTTGTTGCTGGCAAAAGGACAGATTGACCTTTCTCTGGGGGCCCAACAAGTTCACCGTTCTGTCTAGGTGGAAGAGGTACGTCAATAACCTGAATGCCTTCAACGTCGATATCTGAACTTAATGCTTGTTGCTTCTCTACGTGACCAATAATAGATTGGTAGTAACGTCTGATATTTTCCACATAGTTTCTTGCTTCATCCCCTCGCGCATAACCGTATCGAGTTTTGCTGTAATATTTACGTTGTTTAAGTAGCGGAAGTCGCTCTTTTACGTCTGCCCATGAGTCTGGATTCGCATTTTGTGAGCGCGTTAATCGGCGTGCATCCAACACATGGCCGTACCCCACATTATATGATGCGAGAGCAAACCAGATTTTTTCATGTTCAGGAATAGAGTCTGGCACTCGTTCAACAATTCCTTGTAAATATTTCACCCCACCTAATATAGATTGTTCAGGGTCTAGACGGTTTTTTACACCCACGAGCTTAGCCGTAGGTAGTGTCAGCATCATCATGCCACGAACCCCTGTAGGTGAAGTTGCTGTAGGGTTCCAATGTGACTCTTGGTAAGAGAGGGCAGCAATTAAGCGCCAATCAAAATTAGCGGCATGCTTTTTAAATAGATCTTCCCATTTTGGCAACTTGCTATCTAAAGCACGAATAAAGGCTCGGGTATCCACGTAATCAAAAGTTTCTACGTGGCCAAAGTATTTTTCCTCTAGTGTGGCCAAGTCACCTGACTGTTTCATTTCACCAAAAAATTCTATTAATAGTGCGTAGAGGCTCTCATCATCGGCTTTTCTCATGTACCAAGAAACTGGTTGATCTTCGGTTAGCTCAAGTGCGAGCGCAATATCTGGGAATAAGCGTTGAGTTAGCGATAGTTCTACTGAATCAGCGATAGTGTAAGAGAGCTCACCAGTTGAAACTTTTTGAAGCAGATCTTTCACATCGGAGTTTTCAGTGGTGTCGTATTGGAGTGTTGGATGATCCACTTTAAGATTTTCTAAAGTTGCAACAAAGTGAGAGTCTGAAACGATAGTCAAAGTTTCATCTGGATTCTTTGCCTGCCTATCGACTAAGTTCTTAATGCTTCTTGGTTTCCAAGAACCGTTTTTATAAACAAGCTGTTGACTCACATAATAATAGGCAGGAGCGGCTCGAAAAGACTTGATTCGTTCAGGGGTTTGGCTTAGCCCTGCCGCAATAATATCGATTTCATTTTTCTTTAACGCAGGAAACAGCCCAGCTAAGCGATAAGCTGGCTTCATTTCCAATTTCACACCCAGCTCATCAGCAAATTGCTTCGCTAACTCGTAGTCTAAGCCTGTTGGGCCATCTGGCCCGATATAATAAGATAGTTGGTTATTCAGAGTACCGACTCTCAATACACCTCGTTCACGGACTTTATCCAATTCACTTTTAGGATCAGATTCGATTTGGCAGCCAGCTAGGAAGAATCCGAACAAGAGAGCCAGAGATATTTTGTACCAACGGTGGATAAAAAGTTTCTGCATTAAAAGGGGGTCTTTATAAGTTGACTACGCTCTTTATAGCAGAGCCGTCATGTTCGGCAAAGAATCATTAAAGAAAACAGTGACTATTTGCACGATTATTAGTCATTTCAAGGATTAGCAGCTAGATTACAAAAAAATGGCGCAAACGGTTGCTTTTGGTGTTACGTCACAAAACATTTTCCTCTATAATACGCCCGCAACAGAGAGGTGAAATTGGCATAAGTTCAAGCGTTCGCTTATAACGCACTGAATTTATTCCAATATCACCTAAATCACTTGCATAAGAGACCTAAGCACATGAGAATTTTGCGCGGCTCCCCAGCTCTTTCTGAGTTCCGAGTTAACAAATTACTAGAACTTTGTCGTGAACAAGATCTGCCTGTTACAGATATTTACGCTGAGTTCATGCACTTTGCCGACTTAACTGCTGACTTAAATGGCGAAGAGGTTGAAAAAGTAGAAAAATTACTTACTTACGGTCCAACTATTCAAGAGCATGAACCTGCTGGTAGCCTTCTTTTAGTTACACCACGCCCTGGGACTATTTCTCCTTGGTCTTCAAAAGCAACTGATATCGCACGCAATTGTGGGTTAGATAAAGTTAAGCGTTTAGAACGCGGTACCGCTTATTATGTTGAATCATCATCTGCACTTTCTCAAGAGCAGTTATCGCAAGTGAAAGCGTTAATACACGACCGAATGATGGAAGTGGTTTTTACTGATATGGATAACGCAGAGCAGTTATTTACGGTTGCGGTTCCAGCTCCGGTTGCGGATGTTGATATTCTATCAGGTGGACAACAAGCCTTAGAAGAAGCGAACATTAGCTTGGGCTTAGCGTTAGCCGACGATGAAATAGACTACCTAGTTGAGAGCTTTACTAATCTGGGCCGTAATCCAAATGATATAGAATTGATGATGTTTGCTCAGGCTAACTCAGAGCACTGTCGTCACAAAATTTTCAATGCTGATTGGACTATCGATGGTGTGGAACAAGAAAAATCATTATTTAAAATGATTAAAAACACCTATGAAACCAACAGCGAACACGTTCTTTCTGCTTATAAAGATAACGCAGCAGTAATGACCGGCTCTCAAGTAGGTCGTTTCTTCCCGAACCCTGATACTCGTCAATATGACTATCACCAAGAACTTGCTCATATTTTGATGAAGGTTGAGACACACAACCACCCAACTGCAATTTCACCGTGGCCAGGTGCAGCAACAGGCTCTGGTGGTGAAATACGCGATGAAGGTGCAACCGGAATTGGTGGTAAACCTAAAGCGGGTTTGGTCGGATTCGCGGTATCTAACCTGCGTATTCCAGGCTTTGAACAACCTTGGGAAACGGATTTTGGTAAGCCTAGCCGTATTGTAAATGCACTCGATATTATGCTGGAAGGCCCTTTGGGTGGCGCGGCATTCAACAACGAATTTGGTCGTCCAAATCTCCTTGGTTATTTCCGTACTTATGAAGAGAAAGTTAACTCTCATAATGGTGAAGAAGTTCGCGGTTACCATAAGCCAATTATGATCGCAGGTGGGTTGGGTAATATTCGTGATGAACATGTGCAGAAAAAAGAGATCCCCGTTGGTGCAAGTTTAATTGTGCTTGGTGGTCCTGCAATGAATATTGGTCTTGGTGGAGGTGCAGCTTCTTCTATGGCTTCTGGTCAATCAGCGGAAGACTTGGATTTTGCTTCTGTTCAGCGTGAAAACCCAGAAATGGAGCGTCGTTGTCAGGAAGTTATTGACCGTTGTTGGCAGATGGGCGAAGAGAACCCAATTGCCTTTATCCACGATGTAGGTGCTGGTGGTATTTCCAACGCATTGCCAGAATTGGTCGATGATGGTGAGCGAGGTGGTAAATTTCAACTGCGCAACGTACCAAATGATGAACCCGGCATGAGCCCATTAGAGATCTGGTGTAATGAATCTCAAGAGCGTTATGTAATGGCTGTCGCACCAGAAAACATGGCGGTTTTCGATGCAATTTGTAAACGAGAACGAGCCCCATATGCGGTCGTTGGTGAAGCAACAGAAGAGCGTCATCTTACTCTAGAAGACTCGCATTTCGATAACACGCCAATTGACATGCCTATGGAAATCCTACTTGGTAAAGCGCCTAAGATGCATCGTGATGCAAAAACGCTGAAAGTAGACAATGCGGCAATGGAGATGGCTGGTATTGAAGTTAATGAAGCACTGGACCGTGTACTTAGGTTACCAACAGTTGCTGAAAAAACGTTCCTTATTACGATTGGTGACCGTTCTGTTACCGGTCTTGTCGCACGTGACCAGATGGTTGGTCCTTGGCAGGTCCCAGTAGCAAACTGTGCGGTAACTGCTGCAAGTTACGATACGTATCATGGCGAAGCAATGTCAATGGGTGAACGTACTCCTGTCGCTCTATTAGATTTTGGGGCATCCGCTCGTTTAGCTGTTGGTGAATCTTTAACAAATATCGCCGCAACGGATATTGGTGATATTAAACATATTAAACTTTCTGCAAACTGGATGTCTCCAGCAGGTCACCCTGGTGAAGATGCAGGCCTTTACGAAGCAGTTAAAGCAGTAGGTGAAGAACTATGTCCTGCATTAGGTCTAACTATTCCAGTTGGTAAAGACTCGATGTCAATGAAGACTAAGTGGGAAGAGAATGGCGAACAAAAAACCGTTACTTCTCCTTTAAGCTTAGTTATTACCGCGTTTGCTCGTATCGAAGACGTACGCAAAACAGTCACTCCTCAATTACGAACGGATAAGGGTGAAACTAGCTTAATTTATATCGACCTAGGCAACGGTAAAAACCGCATGGGGGCAACAGCGTTTGCTCAGGTATACAAAGAGCTAGGTGACAAACCAGCCGATGTAGACAGCGCAGAGCAGCTCAAAGGTTTTTATGATGCTATTCAGACACTCGTCCGTGACGATAAGATCATTGCTTACCACGATAAAGGTGATGGTGGCTTAATCGTAACTTTAGCTGAAATGGCATTTGCTGGTCATTGCGGCTTGAGTGCAGATATAGCGTCTTTAGGAACAGACTCATTATCAGTGTTATTTAACGAAGAGTTAGGTGCCGTGATTCAGGTTCAAACCGAAGCAACGGAATCTGTTCTTTCGACTCTGGCAACCTTTGGATTATCAGAACTTAGTCATGTAATCGGTGAAGTAGAGCAATCAGATAAGATCATTATTAACAGCGATGATACGGTTGTACTGGAACGTTCTCGTACTGAACTTAGGACCATTTGGGCTGAAACAACGCATAAAATGCAAGGGCTTCGCGACAACCCGAAATGTGCAGACCAAGAATTTGCGGCTAAGTCTGATGACAATGACAAGGGGCTTAATGTTGATTTGAGTTTTGACGTGCAAGAAGATGTCGCTGCACCTTATATTCTTAAAGGGGCGAAACCGAAAATGGCGATCTTGCGTGAGCAAGGGGTTAACTCCCATGTCGAAATGGCGGCTGCATTCGATAGAGCAGGGTTTGAAGCTACGGATATACATATGAGTGATATCCTGACAGGTCAAGCGGTGCTTGATGAGTATCAAGGCTTAGCGGCTTGTGGTGGTTTCTCTTATGGTGACGTGTTAGGAGCGGGTGAAGGCTGGGCTAAGTCTATTTTGTTTAACAGCCAAGCGAGAGATCAGTTTGAAGGCTTCTTTAAGCGTGAGGACACGTTCTCACTAGGCGTTTGTAATGGTTGCCAGATGTTATCGAACCTACACGAACTTATCCCTGGAGCGGATTTGTGGCCACGATTTGTTCGCAATGAATCTGAGCGTTTTGAAGCTCGTTTTAGTTTGGTTGAAGTTCAGAAGTCAGACTCTGTCTTCTTTAGTGGTATGGAAGGCTCGCGTATGCCAATCGCCGTTTCTCACGGTGAAGGTCGAGTGGAAGTACGTGATGTCGCTCACCTGAATGCAATTGAAACTTCGGGCACAGTAGCGGTTCGTTACGTTGATAATATAGGTAACCCGACGCAACAATATCCTAATAACCCAAATGGTTCGCCAAACGCAATTACAGGTTTAACCACCACAGATGGCAGAGTTACTATAATGATGCCACACCCGGAACGTGTTTTCCGTACTGTAGCTAACTCTTGGGCTCCAGATTCATGGGGTGAAGATAGCCCATGGATGAGAATGTTCCGTAATGCCCGTGTTAACGTTGGCTAAATAGTTTTAATTGAAAAATAACAGCCCCTAGACTCTATAGTTCAGGGGCTTTTTTTACAGCAATTGTTCTTCTGATATGGTTTAATGCGCCCATTGAAAAGAGTTGTGTCTCTTTTATGTACAGTAAGTAGGAAAGAAAATGAGTACCAGTAAAAAGTTTAGCTATAAAGTTATTGAAAAACGAAATGGTTGGGCTGCCGAAATCGTTCGTCAAGTATCCGCTCAACGTACCGCGGTATCTAAGCGAGAAATGGGTTTTGAAACGGAAGCAGAAGCGATCGCATGGGGTGAAAGAGAATTACCTGCATTTATCGCACTGCAAGCCGAGCGAAATAAGCGAAAATCTGCGCAACGTAAAACTGAAGACGAATAGAATTTGTACCAGTCACATTAATTACATCGCCAAAATGGACTCGACTCTGCAAATCGCTCTGGTGTTCATGTGCGCTTTTAAATGGGCATTTTTTCCTATTTATGTTTGCTACAACGAACTCATTTTGACTGAGCAGTGATTAAAAACAAAAAGGGCAGGCTTTTTTTACGAAAGCCTGCCCTTTGTTTATTCAAATCATTCGTTTTAACGATTCAAATTATTTTTTGGAATGTTTTCTAAAATCGCCACCATTTGCTCCCAGTATAGCGCGACGGTATCGATTTTTACTTTCTCATCAGGAGAGTGTGGGAACTTTATAGTCGGTCCAAAAGAGAGCATATCCATGTTTGGATATGGTTCTTTAAATAGACCACATTCTAGACCCGCATGAATCACCATGATATTTGGCTTTCTACCATAGATGCCTTCATAGGTATCTCTAAAGACGCTCATGATTTCTGAGTTAGCATCAGGTTTCCAACCTGGATAACCACCATTAAACTCAATTTTCGCGTCTGCAAGCTTGGCGACAGAAGTCAGCATACTTTCGACTTGGCTGCGACCAGAATCAATAAGAGAGCGGATCAAGCATAAGACGGTAATCTTATTTTTCTTGGTATTAATTACACCAACATTCAGCGAGGTTTCTACGACACCGTCAATGTCATCACTCATTCGGATAACGCCGTTTGGACATGCATTTAATGCCTGAATAAATCTTCTTTGTGATTCAATGCTGATCATTAGAGAGTTTGTTTCAGCAACCTCGTAGTAAGAAAGAATACCCGTTTCAACTTTACCTAGTTCGGCACGAAGCATATCGGTGAATTCGGTGAAAAGTGCATTAAGCTGACCTTCATTTACCATAGGGAGAGCGACAGTGATAAAGGCTTCGCGAGGGATAGCATTACGTAGGCTACCTCCTCTAAACTCAACGAGTTGAAGTTCCAGTTCTTCGGCGTGGCCAGCGAGAAACCTTGCTAGCAGCTTATTTGCATTGCCACGACCAGTATGGATATCACAGCCTGAATGGCCACCTTTAAGGCCTTTTATAGACAACTCTCTAGTTACGTAACCAGGTGGGATTTCTTCTCTTTTAATATCAAAGGTAAGTGCACCATCAACACCACCAGCGCAGCCCATGTAGACTTCGCCTTCTTGCTCTGAATCTGTGTTTAGAAGAATGTCACCTTCTAACCAGCCGCTTTCTAAGCCAAACGCTCCAGTCATACCCGCTTCTTCATCGATAGTCAGAAGAACCTGTAAAGGACCGTGTTTTATGTCGTCTGATGCGAGCACCGCTAAACAGGACGCCATACCTATACCGTTATCAGCACCAAGTGTTGTACCTTTAGCTGTTACCCATTCACCATCAATATACGGCTTGATAGAATCGGTTGCGAAGTTGTGTTTAGTGTCTTCATTTTTTTGCGGCACCATGTCGATATGTGCTTGAAGAACAACACCTTTGCGGTTTTCCATTCCTTCTGTCGCTGGTTTGTTTATAAATACATTACCAGTCTGGTCTCTTTTAACGTCGAGGTTTTGTTCTTGCGCCCAATTGATAATGTATTGAGCCAACTCTTCTTCGTGTTTAGATGGGTGAGGAATAGAGCAAATTTTATCAAAAAACTGCCAAACTGGTTCAGGTGACAGAGAACTGATTTCCGAGTGATGTTTAGACACAGGTAACTCCTATTTTTGTCCAAAGCTAATTTTTTGCTCAAAGCTTTAATTTTAATACTACCAATAGCGCTACAAAGACATAGTGAAGAGTTGAGCCTTTCTTTTAATAGGATTCAACGGTCATCGCTAAGAATGATTCAATCTTTGGCGGAATATAGAAAGTTGGCATCATATCACCCAGACTTTCGTTACTAAAGTGGAATCATTCGGAGATATGAAGTGAGCAAGCAGAGCCTGCGAAGAAATGGATTTTAATATGTAATTTTATAACGTAATAAAATGGTCATATATAAATAAACGTGATCGCGATCACTTAATATGTTGTAATTTAATTTCATTGTGGTATAGTGACCGCATCTTCCAATACGAAGACTTATTGCTCAAAGGATGAGCCCGAATATCGCCTCCAAGGAACCGAGAACATTAATTGTTAATTAAATTAAAGGTGATAGATATGCATGGTTTAGTTTCTACAACATTTTGGGCGTCAAACTCTGTTTATACCCGAAATTTTCAGTATCCAAGCAGCTTCGGTTATTAATTGTAACCGAGCTATTGTGATTTGAACGTAAAGTTCGCCCCCAATATTTGAATTTTTGGCAACCAACGCGGTTGTTCTGATTCAAGCGCTACTTTAACTAAAGTGGCGTTTTTTTTATCTTTTTTATGTAATGCATTACATTTTGTTGTTGTTATCCCCAATTGGTATTGATTACTATTCTTAATCCTCATTTATTACTGCTAATCTACAGAAAATCATACCAATCCTATCAGTTAATTGTTTAGCGGGAT
Source organism: Vibrio algarum (assembly GCF_028204155.1). NCBI lineage: Bacteria > Pseudomonadati > Pseudomonadota > Gammaproteobacteria > Vibrionales > Vibrionaceae > Vibrio > Vibrio algarum. Next base: position 2,952,402 of record NZ_JAQLOI010000001.1, on the reverse strand, counting down.
AAAAAAACACCATATTTTCAATGTAAGGATTATCTTGTTTTAATTCTTTTAAAATAGATGGTTAGTATCTGTTTTCTGTGTTGTTTGACCCATTTGTTTGGGCGTTCATCAATAAAATACCATTTTTAATCTGAATCCTGCTGGAAATTGCTATTTGATAACTTTATAATTCGCGCCAATCGGTGACGCAATCGTTTACTTTATTTTTTTAAAATCTATTTTAGGAACTAATTATGCTGGAAAAGCTATTTAAACTTAGTGAGAACAAAACTGATGTTCGAACTGAAGTTATCGCAGGTGTGACAACCTTTTTAACAATGGCTTACATCATTTTTGTAAACCCTGCGATCTTATCTGAAACTGGGATGGATCGTGGTGCCGTATTTGTTGCTACCTGTCTAGCCGCGGCTATTGGTTGCTTCATCATGGGTATTGTTGCTAACTATCCTATTGCTCAAGCTCCAGGTATGGGCTTAAATGCATTTTTTACTTATTCTGTGGTTTTTGGAATGGGTTATACATGGCAAGTTGCTCTTGCTGCCGTGTTTGTTTCTGGTCTTCTGTTCATTTTATTGAGTGTTTTCAAGATTCGTGAGTGGATCATCCACTCTATTCCAATGTCCCTGAGAACCGGTATTTCTGCTGGTATAGGTCTATTTTTAGCCTTCATTGCATTACAAGGTTCTGGCATTGTTGGCGATAACCCAGCAACACTAGTTTCTATTGGGTCTGTCACATCTGTTCAAGCTATTCTCGCTGCTGTCGGTTTTTTTATTACTATCGCGTTAGTACACCGTGGCTTTAAAGCCGCAGTAATGATTGCGATTCTTATCGTAACGGTACTTGGTATACTATTTGGTGACGTTCAGTATCACGGTGTTTTCTCTATGCCTCCAAGTATCGCACCTACCTTTATGCAGTTAGATTTTAGTGCCATATTCGAAGTAGGTATGATTTCTGTTGTATTTGCTTTCTTATTTGTCGATCTGTTTGATACTGCGGGAACTTTAGTTGGTGTAGCGACAAAAGCAGACCTCATCAAAGAAGATGGAAAGTTACCTCGCCTAAATCGTGCTCTACTGGCTGACTCTACAGCAACCTCAGTTGGTGCGTTATTAGGTACATCTAACACAACCTCTTATATTGAAAGTGTTTCTGGTGTTTCTGCTGGTGGTCGTACAGGATTAACTGCAGTTGTCGTTGGCATTTTATTCTTACTTGCATTATTCTTCTCGCCATTAGCAGGTATGATCCCGGCATATGCGACATCTGGTGCTCTATTTTATGTAGCAATTTTAATGATGTCTGGGTTGGTATCTATCGACTGGCGTGATTTGACTGAAGCCGCTCCTGTAGTGGTTACTTGTCTGCTTATGCCTCTTACTTACTCTATTGCTGATGGTATCGCACTAGGCTTTATCGCTTATGCCGCTATCAAAGGTTTGAGTGGCAAAGGTCGTGAAGTACCAGCTAGTGTTTGGGTTCTTGCTGTCGTTTTTGCATTAAAATTTGCTTTCGCTTAATCATAAAAATAAGCGTTAAAAGATCAAACAGGTTAATAATAATATGAGTAACAAATTCATCATTACTTGGGACAATATGCAGATGTATTGTCGTCAACTGGCTGAGAAGCAGATGCCTGCTGAACAGTGGAAAGGCATTCTCGGTGTGAGCCGTGGTGGTTTGGTTCCTGCGGCGATCTTGGCCCGTGAACTTGGTATTCGCTACGTGGATACTATCTGTATCTCTAGCTACGATCATGATCATCAACGTGATATGACCGTTGTTAAAGCACCAGAAGGCGATGGTGAAGGCTTCCTCATCGTTGATGACCTTGTTGATAGTGGTGATACTGCGCGTAAGATTCGTGAAATGTACCCTAAAGCAAAATTCGTTACGGTAAGCGCTAAACCTGCCGGTGCTCATCTAGTGGATGAATATATTGTCGATATTGCGCAAGACACTTGGATTGAGCAACCTTGGGATATGGAAATCGCTTACGTAGACCCAATTAATAAAAAATAGCCATTAATTGAGACAAATTTGAAAATGCTCCTGATTAGGAGCATTTTTTTTATATGATGTAAATAATTGCGGCCTAACACAGTAGTGACCATGTCTGACAGTAATCAAAACTTATCCGAAACGCTTTTCAAAAAACACAAACAAGCGAAAGAAACCTCTAGCTTGATTAATTATATGCCGAGTAGTGTTAAGTTTCTCGAAGAGAAGAAAAACAAGACAATTACGCGTGGTATCGTAATATTCGCCGCTATCAATGGATATGGCAGGGGATAGATCCCATCGAGCAAGAGGAAGTGTTGGCCAAGATCGCATCTTCTAAGCACTCAAGAACAGAAGATCAATGGTTAGATACCGTGATTGGTTTTCGTTCGGGTAACTGGGCTTATGAATGGACACAGCTTGGAATGCGCCATCAGAAACTTGCTGCTACGTTAGAAGGAGAGCAAGCGTCGGATGAGTTTTTCTATGCTAGCCTTTGCTACAGTATTGCCGGTTATCCTCATCTCAAAGGAGATAGCTTAGCGATTCAAGCTCAAGTGTTAGCAAATTCGGCGCATGATGAAGCAATGAAGACGAGTCAATACGTCACTCGCCAGTTTGAAGTGCCTTTTCAGGAAAAAAATACAGGCAAACCTGCACCTCCCTAATACAGATAAACCTCAACCTGTGGTGATGGTTAGCTCCGGTCTGGATAGTTTAAAAACCGACCTTTGGCGTGTATTTAAAGACTACCTAGCTCCCATGGGAATAGGGATGCTGACAATTGATATGCCAGCTATTGGTACAAGTAACCATTGGCAGTTAACTGAAGATTCTTGCAAATTACATCGTGCTGTTTTGAATGAACTTCCTAACTTACCTTGGGTAGATCACCATAATGTTGGTTTATTGGGTTATCGTTTTGGTGGAAATGCAATGTTGAGGTTGGCATTTATAGAGCCCGATAAGGTTAAAGCATGCGTTGTAATGGGGGCACCACTCCACGATATTTTTTCTTCACCTGACAAAGTGAAGAACATGCCTAAGATGTATTTAGATGTGCTTGCGTCACGCTTAGGAAAAAATGCTGTCGATGTACATAGTTTGTCGGGGCAAATGATGGCGTGGTCACTTAAAGTCCAAGGCTTTTTAACCAGTAAGCGTACAAAAGTACCGGTCTTAGCATTATCTTTGGAAGGTGACCCAGTGTCGCCGTATTCCGATAATAGACTTGCCGCACTTTTCAGTCATTATGGAAAATCTAAGAAAATTTCATCGAAGTCATTGTCCGTTGGGTATGAGCAAGCGCTCGATTTAGCGATCAAATGGCTCGAAGATGAGTTAATTTGATAGCAGTTTCATTGTTTTATGTATAGCATAGAAGTGTTGCGCAACATTTGGCATAAGAAAATCAAAACAATAATTATATCGATATGGAGTATCGTATGGCGAACAAGGTGGTTAGCCCAACTCATTTCCGATTGATAACGGCATTACGAGCAATAGGGCCTTATCTTAGAGAGTCTGAGTCACAAGATGGCAAGTATTTATTCGATTGTCTTTCTGTCTGTGTTGATGACAAAAAATCCCCGGAATTACGTGAGTTTTGGGGATGGTGGATGGAACTAGACTCTTCTAGAGAAGAGGAAGTTGTAAATGGTTTTGTCGCTAAGTTTCAAGTCGGAAAATATGACACAGAAGGTAATTGGCAAACGGTGAGCGTACCAAAGAAATTCAAGGTAGAAGTCGCCAGAACTCAAGAAGAGTTTTTGAAGAAACTGAGTAAAGTGCTCGAAGAGCGTTTTGCACTAGAGTTTACCCTCCATGACGAGTCTGAAGAATTCGTCTGATTTGCCTTTTTTGAGATAAAAAAGCATTTTCAAAGTAAATATTATCAAAAAGGCGCATTTATGCGCCTTTTCTGCTTGTGCTATTTAGGATGGATTGTTAAAACATCTTTTCGAATTCAAAATTTATGTAGTAAGGCAAATGACAATTCAACAGAGCGGAAAAGCATTACAACCTAAAACGGTGGTAGTAAAGCTTGGGACCAGTGTACTCACTGGTGGTACCTTGGAATTAGATAAAGCTCATATGGTTGAGCTGGTTCGCCAATGTGCTCAACTTAAACAGCAAGGGCATTCAGTTGTAATGGTTTCTTCGGGAGCCATTGCTGCAGGTCGTGAGCATTTAGGTTACCCCGCACTTCCCAACTCAATGGCGAGTAAGCAGATGCTTGCGGCGGTAGGTCAAAGCCAATTGATTCAGGTTTGGGAGTCGTTGTTTGCTATTTATGGCTTAAAAATCGGACAGATGTTGCTTACTCGAGCTGATCTCGATGACCGTGAGCGCTTCCTTAATGCCCGTGACACAATTAATGCACTCATTGACCATGATATTATCCCCATTGTGAATGAAAATGATGCTGTCGCGACCTCTGAAATAAAAGTCGGCGATAATGATAATCTTTCGGCGCTTGTAGGGATTTTGTGTGGTGCAGATAAGTTATTACTGCTAACCGATCAACCCGGTTTATTTACTGCAGATCCAAGGAAAAATCCCGATGCTAAATTAATACGGGAAGTAACCACTATAGATGAAACGCTGCGCAAAATAGCAGGTGGTAGTGGAACAACACTCGGAACAGGTGGAATGGCCACTAAGTTACAGGCTGCAGATATTGCCAGAAGAGCGGGTATTGAAGTTATTATTGCAGCAGGTAGTGCGGATAACGTCGTAGCAACGTCTATCAGCAATGAGCCGCATGGTACTAAATTTGTTGCCTTGCCAGAAGCGTTAGAGAATCGAAAGCGTTGGATTCTTGCTGGCCCAACCGCATCCGGTGACATTGTTATTGATGATGGAGCAGTGAAAGCGGTAGTTGAAAGAGGCAGTAGCCTGTTAGGTAAAGGAATAATTAAGGTTACCGGGCAGTTTGCTCGTGGCGAAGTTGCAAGGGTTAAGAACAGTACGGGCCAGCTTGTGGCAAAAGGTATTGTTAGTTATTCCAATAAAGATTTGATCAAAATAATTGGCAAACATAGCAAAGATATCAATGCGATTTTAGGCTATGAGTATGGATCAGAAGTGATTCATCGTGACGATCTTGTCGTTATAAAAGAGTAATTCGCCAATTTTTTATCCCCAGTACAGGGTATTTAGAGTTTAGAAATAAGGAAGAGACGTGGAACTAATTAAAATGGGACAAGCAGCCAAAGACGCTGCTTTTCATCTTGCGACTGCCCCTACAGCGCAAAAAAACAGAGCGCTCGCCATTATTGCTGATGAGCTAGAAGCAAATTCTGACACTATTCTTGCTGCAAATGCGAAAGATATCGACAAAGGTCGTGAGGCTGGATTGACAGAAGCGTTACTCGATCGTCTTTTGCTCAATGAAATGCGATTAAAGGGCATAGCGAATGACGTCAGAAACGTAATTGGTTTAAATGATCCTGTGGGTAGTGAGATCGATAGTAAGGTATTAGAGAATGGTATGTCTCTGTCACGCCGTCGTGTACCGCTCGGAGTAGTTGGGGTTATTTATGAAGCGCGTCCAAATGTAACGATTGATATAGCGGCCCTGTGTCTTAAAACAGGTAATGCCAGCATCCTACGTGGTGGTAAAGAGACTTTCTATTCAAACATGGAGCTGGTTAAAGTTATCCAGTTAGCACTAGAGAAGGCCGAATTACCGGCAGCATCCGTTCAATATATTGAAAAGCCAGATCGTGAATTGGTTTCTCAGCTGCTAAAGCTTGATGATTATGTGGATATGATTATTCCAAGAGGTGGTGCTGGATTGCACAAAATGTGTAAAGAGAACAGCACAATACCAGTAATTATTGGAGGCTTTGGTATTAGTCATATCTTTGTTGATGAGAGTGCGGATTTAGAAAAATCTCTGTTAGTGGTTGAAAATGCCAAAGTACAAAGGCCTTCTGCGTGTAATTCTTTAGATACCTTATTGGTCCACGAAAAAGTGGCAAAAGACTTTTTACCAATGCTTGCCAATAAACTTAATGGCAAGGTTGCTCTTGTAGCCGAGGAAAAAGCAAAATGTCATTTATCCAATGCTAAGGATTTGAGAGACGTTCAAGAAGGTGATTTTGATACCGAGTGGTTAGCCTTCACGCTAGGTGTCAAAGTGGTTGATGATGTTCGTGAAGCAGTTGAACACATGCGTATTCATAATGCGAGTCACTCTGATGCGATCATGACGAATAGTATTGAAAGTGCCGAGTTATTTATTAACTCGGTTGGCTCTGCTGCGGTATATGTAAATGCGTCAACTCGATTTACTGATGGTGCACAATTTGGGCTTGGAGCTGAGGTGGCAGTATCGACTCAAAAGTTACACGCTAGGGGACCGATGGGACTAGAAGAACTGACCAGCTATAAATGGGTCGGTAAAGCGAATTATTTGGCTCGTCCGTAGTGAGCCTTTATTTTGTGTTCTAAGAGTGTAAACACCTTTAGAACAGTACATGTGTAAAAGGGGGCTCTATCACAGAGCCTCCTTTTGTTTCACTCGCCACTATTTTTTAATTCCGTTAAACTAGTGGACTAATTAATAGTTTAACTAAATCTGGAGGTAGTATGCATTGCCCGTTTTGTTCTGAGAATGACACAAAAGTGATCGACTCTAGGTTGGTGGCCGACGGTCATCAGGTTCGTCGCCGTCGTCAGTGTTTAGCCTGTAAAGAACGATTTACCACGTTTGAGAGTGCTGAATTAGTGATGCCAAAGGTAATAAAATCAAATGGTAATCGCGAACCATACAATGAGGACAAAATGGTTGGCGGCATCCAACGAGCTTTAGAGAAACGCCCGGTTAGTGCTGACTCTATAGAGCTTGCAATCAGTAATATAAAATCGAAACTTCGAGCCACAGGTGAGCGTGAAGTGCCAAGTAAAATGATTGGTAACTTGGTGATGGATCAGCTTAGAGAGTTAGATAAAGTGGCTTACATTCGTTTTGCTTCGGTATATAGAAGTTTTGAAGATATTAGAGAGTTTGGTGAAGAAATTGCCAAGCTAGAAGACTAATGTCTAAGCAAGAGTTTAGTATGAAGCCATCTTTTACTGCATTTGATTATCAAATGATGGCGCGGGCCATCGAACTAGCTAAAAAAGGTTTATATACAACGGCGCCTAATCCTAATGTTGGGTGTGTCATTGTACGTGATGCAAAAGTAGTTGGTGAAGGTTTTCATTACCGAGCTGGTGAGCCTCACGCTGAAGTATTTGCCTTAAGAGAGGCTCAAGAAAAAGCGCAAGGTGCAACGGCTTACGTGACTTTAGAACCGTGTTCTCATTTTGGACGTACTCCACCCTGCGCAGAAGCACTGGTGAAGGCAAAGGTCGGAAAAGTTATCTGTGCAATGCAAGATCCAAACCCGCAGGTAGCCGGAAGGGGTATTAAAATACTGCAAGAAGCGGGTATTGAGGTTCAGGTAGGATTACTTGAGAGTGACTCTGAAGCGCTTAATCCTGGTTTTATTAAGCAGATGAAAACAGGAATGCCGTTTGTACAATTGAAACTCGCTGCGAGTTTAGATGGTAAAACAGCACTTAAAAACGGGGTTAGCCAATGGATAACTTCGCCCGAAGCTCGAAAGGATGTTCAATCATTCAGAGCCAAAGCAGGCGCTGTATTGTCCACAAGTAAAACCGTGATTGATGATAATGCCTCACTAAATGTGCGCTGGAATGATTTACCTTCTTCAATCCAGAATCAATACCCTAAAATCAACCTTCGACAACCTAAAAGAGCGATACTAGATAAAAATTTAGTGCTCACAAATAACCTTAAATTATTTCAATCCGATGGCGAAATAATTACGATATCGGATTCGGCCATAGAGGCTAGCTCAACCCAATCTCATATTTCTGTCTCTCTGGATAAAGAGGGACAGCTTTGCCTTGATGAAGTACTTGAACAGCTCAATAAACAACAGCAGATAAACCATATTTGGGTAGAAGCTGGAGCAACCTTAGCGGCGAGTTTTTTAAAACAGAATTTAGTCGATGAGCTCATTATCTATTTGGCTCCTAAATTAATGGGAACTGACGGGCGTGGACTGGTTAATCTGCTAGGTTTAGAGAGTATGGATCAAGTTATCGATTTAGAGATTAAAGATATTCGTATGGTCGGGTCTGATATACGAGTTGTCGCAACGGTAAAACAGGAAAGTTAAAAAGTCATGTTTACAGGAATTATAGAGGCAGTAGGAAAGTTGACGGCTATTACTGCGAAGGGCGAAGATATATCTATTACTGTTGATAGCGGTAAATTGGATATGTCCGACGTTAAACTCGGTGACAGTATTGCAACCAACGGTGTGTGTCTAACGGTTGTTGCTTTTGGACCTCACAGTTATACCGCTGATCTTTCGTTGGAAACCTTGAATCTGACAGGTTTCACCCAATATAAAGTTGGAGATAAAGTAAACCTGGAAAAAGCGATGCTTCCTACAACACGCTTTGGTGGACATATTGTATCTGGTCATGTGGATGGTGTAGGTACGATTGTTGAACGTAATCAGGTTGGCAGGGCGATTGAGTTTTGGGTCGACATGCCTATAGATATAACCAAGTACGTTGCATATAAAGGCTCGATTACCGTTGATGGAATTAGCTTGACGGTGAATGAACTGAGAAAAAATGCCTTTAAATTGACGATTGTCCCTCATACTTCAGAAGAGACGACAATGGATCATTTTCAAGTAGGCAGAAAAGTTAACTTAGAAGTAGATGTATTAGCAAGATATATGGAACGCTTACTTCAGGGAAGTTCAGAACAGCAACCTGAATCTAAAATTACAATGGATTTTTTACAACAAAATGGGTTTGCTTAAATCTATTTTGTGCACTGAGAAAAGATAGGACGACGACAATGCCAATTAGTACGCCAACAGAAATTATTGAAGATATTCGTTTAGGAAAAATGGTCATTCTTATGGATGATGAGGATCGTGAGAATGAAGGCGACATTATTATGGCAGCTGAGCATATCACACCTGAAGCTATCAACTTTATGGCGACACATGGCCGTGGCCTTATATGTCTAACCATGACAAAGGATCGATGCGTCAACCTTGGTCTTGCGCCAATGGTTCAAGATAACAACGCTCAATATACGACAAATTTCACTGTTTCTATTGAAGCGGCTGAAGGCGTAACTACTGGTATTTCAGCATCAGACCGCGCAGTCACTGTTCTTGCGGCAGTCGCAAAAGATGCAAAAGCGGCCGATCTTGTTCAGCCGGGACATATCTTTCCCTTAACAGCTCAAGATGGTGGTGTACTTACTCGTGCTGGTCATACGGAAGCTGGCTGTGATCTAGCGCGTTTAGCTGGTCTTGAACCATCATCTGTTATTGTCGAAATCCTAAATGAAGATGGCAGTATGGCTCGTCGTCCGGATTTGGAAGTATTTTCAGAAAAACACGATATAAAAGTGGGCACCATCGCGGATCTAATTGAATATCGTAATAATACAGAAACGACCATCGAGCGTGTTGCTGAGTGCAAGCTTCCAACTGAATTTGGTGACTTTGATTTGGTTACTTACCGTGACACGATCGATAACGAAATTCACTATGCTCTTCGTAAAGGTGACGTCGTTGCTGATGAGCCTTGTTTGGTTCGCGTACACTTAAACGATGTGTTTACTGATTTACTTCGTTCAAATAGAAATGCAGATCGCAGTTGGACGTTGGATATGGCAATGAAACGTATCGGAGAAGAAGGGGGTATTTTAGTCATTTTAGGTCATGAAGAGTCTGCAGATTTGCTTATTCACCGTGTAAAAATGTTTGAGCAACAAGATAAAGGCGAAGCGCCTACAATGGCCAAAAAACAAGGTACTTCTAGACGTGTTGGTGTTGGGTCTCAGATCCTTTCTGACATGGGCGTAAATAAAATGAAACTGTTATCTTCTAGCGATAAACGTTACCACGCATTAGGTGGGTTTGGTTTGGAAGTCGTTGAGTACGTAACGGAATAATATTCTATTTATCAGCTATACCGGAAGTTGCAGCAACGCCAACAGCACTCAATCATTTTTAACACTTGGTCTATCTAAGTTCATGGTGAGTCATTTGTTTACGGCTTTGTAGCAACTTCAATTATTTTGGGTATAGATATTGCTCACAAAATTGTGCTAGAATCCGGCGATTCTCACTGGATGAATATAGTTGAAGGAAGGCTTATGAAAGTGATCGAGGGCGGTTTCCCAGCTCCAAATGCAAAAATTGCTATTGTGATTTCTCGTTTTAATAGCTTTATTAATGAAAGTTTACTTTCTGGTGCTATCGATACTTTAAAGCGTCACGGGCAAGTATCAGAAGATAACATTACTGTTGTCCGTTGTCCTGGTGCTGTTGAATTACCTCTCGTTGCACAACGTGTAGCTAAAACGGGTAAATTTGATGCTATCGTATCTTTGGGTACGGTGATTCGTGGTGGTACACCCCATTTCGATTATGTTTGTAGTGAATGTAACAAGGGTCTGGCACAAGTTTCTCTAGAGTTCAGCCTTCCTGTCGCATTCGGTGTGTTAACCGTAGATACCATCGATCAAGCTATCGAGCGCGCAGGAACCAAGGCTGGTAATAAAGGTGCAGAGGCTGCACTAAGCGCACTTGAGATGATCAACGTTCTTTCAGAAATCGATTCCTAATGGGGGCAAGTGTGAAACCAGCCGCACGTCGTAATGCACGTCAATTTGCTTTACAAGCAATATATTCTTGGCAAATATCGAAAGATAATGTTGCCACAATTGAAGAACAATTTTTATCTGGTGGTAAGTATGATGAAGAAGAGCATCATGCTGCAGAACCTGCATTAGTTGCGCCAGAAACAGACGTTGCTTACTTTCGTGACCTATTGTCAGGTGTTGTACAAGACCACATTAAGTTAGATAGCAAACTTCGCCCTTACCTATCTCGTCCAATGCAAGATCTGGATATGATGGAGTTAGCGCTTTTACGTCTTGCTATGTACGAAATGACTCGACGCGAAGATGTACCCTATAAAGTGGTCATCAATGAAGCCATTGAGTTGGCGAAAGTATTTGCAGCCGAAGACAGTCATAAATTTGTCAACGGTGTGCTAGATAAAGCCGCACCGCACGTACGTAAAAAGTAAAAATTGTATAGATAAAAAGGTCGGCATTGCTGGCCTTTTTTGTTATATGGGTACCTAGAATTATAAGTTCAGGCTATAGAATCGAGAGTCATTATAAATGTCCGGTGAATTTAGTTTAATCGAGAAATTTTTTCCAATCGTCAAAGTCAACGCAAAGATGTTCAAATCTCGCTCGGAGATGACTGTGCCGTTGTGCGCTCTCCAGATAATGTCCGTATTGCTATAAGCACAGATACTTTAGTGGCTGGTACACACTTTCTGGCCGATGCAGATCCTGCATGGGTGGCACATAAAGCATTGGCTTCTAATCTTAGTGATTTAGCAGCTATGGGAGCAACACCAGCCTGGGTTTCGCTTGCCTTGACTCTGCCAGAGCAAGACGAGTCATGGTTGGCTCCTTTTTGTGATGCTTTCTTTGAACTTGCGGACTATTTTGGTGTTCAACTTATCGGTGGTGATACGACAAAAGGGCCTTTAAGCATCACTTTAACGGTACAGGGATTTATACCCGAGGATAAAGTGCTTCGCCGTGATGGTGCGCAATCTGGTGACTGGCTTTATGTGACGGGGGAATTAGGTGATAGCAAAGCGGGGCTTGAAATTATTCTAGGTAATGAAGAGCGAACTAAGCCTTATGCCGAAAAACTTGAGCGTCGCCACTATATTGCCACACCGAGAATTTTAGCGGGACAAGCGTTAATTAATATTGCCTCTAGTTGTATTGATATCTCTGATGGCCTGATCTCGGATGTTCAGCATATACTTAAGTGCTCTAAGGTTGGTGCCGCCATAGATATTAGCGCGCTTCCACTTTCAAATGAATTGCTTGGTTTTTGTGATGACAGAGAGAAAGCGCAGAAACTTGCTTTGACGAGTGGAGAGGAGTACGAACTCTGTTTTACCGTACCAGAAGAACACAATGGTGGCATAGAGAGCGCTCTGGCTCATATAGGAACCAAGGTAACCTGCATAGGTCAGATTCGACCTGAGGGGACGTTTGAGCTTGTAAGAGACGGAAAAACAGTCGACTGGAAACTGGATGGATATGACCATTTTAAGGACGAAGAATGAGTAACCCATTAGATAACATTTCATTGGCGAATCCTTGGCATTTGCTAGCAACCGGTTTTGGTAGTGGTTTATCTCCTATTATTCCCGGAACCATGGGAACACTAGCGTCTATTCCGCTTTATTTTGTTTTGGTCCAGTTTCCGTTACCTATTTATCTTATCCTCGTTGTTGCCTCTTGTTTTGTAGGCGTAAAAATATGTCAAATCACATCAGATGACATGGGTGTTCATGACCATGGCTCTATCGTATGGGATGAATTTGCAGGCTTTTGGATCACTATGAGCTTAGTGCCTATGATGAACCTTCCCGCAACTGAGTGGAAGTGGCTACTCACTGGTTTTGTACTGTTTCGTTTCTTTGATATGGTAAAACCTTGGCCTATTGGTTGGCTAGATAAACGAGTACATGGTGGATTAGGAATTATGATCGATGATGTTGTTGCTGGAGTAATGGCTGGCGTGGCATTGTTCTTGATTGGTCGGTATGCTGGCTGGATTTAATGTTTGTGCGCGATGAATGACATGATGAACAAAAAAGCGAGGAGTGAAGTACTCTTCGCTTTTTTATGCTATAAAAATCTGGTGAATTTACCATCCGTTAATTTACTTAATGTGGTATTACTTCGCTATATAATCTCGAATTGTCGCTTCGATACCTGCTGCATCTAAGCCTAGTTCTGCGTGCAGCTCTTCTTGTGTTCCCTGAACAATAAATTTGTCAGGCAAACCAATGTTTAATACAGGCTTGATTAGCTTTTCTTGCATCATAAATTCAATTACACCAGCGCCAGCACCACCGGCAATAGCATTTTCTTCAACCGTTACGAGAATATCGTGACGGCTTGCTAAATCCTTGATGAGGTCTTCATCTAAAGGCTTAACAAAACGCATGTCAGCAAGGGTAGCATCAATATTTTCTGCGGCGGTAGTCGCACTTTCTAACATGGTACCAAAGCTTAAAATCGCCACTTTTAACTTGCTAGGAGCCGCCTCGCTTTCACGAACAATAAGCCCTTTGCCAATTTCGAGTGCTGTCATGGTGTGTTCAAGGTTAGCGCCAATACTAGTACCTCTTGGGTAACGCACTGCGCTCGGACCTTGGTGTTTATGTCCGGTGTATAGCATTTGGCGACATTCGTTTTCATTACTGGGCGCCATGATAACTAGGTTAGGGATACAACGCATAAAGCTAAGGTCAAATGCACCTTGGTGGGTTTGACCATCTGCACCAACGATACCCGCGCGATCGATTGCAAACATAACGGGCAGATTCATGATCGCGACATCATGGATAAATTGATCGTATCCACGTTGTAAGAACGTTGAGTAGATTGCAACAATGGGGTTATAGCCCGCAATGGCCATTCCTGTTGCTAGTGTAATAGAGTGCTGTTCCGCAATGGCGACATCAAAATATTGTTCTGGATATTCTTTAGAAAAGCGAACCATACCAGAGCCCTCACGCATTGCAGGTGTGATTGCCATGAGTTTTGGATCTTGCTCTGCCATATCACAGAGGAAGTCACCGAATATCTTAGAAAAGCTAGGTTTAGTACCATTACTTTTTGGTAAGCTCGTATTAGACGGGTCAAATTTTGGTACGCCATGATAGCCAATAGGATCTTTTTCAGCTGGCTCGTAACCTTTGCCTTTTTTCGTCATTATATGTAAGAACTGCGGACCTTTTAGCTCTCGCATGTTCTTCAATGTTTTCACTAGCTCACTGACATCGTGTCCGTCAACAGGGCCTATATAATTAAAGCCTAGTTCTTCAAACATGGTGCCAGGTACAACCATGCCTTTAAGGTGTTCTTCTGTTTTTCTTACTAACTCCTTAATTGGAGGCATTCCAGAAAGTACTTTCTTTCCTCCTTCTCTAATAGAGGTGTATAAGCTTCCTGATAAAACTTGAGCTAGGTGGTTGTTAAGTGCACCTACGTTTTCAGATATCGACATTTCGTTATCGTTAAGAATCACTAACATATCTGAATGAATATCGCCTGCATGGTTCATGGCTTCAAATGCCATGCCAGCGGTAATGGCACCATCACCAATAACACTAACAACTTTTCTCTCTTTGCCTTCTTTTTCAGCACAAATAGCCATGCCCAGTGCCGCGCTAATGGAAGTTGAAGAGTGTCCGACTGAAAGCGTGTCGTATTTGCTTTCTTCTCTCCACGGAAACGGGTGCAGGCCATTTTTTTGACGAATGGTTGGCAGTTGTTCTCGGCGGCCAGTCAAAATTTTATGAGGATACGCTTGATGGCCAACATCCCAAATCAGTTGGTCGAATGGTGTGTTGTAGACATAATGTAGCGCAACAGTTAGTTCAACTGTGCCTAAACCAGATGCTAAATGCCCACTTGATTGGCTTACAGAGTTTAATAAATAAGTACGTAATTCGTCACAAAGTTTTGGCAATATGTCTCTTGGAAGAGATCGTAGCTCTTCAGGCGTATCGGCAAGGACTAATGTAGGATATTTCGAAATATCAAGAGTCATAAAATATTCAGCGCTTATAATGTTAGTTTTTGCGCTCGATAACGTATCGGGCGAACTCTTCGAGTAACTGGGTATTGTAAGGGATTGCGTCTAATGCATGAAGTGCTTCTTGCAAAAGAGTTTGAGCTTTGTGCTGAGCGCCATCTAACCCAAGTAAAGAAGGATAGGTCGCCTTATTTAAATCTTGGTCTGAACCTTGCGGTTTTCCAAGAGTTTCGGTGTCACTGATGATATCTAATATATCGTCTTGAACCTGAAAAGCTAACCCAATCGCATCCGCATACCGATCTAATAGAGGGAGGATTTTATACCCTTTGTCTCCAGCTGCCAATGCACCAAGCTGGATAGCACATTTTAAAAGCGCACCGGTCTTGTTTTTATGGATAGCTTCAAGTTCGTTTAAAGATACAATTGTGTTTTCTGCGTAGAGGTCGAGAGCTTGTCCAACACACATACCTTGTGCACCAGATGCTTTCGCCAAGGCTTGTATCATTGATACACGCATAGTTTCACCTGATTCGGAAAGGTGTCCTTCAGCTAAGATACTAAATGCCATCGTTTGTAGTGAATCGCCAGTGAGAATGGCTGTCGCTTCATCGAATTCGATATGGCAGGTTGGGTGCCCGCGCCTAAGCTCGTCATCATCCATAGCAGGAAGATCATCATGAATCAAAGAATAAGCATGTATACATTCTATTGCAGAAGCTGGGGTATCGAGTTCATCTAGAGTGCAGCCTAGCATTTCTCCCGTGACATAGACCAAAAATGGCCTTGCCCTTTTTCCACCCAGTAATAAGCCATAACGCATTGCTTGGACTAGCGGTAGTTCTTGGTAGTCTAGCTTGTCTAGCCACGAGTCTAATTGAGCTTGATTGCGCTCTTGATAGAATGGTAATGATGCCAGCATGGATTATTCTTCTCTTAAATGCTCATTTTGAAAATCGGATAGCGGGGACGTGTCATCTTTTTCCAATAGAATAGAAACTCTTTGTTCTGCCTGAGTGAGCTTCGTTTGGCCTTCACGCGCTAGAGAGATACCGCGCTCAAAGTGTTTTAATGAGTCTTCTAAAGCGAGATCTCCGTTTTCAAGCTGTTCTACAATGGAATCAAGCTCTTCTAGAGTTGCTTCGAAAGTCATATTTTCAGGTTTTTTTATGGCCATGAGTTTATCTGCTTTTATTGGGGTGGACGAAACTTACTCTAGAGTAGATTAATGGTCAATTGGAATGCTCACAAGTGACAGATAATTTCCCAAATAGAACAATTATTATCTCTCGTCTAGCAATTATAATCTATACCCAGTTTGGCTTAGGTCGAATTTGAAGGTAAGTCGTGTTAAGTAATGGGATATTACGGACATACATGCAAGAAAAACTAAACTAAATTGTGCGTTTCCCTGTTGAAATCACAAGACTTACTTGGAAATTTCTTATGCAGGGCTTATCCTGACAACGGTTTGTATTTTTACAAATAGTTATGTTTTTCAAACAAATTACTAAAATATTACGGCTAGTGGCCGATAGTATGACTATCCCATGTTGATTGAATTGAACAGTTTAGCATAAGAGGTGCTTAGTGGATTTAGCAACGTTAATCGGTCTGATCGGAGGATTCGCCTTCGTAATAATGGCAATGGTGCTTGGTGGCAGTATTGGCATGTTTATCGATGTGGTTTCGATTTTGATCGTTGTCGGCGGTTCGACCTGTGTCGTTTTAATGAAATTTACCATGGGCCAGTTTTTTAGCGCCTTTAAGATTGCTGGTAAAGCATTCATGTTTAAGACGGATGATCCTGAAGAACTGATTGCAAAAATTGTTGAAATGGCCGACGCCGCACGTAAAGGTGGTTTTCTTGCTCTAGAAGAGATGGAAATTACCAGCAGTTTTATGCAAAAAGGTATTGATTTACTTGTTGATGGACACGATGCAGAAGTGGTGAGAGCCGCTATGCAAAAAGATATCGCGTTAACCGATGAGCGACATGTTCAAGGTAGTGACGCATTCCGTGCTTATGGTGATGTAGCACCTGCGATGGGTATGATTGGTACATTGGTTGGTTTGGTTGCTATGCTTTCTAATATGGATGATCCAAAGTCGATTGGTCCTGCGATGGCGGTTGCTCTATTAACAACGTTATATGGTGCTGTACTTGCCAACATGGTGTTCTTCCCTATTGCAGATAAGCTTTCGTTACGCCGTGAACAAGAGAAACTGAATCGTCGTCTAATTATGGATGGTGTTCTCGCTATTCAAGATGGTCAAAACCCTCGCGTTATTGATAGTTACCTGAAGAACTATCTTAATGAGAAAAAACGTGTTCTTGATATCGATAATGAGTAAGGGAGCGGAATAATGGATGACGAAGATGATTGCAAATGCCCGCCCCCGGGGCACCTTTATGGATGGCAACCTTCTCAGATTTGATGTCACTTTTGATGTGTTTCTTTGTACTTCTTCTTTCGTTTTCAGAGATGGATGTATTGAAGTTCAAGCAAATTGCGGGTTCGATGAAATTTGCGTTCGGTGTACAAAACCGATTAGAAGTGAAAGATATACCTAAAGGTACAAGCGTAATAGCTCAAGAGTTCAGACCCGGTAGGCCTGAACCTACGCCTATCGACGTTATTATGCAGCAAACTATTGATATCACTCAACCTACTCTTGATTTTCACGAAGGGGAGTCGGCGAGAGCGGGTGGTAAAAACCGAGAAGCTGGTGAGCAGACCGGTGGTAAATCACCAGAAACATCGACCAAAATGAACCAAAACTCTCAAGCAGAATCGGAACAAGAGCAAGACTTACAATCGCAATCAGATGCTGAAGCTCAAGCAGAAGCGATGGCGCAAGAAACGGATGCCCTAGAAGAGAGTATTAAGAAAGCGCTAGAAAGAGAGATAGATCAAGGTGCGATTGAAGTCGAAAACCTTGGGCAGGAAATCGTTATTCGTATTCGAGAAAAAGGTGCTTTCCCTGCTGGTTCCGCATTCTTGCAACCGAAATTTAGACCATTGGTAAGGCAAATTGCAGATCTCGTGAAAGATGTTCCAGGTATTGTTCGTGTTTCTGGTCATACAGATGATCAAGTTTTAGATTCTGAATTGTATCGCTCTAACTGGGATTTATCTTCACAGCGAGCGGTGTCTGTCGCTCATGAAATGGAAAAAGTAACAGGGTTTGACCATGCTCGACTGAGAGTTCGAGGAATGGCCGATACAGAGCCACTTAACGACAATGCGACTTCTGCTCAGAGAGCGCAAAATAGGCGCGTTGAAATTGGTATACTGCAAGGTAAACCACAATATAGCGATGAGGTTAGTGTCGCTCAGTAGTGGTTAATTCTACGCTCTACAACTTGATATAAACGACGAGGCCTGCCGCCAGTATTGTAATTTAAAACTAGGCGGACCAGGCCTTCGGATTCTAGGAACTCTAGATAGCGCCTTGCGGTCACGCGGCTCACATTCATACGTTCACCGATGCTTTCCGCTGAAAAATCTATTAATTTCTCTTGCTGAAGAATCTGTTTCAAAGACGACAAGGTATTGATATCGATGCCTTTAGGTGTTGTTCTCAGTTTTTTCTCAGGTGCCTTACGTAGAATTTGGTCTATTTCACCTTGGTCAACCGTCGAGCGTTCAGATAGTTGTTGTTTGAATTGCTTATAGTCCGCTAAGGTTTGATGCACTCTGGACATTCGAATAGGCTTGACGAGATAGTCAATGACACCGAGTTGGACCACTTTTTCCACCGTTGTGGTTTCTCTTTCAGCCGTAGTCATTACAAAGTCACACTGTGCTTTTTTTCCCG
Organism: Vibrio algarum; assembly: GCF_028204155.1. Taxonomy (NCBI): domain Bacteria; kingdom Pseudomonadati; phylum Pseudomonadota; class Gammaproteobacteria; order Vibrionales; family Vibrionaceae; genus Vibrio; species Vibrio algarum. Next base: position 2,933,869 of record NZ_JAQLOI010000001.1, on the reverse strand, counting down.
TAACTGGCGAATGACATCGATACCGTTCCCGTCGGGTAATGATATGTCGACGAAAACGAGCATGGGTTCGTATAGCTCATATTGTAATAGCGCTTCTGCACAGGTTTCACTCACTGCTACCACGTTAAACTCGGGAAGCTGATTAATGGTGGACTCTAATGTGTAACTCGCTCTCACATCGTCTTCGAGAATCATTACCGTATATTTAACTGTCATTCTCTACGTCACTCTTGTTTAAGTAGACACTAAAAAGTGTGGTTTGTTTATCTGTGCGTTCCCAGTCAATACTTCCATGAAAGTAATCAACAAGTTGCTTTACTAAATACAAACCAATCCCATTGTGCTCATCGTTGTGTTTCGAGCTTACTCCGAATTCTAGAATATGTTCTGAGATTTTATCGGGTACGCCAGCACCGCTATCCTGAACTTCTAGAATGATATGGCTACTACGATCACTCAAGTACACACAAACTTCAGGAGTGACGTTATTTCTATTTTGCCATGATGCAAGCAATGCATTATCAATCAGGTTACCGAGAATAGTGACCAGTTTTTCTGAAGCGTTTTTTTGGTAATTGGATAGATTACTGTCTACATCGATAGTGTATTTTACGCCAATTTCTGATGCCTTGTTAAATTTTGCAAGCAATATACTTGCTACAGCGCTATCCGTTATCGACATAACGATATTACGAAGTACAGATTGATATCGGTCCGTTTCTTGTTGAATAAAATCAACGGTTTCATCGTACTTACCCGTTTGCAGCATGCCTGATATCACATTGAGTTTATTTGAGTATTCATGGGTCTTAGTGCGTAAGATTTCTGAATAATTTTTTAGGTAATTCACTTCACGTTCTAGCTCATCATGGTTAAGGTTAGCAAAAAACACGATGGCATGACCTAATAGACCTTTGCTGGTGATAATGGGGTATATATTAGCTCGATACTTTAATTTTCCAATGGTAAATACACCTTGATGAAAAACGCCTTGTTTTGAAAGTACTAGATGACTTAAGGCACTAGAATAGTGGGCTAAAGAATGGTTTATATAGTCGTACCGGTCGGATGTACCCATAGATAGCATTTTAATGGCACTATTGTTAATAGTAGTGATTGTCATATTGCTATCGACAGAAATGATAGCATCCCTAATGCTATCAAAGACCATTTCATGCTCGTGGAATTTATTTACAATAAACTCAGGCTCATAGTCCAGAAAAGTTCGCTTAATCTTAAACACAAACGCAAAAATAGCCGCTATTCCGAGTAGATATACACTACCTACAATCAAGCCAATATCACTAAACTTCTTAAGTAGAATACTCGAGGTTTTTACTGATAAATAGCCGATGCAAATCGCACCTATTACTTCTCCATTGAGCCGAACCGGTGAAAAATTACGAATGGCTTCACCTAGAGATCCTGACGCAACACTACTGTACTCAGTACCTTTTTCTAAAGCAGGGTAAATATCATCACCAACGAAGTGCTTGCCAATTCGTTCTGGAATTGGGTGGCTTAACCGCATCGCATTTCTATCTACTACAACGATGTAGGATGCATCTGTACTTTTTCTAATATTTTCAATGTAGTTTTGTAGGTTATTAGGTTGATTTTTATTTTTAGCATCGACAGCATTGATGACTACGGGGTTGTGGGCAAGAACGCGAGCAAGTTCCAATCCTCTCGCCTCAAAGCCTTCTTGATGTGAGGTTTGCAATAAGAGTAGTACAGCCGTCGTTACAACAATAACTATAAAAGATGAAGTGGCGATGGTGGTTAAAGCGAGATAACTCTTAAGTTTCATAATGAGGACTCTATTTACAGATAGCGGCTTCAGTAAATAATCATTTGATGACGAAAGAGCAGTATAGCGGGCTTTATGCTAATTCCAATATGTGTTGAATCAGTAAATGTGCATCTCTGTCGTGTATTCAAGCTGTAAAATGAGGGTTACAGTAATATTTGGTCTGTAATTTAGGTGTTAAAAAAACCATTCATTTTGAAGTGAATGGTTTTTTAGCCATATATTTTCAGAGATTAAATACAACCTGTTAGGTGAGGAATACTTGTCCTAGTAAGTAACCTAAGATACACGCAGAAACCACCCCTATAATACCAACAGACATGAACGAGTGATTAAAGTACCACTTACCAATTTTAGTCGTACCTGATGAATCGAAGTTCACTGTGGCGATATCGGAAGGGTAGTTAGGTATAAAGAAGTAACCGTAAACTGCTGGCATAATACCGATAAGTAGTGCTGGGTCTAACCCTAGACCGATACCTACGGGTAGCATCATACGAGCCGTTGCCGCTTGAGAGTTAACCACAACGGAAACGATAAATAGAGCAAATGCGAATGACCAAGGGTAGTCCGTAACCATTCCAATTATGCCGTCTTTAAATTCTGGTAGCGCGTACTTAAAGTACGTATCAGACATCCAGGCAATACCGAAAATAGCGATCGCAGCGACCATACCGGACTTAAATACTACTCCTTCAGGTACTTTTCTCGGGTCGGTTTTCGTGGCTAAAAGAATTACGCCACCAAAAGCAAGCATCATCATTTGAATGATAACGGACATTTTGATTGGCTTTTCACCCTCAACAATCGTTCTTAGTTCTGGAAGCATGGCGATAGCGACAATACTTAGCAAAGCCGCAAGAAAAATCAGAACAGCGTTGCGAGCAGAACTAGGGAGAACTTCATCCAATGTTGTTGCTGTGGTTTTAAGAATTTTCTCGCTCCAGACCGGATCTTTTAAGCGACGTTGATATTCTGGATCATCGTTTAATTCTTTACCACGGCGGACACTATACAAGGCCATCAAGAACGTACCCGCAAGTGTTGAAGGTACAGTCACCATCAGAATAGAAACCAACGTAATATCTGCTTGAATATTAGAGAGTTGTGCGAGGTAATAGACTACAGCAGCAGAAATTGGCGAAGCCGTAATTGCTATCTGTGATGCCACTGAGGCCGCCGCCATAGGTCGTTCTGGGCGAATACCATTTTTAAGGGCGACATCACCGATGATTGGCATAATTGAATATACAGCGTGTCCCGTACCTAACATAAATGTCATGGTATAAGTAACAAAAGGGGCGATAAGAGTGACATTTTTGGGATTCTTACGCAGTATTCTTTCCGCAACTTGAAGCATGAATTTTAATCCACCAGCCGCTTCAAGAATGGAGGCACAGGTTACAACGGCCAGAATGATTAACATGACGGTGATTGGTGGAGAGGTAGGTGGCATTCGGAAAATAAACACTTCCACAACCAATCCAATACCGGAGACAACCCCCAGCCCAATGCCGCCATAACGTGAGCCCATATAGAGCATCAGTAATAGAAACAAAAACTCAAGATATAACATTATTTATCCTTACTTGAAATTATGATTTGTTTTTATACAAATTCGCCCAGTTTTCTCACTTGAAAGATAAATAGGTGGAATTTGTAAGGTTATTCTTTATTGATGCAGTCTATCAATTGATTCAAGAAGGAAATCAGTGTCGCGAGTTATTGTAACTAATTGTGGCTTTTGTAACTTTTGTAACTGAGGGAGAAAAGATTAGATAGTTTGAACCAAGTAATGCTAATAACCTGACCTTAAAAAATAGTCTTAGATTACTTCTTTGGTTTTTTTAATTTTTTAAATTATCCTTTAATTCGTGTATAGTGTTGCGCCTTAGTTTTCTAGCTTTATGCTAGAAAAATGCGACATCCTTGTATTTTATTTAGCGAAACCACATATGAAATTTATTGTTAAGCCCCATCCAGAGATTTTTGTTAAAAGTGAATCAGTGCGTAAGCGTTTCACACGTATTTTGGAATGTAATCTTCGAATTATTATCCAACGTAGAACAGAATCTGTTGCTGTATTCAACCGTCGTGATCACATTGAAGTAACAGCTAGTAGTGATGAGTATTACCAAGAAGTTTTAACTGTGCTTACTCATACGCCCGGTATTCACCACGTATTGGAGGTTCAGCAGTCTGAATTTACAGATATGCATAATATCTATGAACAGGTGTTGGAGCTGAGTGGCAAATTAATCGAAGACAAAACGTTTGTAGTACGAGCTAAACGTCGTGGTAAACACGAATTTACCTCTATCGAACTTGAACGTTATGTTGGTGGTGGTCTGAATCAGGCTGTTGCAAGCGCTAAGGTTAAACTTAATAACCCAGATGTTACAGTTAATATTGAGGTTGCTAACGAGAAGCTAAACCAAGTTATTGCACGTTATAAAGGGTTAGGCGGTTTTCCTCTAGGTACTCAAGAAGATGTATTGAGCTTGATTTCTGGTGGTTTTGATTCTGGTGTTTCTAGTTACCTACATATTAAACGCGGCTCCAAAACACATTACTGCTTCTTTAATCTAGGTGGCCCAGCACATGAAATAGGCGTGAAGCAAGTAGCTCATTTCTTGTGGAATAAATACGGCTCGTCAGCCAAGGTTAAATTTATCTCGGTCGATTTTGAACCAGTAGTCGCTGAGATTTTAGAGAAAGTTGATGACGGCCAAATGGGCGTTGTGCTTAAACGTATGTTTATGCGCGCTGGTGGTCTTTTAGCTGAGAAATTCGGTATTCAAGCTTTGATTACTGGTGAAGCGTTAGGGCAGGTGTCTAGTCAAACACTGACTAATCTACGTCACATTGATCGAGTAACCGATACACTGATTCTAAGACCATTAATTAACTGGGACAAAGAAGATATTATCGATTTAGCTCGTGTGATTGGAACAGAAGACTTTGCTAAAGTGATGCCTGAATATTGCGGTGTGATTTCTAAAAAGCCAACTGTAAAAGCGATCAAAGAGAAATTAGAAAAAGAAGAAGAAAACTTCGACTTTTCTGTTTTAGAGAAAGTGGTTTATAACGCTCGCGTAATGGATATCCGTGATATAGAGAAGGAGAGTCAAGCGCAAGTTCCAGATGTAGAACTGGTTTCTGATCTGGACGGTGATGCGGTTGTTTTAGATATTCGTAGCCCGGACGAAGAAGATGAAAGTCCTTTGGTGATTGATGGTGTAGAGGTTCAACACTTACCATTTTACAAGCTGGCCACTAAGTTTGGCGATTTAGACCAAACTAAAGACTATCTGCTGTATTGTGACCGTGGCGTGATGAGCCGTTTACAAGCGCTCTATTTGAAAGAACAAGGCTTTGATAATGTGAAGGTGTATAGACCTTAGAACATTATTACTAGCGTGTTGTTTATCTAAAAAGCCAACATTTTATTGTTGGTTTTTTTATTTGTGTTGAGTTTAAGCTATTTAGTAGACGCAAAAAAAGCACTGCCATATAGACAGTGCAAAAATAAATTCTTTGACAGACAGGTCAAATTAATACAGGAAGTATGGTTTTGCATCAATTAGATTGATGGAAATCCTAGGTAGATTCTACCTAACTCGAATTCGAGATTTGCAAACACAACATCGCAACATTAACCAATTGGTAAGAAACCAAGCCGTTCAGGCTAACGTTGCGGGACGAAATATAGAATTTCTCTAGCCGTCAAGCAATGGACATTTTATAATGCTTCAGATAAAAAAACTAATGAATAATAAGTAAGGGCTGAAATGTCTAGAAGATTACCACCGCTAAACTCCTTAAAGGTATTTGAAGCCGCTGCGCGACACCTGAGTTTTACACGGGCAGCAGAAGAATTATTTGTGACTCAAGCTGCGGTGAGTCATCAGATTAAGTCTATCGAAGAGTTTCTCGGGCTTAAACTATTTCGACGTAGGAATCGGTCGTTATTGCTTACAGAGGAAGGCCAAAGTTATTTTCTTGATATTAAAGACATCTTTGGTGCGATTGCTGCAGCCACTGATAAGGTACTAGAGAGAAGCGAAAAAGGCGCGCTTACTATTAGTTTACCGCCTAGTTTCGCTATTCAATGGTTGGTTCCTAGATTGGCTGATTTTAATCAACAAGAGCCAGATATTGATGTTCGTATTAAAGCCGTAGATTCAGATGATAACTTTTTAACCGATGACATAGATGTGGCCATTTATTATGGTCGTGGCAGTTGGCCTGGCCTCAGAATAGATAAGCTATATCAAGAGTTCTTGATTCCACTATGTTCGCCAAGTTTAATGATGTCGGAAAAACCGCTTAGTAGATTAGCCGATTTGA